>JANOAS010000288.1:0-81888 GCA_031411255.1 bacterium
CTGAGAAATGAGGGCAGCCACACCAGCGTCCGGGCGTGGCCCTCTCCTACCAGCTGTGCCAGTCCATGCTTGGGCTGCTGATTGAGGACACCCGTCCGCCCTGGCTGACGAGGCTGGGTGTGCAGGCCATAGACGCTGCGAGGCTCGAAAATGCCTTCCTCCGGGAGAACTCAACCCGTTGCCTTCCTGAGGCGCGGGGCGTCGAATTTTTCACCTACGCTGGAGGCCACCTGAACCTGGTTATTGCGAGGGCTCTCGCGGTTGGGCTCCGCGCTGAAACACACGGGTCGGACCTGAGTGTATTCATTGACAAGTCGGCGGGGGTTTCCTGGTTTAAAATCAGATCCTGTCTGGCAGTGTTGGACAGAAAGGGATTGCTGGAAAACGCGAAGCCCTCCCCTCAGTGGTTGACCCAACTGAAGTTTTCTGCCTGCCTGCCGGAGGATATCGCCATTCGCGTATTCGTCGAGCGCTTGGACCTGGAAGGCTGGGAGGAAATTGCAGCCTGGCTGCGCTCGTCACCCACACAGGCCTAAACACCCGCCTGCATCGGCACCCGGCCAATACGTGCCGGCGGCCCGTGCGGGCGGTGCAGCCTACCTTGCCACGCCGCAGACGGTGGTGAACCATGCGGGGTTCAGGCCGGCGAGGGAGGGTTTGATGCGTTCGAGTTCGGAGGCGGGGCCGTGGATCTCGAGGCGGGTGATGTCGGCGTGTTTGAGCAGTTCGTCGAGCAGGGGGCCGACGGAGGCGAGGTGGGTGAGGACGGCGGCGCCACTGGTGTAGGCCTCCCGGCAGAAGATCTCGTCGCCGCAGGTGGTGAACTCGTAGTAGAGGCAGCCGGACTCGGTGCTGGTTTTTTCCACAAAGGCGGGGAGCAGGGCCAGGCAGGCGTCGAGTTGTCCGGCGCGGGCTTTGAAGTAGGGATGAAGGCTGACAGACATGGTGGTGACGGTGGCGGAGTGGAGGTGGTCAACTGAAGCGGCGCCGGGCGCACCGGATGGTGCGGGGCCGTCCCGGAACTAAGCGTGGAGCGGCCTGCCGCCAAATGGGAAATCCGGGATTTCACGCGGTCCGGGGGGGCGGTGCAATTGATGGAGGTGTCGCATGACATTGCCCTGAAAGACGGGTATGGGGGAACTGCCCGAAGCCGGGCATCCCCCCCATGGAACGATTCACGTGCAGTTGCGGCAATGTTATCTTTTTTGGCAGTTCACGCTGCCTGAAGTGCGGGAGTCCCGCAGGCTATGATCCGGTGAGCGGCAGGATGTCCGCCGCTGCGCCCGGCAGCGGGCTGAAGCGGTGTGCGAATGGGGTGAAGCACAGCGTGTGCAACTGGCTGCTGCCCGCAGCTGCTCCGGAGACGCTCTGCGTGGCGTGCCGGATGAACCGCACGATCCCGGATCTGGGAAATGAGCGGAACTTAAGGCTTTGGGGCCGCATGGAAATGGCGAAGCGGCGCCTCATTTACTCGCTGCTGCGGCTGGGAATCCCGCTCCAGCCAAAATCCGAAAATGCGCAGGCGGGGCTGGGTTTTGACATCGTGAGCACGGTGGCCAACCCGACGGTGACGACCGGGCATCTGAACGGGATCATCACGGTGAACCTGGAGGAGGCGGACGAGGTCTACCGGCAGATCAACCAGCAGCAGCTCGGGGAGAGCAGCCGGACGCTGCTGGGACATTTCCGGCATGAGAGCGCCCACTATTTCTGGCAGCGCTTCCTCTCCGACCTGCAGTGGGATGACCCGCTCCGGCTGGGCTTTCGCGCCGTCTTTGGCGACGAGTGGCTGGACTATGGCGTCGCCCTCAATGCGCACTACGAGCAGGGACCGCCTCCAGGCTGGGAGGCGAACTTCATCAGCGGCTACGCGGCCTCCCACCCGTGGGAGGACTGGGCGGAAACGTGGTCGCACTACCTCCAGATCGTGGACGGGCTGGAGACGTGCGAAAGCCTCGGCCTGCAGGTGCAGCACATGGCGCTGCCTCTGGTCATGCTCCGGGGCGGGGCGGGCACGCTGCCGCCCATGCTGCCCCAGTCGGGCCTGGCGGATGGGGAGTTCCTCGCCTGGCTGCAGCGCTGGATGTGCTTCTCCTCGGTGCTGAACGAGATCTCCCACAGCCTGGGTGAAGCGCCGCTTTATCCCTTCGCCATTTCCGTGGGCGTGGCGAAAAAACTGCGACTGGCGCACCACTTTGCCCGGGTTTGGGGCGGGCGTCTGGGCTGAACCGGAATCTCAACCAGCGGGAGCCGGTGTGACCGTGACGCACATGTCCTGCATGGCGAAGGGGGCGAACATGGTGGCGAGGGCGACGTCCGCCGCATCGCGCCCATAGGCGACGACGATGCGGTTTCCCCGGGTGAGGGGCTGGGTGGCGTCAAAGGTGAACCACCGCCCGCCGATGAACGCCTCGAACCAGGCGTGCAGGTCCATCGGGTAAAGCTCGTGCAGAAAACCAACCACCATGCGCGCGGGAACATCGACCGCGCGGCAGAGTGCGATGCCGAGGTGGGCAAAGTCACGACAAACTCCGTGGCGCGACTCTGCTGTTTCCAGGGCGGAGGTGGAGCTGTCACTGCTGCCGGACACATAGGCGACGTGGAAATGAATCCACGCCCGGATGGCCTCGACCTGACGGTAGTCGAGCGGAAGATTTGTGACGATGGATTTTGCGAGGGTGTAGAGGAGGTCCGACTGGCAGTAGCGGCTCGGCAGCAGGTAGTGCAGGAGGTCGGTCGGCAGCTGCTGGACCGCCATGAGCGGAGCCGCCTCATCCTTGTCCACCGTGTCGGAAACAAGGACACGGTATCTGACCGAGAGGTGAAAATCGCCCGCCGGCATCACCGTCCGCTGGCAGAGATTTCCGTAAACGTCGGTGAACTCGACCACCGGCACCTGGGGGGAAATGTGGAACTCCTCCCGCATGACCCACTGGGCCCATCCGCTGCGCGGGCGCAGCATGAAAACGGCGGGAACCTCCTCCGCATTGCGGTAGTTCAGCTGGCAGGTGGCATCAAGGATCATGGGGCGGGCGGTGTTCGCAGAACGCGGGTGGATGGCGGGGTCCCTCATTCGCTGAAGGCAGCGGAACGGCAAATGAAATCGGCCGGTTTGGGCAGGCCGGGCTTGCCGGGGGCGCGATGGTCGCAGTCGCGTCCGGAACCGGCCCTCTCCATCACCAGCGGCGCCCCTCCCCTCTTGAGGGCCTCCCCATCCGCTGTTAAATGGCCCATTGCCAGACCGGGTGGCCGCTGTCAGGGTGTTGATGTGAGGAGGGTGTTGTGTGCCTGGTGGCCGCCGTAGTCTTCAAAACTATTGTCGGGCAGTCATCCTGTCCGGGGTTGGTTCGATTCCTTCCCCCTCCGCCATTCGCAGCCTGAAAACCCGGCATGCGGACATGCCCCTCCCCGCGCCCGGGAAAAAGCGCGCTCCTCGCGGAGTTCAGGGCTTCCCCGGGAGTGGATCGAGCCCTGCCGGACGAAGCCCGGTTCCCTTGACTCCGGTGAGTGAATCGCCCAGGTCCGCCCTGGCGGGAGCGGCCAGCGCGGTGAGCCGCGCGACGATGTCCGGATGCCCGGCGGCGACGTTGTGCTGCTCCCCCGGGTCGCTGCGGAGATCAAAGAGGGACAGTTCAAGCTTCTCCACACGCTGACCATGGCGGCTGGCGATGGCATCCATGCTGGAGTCCGTGATGGCCCGCGGGGTGCCCCGGCCCCAGTTCGACGGCTTCCCGCCCCGGCCCGGCTCCCCTGCCGTGGTCAGGTAGGGATGAGGGAAATGCAGCTTCCAGTCCCCGCTCCGCACGGCGTGCAGTTCATCGCCTGCATAGAAAAACAGGGCCTCGTGGGGAGCCCGGGCTCCCGGCTTGCCAAAAAGCAGCGGAACCGCACTCACGCCGTCGATCTTCCGCTCCGGGGCCTTGCCGCCGGTGATTTCCCGCAGGGTGGGCAGCCAGTCGATGGCCATCCAGGGGACGTCACACACACGGGCCGCCGGCACTTTTCCCGGCCAGCGCACCAGCAGCGGCGAACGCATGCCCCCCTCAAAAGCGGTGAGCTTCCCCTCCCGCAGCGGGGCGGCGGACCCGGCGTACTCGCCGTAGCTGAGCCACGGACCATTGTCCGAAAAAAAGATGACAAGCGTGTTTTCCGCGAGCTTCAGCCGGTCCAGCGCGCCGAGGATTTCACCAACAGACCAGTCCAGCTCCTCCACCACATCCCCATACAGCCCGTGCTTTGAGCGGCCCTTGAATTTCTCCGAAACCGCGATGGGCACGTGCGGCATGACGTGGGGCAGGTAGAGAAAAAACGGCCGGCTGGCATTGCGCTCGATGAACGACACCGCACGGTCGGTAAACCGGCGTGTGAACTGGCTCTGGTCGGGGTCCTGCTCGATCACACGCTGTCCATCGAAAAGCGGAAGCGGCGGCATCTCAGCGGCAAGTACGGGATGAAATTTGGAGTTGTCGTTCGAATAGGGAATGCCCAGCCACTCGTCGAAGCCGTTGCGCAGAGGATTGAAGGCCGCAGCGGTGCCGAGGTGCCACTTGCCGACGATGGACGTCGCATAGCCCCGATCGCGCAGCATTTCCGGCAGCAGCCACTCATCCGCATGAAGTCCGTTCCGGCTCGTGTGGTTGAGCGCGCCATGCAGGCCGATCCTGTTCGGGTAGCAGCCAGTGAGCAGCGCGGCGCGGCTGGCCGTGCACACTGCCTGAGCCACATAGAAATTTGTGAACCTCGTCCCCTGCCCGGCCAGCCGGTCAAGATTCGGCGTGCGGATGTCCTTTGCCCCGAAACATCCGAGATCCGCATAGCCGAGGTCATCGGCCAGGATGAGAACAATGTTTGGCGCACCGCCCCCGGCTGCCACAAGAGGCTGGATGGATCCGGTGCACAGGAGCAGCAGCGCAAGCAGAAGGCGGAGACGCAATTTCATGGTTTCGGGATGCCGGTGATTTCAGAGACTTTGTTGAAAAAAGCCCGCTTCCGGCCGGAGCTGATGCCCCAGTTCACCGGCGGGGACTGGTAGCCCTCCTCGCTGGCCTCGCCCTTTCGCCGATAGTCGAACCACCCCCACGAGACGTGCTCTGCGACAGCTGCGGTGAAGTTGTTTTGCGGCTGGTCGAACTCCTCGTGGTCGTCCTCGTTAAAAAGCACGGGCATGGTGTGAAATCCGGGCACGGCACGCGTTTCCTTGATCATCTCAGTAATGCGGGACGGCTCCTTCACGTTGTTCCCGTGCAGAAGGAGAAAGTCGGAAACCCGGACCACGTTTTCCCGGGGAATGCCGCCCCCGCCATAGCTGGTGCCCGCGAGCAGGCGGCGGCCGTCGCGCTCCACCTTCTTCACCCGCTCGATGAGTTCGTGAATCCGTGCCGGCTTGAGGATTTCGTGATCGTAGGCGGCGATGTTGGTTTCGTTGTTTACCTCGATGAGCACGTTCCGCCACCCGCCATCGAGCACCCAGCGGGTGGCCTCGTCCGTGGCGCGGATGACGGCGGCCTCGTCCTTCAGCCGCTGGTCCTGGCCGAAATAAAAATACCCGAGGATGACGACCATTTCCGCCTTGTCCGCGGCATCGAGCACGCGCCGCATCCGGCCGGCAAAGGCGGGCCGCAGCGCCCCATCCGCCTCGAAGGCACCGCTGATCCACGGCTGGGAGGACGAATAACCCTCGGGGGAGCCGCCCTGAAAATTCACCGTGACGGCCAGAAGCCCGTGCGCCCTCCACACGGGCATGGCGGCAATAAATTCGCTCACATTGCGCTCCGGATCCCACTTTCCCGTGTCCGCGTAGGCCCAGCGCCCGGCGGACTCCAGGTTCAGGTCGTCATAGGTCGCCTGCACCATGCGGGAGTTCAGCAGCAGACCCTCGATGCGCCGCCCCTGCCAGGTGCGGCCCTCATAGGTCGGCTTTCCGTTGATGTGGAAATCATCCCCGTGGATGCTGACCGCGGTCAGGCGGGCAGGTGACTCTGCAGCACAAAAAGCAGGGAACAGCAGGCCGGCAACCGCGCCGATGACAGGGAGAAATTTCATGCGAGTCAGCGGATTTTTTGATCCGGCAGCTGCGCCTTGATGCCCTCGTCCAGCGGCATCTTGTCCTTGTCCGGCGTGAGCCCCTGCTCGCTCAGCAGAGTGGCGAGCTGCTTTTCCAGCCCGGCGCGCGTCGCGGCGTGAGCCGGGTCTGCGGCCAGGTTGTGCAGCTCCAGAGGGTCCGCCGCGAGATCGTAAAGCTCCGCCAGATGCTTGTCCGCAGAGCCGTCACCGTGCGGGTAGCGGATGAATTTCCATTTGTCGGTGCGAATGCCGCGGATGTTCGGCGTGTAGGGAAACTGCTTCTCGTAGTTGTACTCGTAGAACCACTCCTTGCGCCAGCCTGCGTCCCCTCCCCCGGCCAACTTCCGCCAGGACCGTCCTTGGATTTTTTCCAGCGCCGGGGCACCGCAGAGGTCGAGCAGACTGGGTGCGACGTCCTCGGTCAGCACCTGGCGTGGCTCGACCTTTCCGGACGGCAGGCCGGGCCCGCGTGCAATGATGGGAATGCGGATGCTGGGCTCGTGCATGGTGCGCTTGTCCACCATGCCGTGCTCTCCCTCCAGCAGGCCGTTGTCCCCCATGAAAATGATGATCGTGTTTTCAAACTGGCCGCTCTTTTTCAGCCACTCCACCAGGCGCGCCACGCTGTCGTCCACGCTCAGAATGGTGCCCCAGTAGCCGTGCACCATGTTCTCGAAGTCGCGCACCGCCTCCGGGCGTTCATCGGGAAAGGTCTTCCTCCATTCGAAGAGCGGTCCGTAGATGCCGTGCCAGGTGGACAGCCGCTGGCGGATCCAGTCAGGCTTGCCCCCGAGGGCAAAAGCGCTGGCGGGATACGGCACGCGGACCGGGTCAAAGGAGTGGGCGTACTTTTCCTCGGGGGTGTAGAAGCTGTGCGGTGCCTTGTGCCCGAGACAGAGCGCCCACGGCTTGGCCGCATCACGCTTCGAGAGCCAGTCGAGCGCCATGTCAGTGACGACGGTGGTGTAGTAGCCCGGCACCAGTTTGGAGCCGGCGCCGTTTACGTTCCACTCGGTGTCGAAGTACTTGCCCTGCCCCTTGTGCGTGACGAACCAGTCGAAGCCGGCGCGCGGCGCGTCATTGTTCTCGCCCATGTGCCACTTGCCAATGTAGCCGGTGGCGTAGCCCGTCTCGCGCAGCCGGCCCGGCCAGTGCGGAAGAGCTGCGGGCAGCTCGGTGAAGTTGTCCCGCACCCCGTGGCGGCTGGCGTAGAGTCCAGTCAGGATGCTGGCACGGCTGGGCGAGCAGAGCGAGGTGGTGCAGAAGGCATTTTCAAACCGGACCCCGCCGGCGGCCAGTGCATCGATGTTCGGCGTCTTCACCACAGGCGATCCGTAGCAGCCCAGAGCGGCGGGCCGAAGATCATCGCAGAGGATGAAAAGGACGTTTGGTTTTTTCTCCGCAGCACCGGCCATCGCGACGAGGGCCAGAAGGAGGACGATGAGACAATGGGCGGCTTTCATGAGGGGGTAGGAGTCTGGGCGGCGGGGAAAATGTCAGTCCGCCCCGGGGCCCCGCCGGCACCCGGGACGAACAGAGGCGCTACGGCTGAAACATGGGGTTCGCCTTGTCGCCGCCGCTCAGGATGTAGGCGGTCAGGTCGAGGATCTCCTCCTTCTTCAGCATCATCAGCAGCATGGGCGGCATGGGCGAAACCTTGCTCGGCTCGATGCTCTTGACGTCCTTCCGGTCGATCGTCGCCTGCTGGTAGGGATCGGAACTGTCCGTGTTGATCATCACGTTGTCGCCGTTCAGATTCACCACCACGCCGGTGACCATTTCGCCGTTGTTCTTCGTCACGACGATGGGGGCAAACTGCTCATTGATGACCTTGCTCGGATTGATGATCTGGTCAATGAGATCGTGCGCGCTGTAGCGACCGCCGGCACCGGTGAGGTCCGGGCCGGTCATGCCGCCCTGGTTGCCGAAGCGGTGGCAGGTGAAGCACGCGGCCGCGCCAAACATCTTGCGCCCGTTTTCAAAGCTGCGCCCTTTCAGCCCCGTTTGTGCGGCGGCACTCAGCTCCTCCAGCGTCCACTGGGTGGGCGTGCGGCCGGCGAACATCGTGCCCACGTTTTCCACGGCGGACTTCCGCTCGGGCTTTTTCGCGATGAGTTCGGCGAGGGCGGTCTTGTCTCCCTCGCTAAAGTTGGCGAGCGTGTCGTTGCGGATGAACTCGACAAACTTGTCAAAGCTGGCCCCGCCGCGGAAGTTCGCCGCCTTCAGAAACCACTCCAGCTGGGCGGTGCGCAGCTCCCGGGTCCAGCCGGTCTTCAGAAAACGAATGCTGCGGGCGTACTCGACCTGCGGCTCCTGGCTGGGTGCGGCAGCGATGAGGGCCATGGCCTTGGCTGCGGTGTTCGGGGCCTGGAGGTAGCCCAGCGTCTCGCAGAGCAGCCAGTTCAGCTCAAAGCTCTCGGCGGGGAAGGCCGGATCGAGTTTCGCTATGAGGGCGGCCACGGTGGCGTCGTCCGGATTTCCAAAACGGTGCAGGACGATCTCCGTGATGCGGACGAAGGCCAGGCGCTGGTCGGCGGTCAGCTTCGACCAGTCGAGCTTCAGCAGGGCGGCGAAAAGCTTGTCGCGCATGGCGGTGCTGACGACGTGGTCAGGCTTCCGATGCGTCGGGCAGACGCCGGTGGTCTCGGCCAGGGCGAGCAGGGCGGGCAGCTGTTTGGCGGCATCCGTCTCGGCCAGGGCGCGGGCTTCCCACTCCGCCACGGGCTGGTGCTCGATGGCGATGCGGGCGGCCCAGCTGATGAAGCGGTCGGCATTTCCCAGGTGCGGCCAGGCGGTCTCCACGGCCTTCGGGTCCCGGTGGCCGTGGAAGGCCTCCAGCTGGTGGCGCAGGTCGCGCTCCGGTGTGCTGGTGGGGGTGGCGGGCACGGGTGCGGTGCTTTCCGAACCGGTGTAGGTGACGCGGTAGAGCCCGGACTGCACCCGGCGACCGCCGATGGCGAAATACATGGCACCGTCCTTCGGATGGATGATGGCGTCCGTGAGCGGGAGCGGCGAGCCAGTGAGGAACTCCTCCTTCGTGGCAGTGTAGCTGGCTCCGGCGGGCTTGAGCGTGACGGTGTAGAGCTTGCCCCAGCTCCAGTCGAGGATGAAGAGGGAGTTCTGGTATTTGGCCGGGAACTTCGCGCCGTAGCCAAAGGTGACGCCCGTGGGCGAACCAGGGCCGATGTTGAGGGTGGCAGGGAGGTTGTCGGTGTAAAACTCGGGGTACTTGCCCGCGCCGTTGCGCCAGCCGTATTCGGCGCCGCTCACGACGTGGTTGATCCGCGTGGGGCGGTACCAGGACGTGTTGAAGTCATACTCCATGTCCGCGTCGTAGGTGAAGAGTTCGCCGTCGTGGTTCACCGCGCCGTCAAAAATGTTGCGGAAGCCTGAGGCGAAGATCTCGAACTGTTTCCCGTCTGGGGAGACGCGGTAGATGATGCCACCGGGGGCCATCACGTCGCGGTTGTGCCCGCGCCCATCGGGCATGCGGGGGAGCAGGTGGTCGTCGCCCCAGACGCGGGGAACGGGGGAGGTCGGCGCGGCCTCGGTGGGTTTGGCGTTGTTGCCGCTGATGAGGTAGAGCCCCTTGCCATCGGGGGTGGGCACGATGGCATGGACGCCGTGGTCGCCTTTGGATTCGATGGCGCGGAGCAGTTCCACCTTGTCGAGCTGGTCGTCGCCGTTGGAATCCGTGATGCGGTAGAGGCCGCTGGGGATCTTTGACTCGTAGTCATTCACGCCGACGTAGAGGGCCCCGAAGGCGAAGACCATGCCGTTCACAGCGCGCATGTCGACGGGCACCTTTTCCACCGCCGCCGGGTCCAGCGGCTGGCCGGGCGCGGGCGGGGTGAAACGGTAGAGGCCGCCGTACTGGTCGCTGGCGTAGATGCGGCCCTTGTCATCCGCGCAGAGGTTGACCCAGGATCCCTGGTCACCGCCCGGCACGGAGTAGAGCAGCTCCACCTGGAAATCCTTCGGTGCCTTGATCCGGCTCACGGGCGTGGCAGTGTTTTCCCCCACAGCCGCGCCGCGCTCCACCGGGGCCTTTGCCTCAGGCTTGGGGGCTGCCTCCTTCTTTGGTTTCGGCGCAGGAGCGGCCTTTTTCTCGATTTTGGTCGCTCCGGCAGGCAGCGGAGCCTGGGCGAGGGTGACGAGGCCGCCATCCGGCAGGTCTTTCAGCATCACGTCCTTGATCTGCACGCTCATGGCGGGACCGCGGTGAATCTGAAAGGCCACGATGCCCTCCAGCGACCGGGCTTTCTCCTCATGATCCACAAGGTCGATGGTGACCTGGCCGTCCAGCTTGTGGATGAGGTGGTTTCCCTGCGCAATGACGGTGTAGTCGTGCCAGTCGGCCACCTCCACCTTCACCGGCTCCCGATTTTCCACCAGCCACTGGGCCCCCTCCGGGTCGATGACGATGCTCTGGCCGTTCTGAATGATGATCCCGCGTCCGCGCTCCTCGTAGACCATGCCGTTGTAGGGTGGGTTAGGATGGATGTCGCACTGGTAGCCGCCCACGGACCACTGGCCGACGGCGGGCAGTTCCTTGCTGCGGTACTGGATACCCGTGTTGTTTCCGCTCTGCTTGATCTTCGCGTGAAGCTCGAAGTTTTTCACCACTCCGCCTTTCCAGATGATGAACTGGTTGTATTTCATCTGGTCGGGGCCGGTGGTTTTGCCGGTGATGCACCCGTCCTGCACGCTCCAGAGTTCGGGATTTCCGTCCCAGCCGGCAAGGTCCTTGCCGTTGAAAAGAGGGCGGAAGCCCTCCGCATTGGTTTCAGCACGCCCTTGGGCGATGGCCAGGGCGGAGAGCAGAAGGCAGGTGTGATAGTGAATCTTCATGGGCGGATGGAAATAGTACGGCGTTGAGGTCAGCCTTGGACGCACCGGACGCAAGGCTGGATTTCGAGGATTTTCTCCCCGTCCCCTGCACCGGCTGCCCACCTGAACCCTTCGCCCGCCGCACGGTTGCGGCAAAAAGGCAGAGGGAAAGCGCTACCTCCCCTGCCTCCAGCGCAGGCACAGATCGCGCACCGCCTCGCTCCACTCGGGGTGGTGAAACTCAAACCCGGACTGGAGCAGCCTCCCCGGAGTGACGCGCCGGCTTTTCAGGACTAGCTCCGTCTCCGTCCTCATAAAAAAGGCGCCGAGAGTGATCATCCAGCTGAAGGCGGGCGGGCCAAGGCGGGTGCCCCAGGCCTCGCGGAAAAGGCGCATGAATTTCCGGTTCGGCAGCGGGTGGGGCGAGGCCAGGTTCACCGGACCGGAAAGTTCCTCATGCTCGATCAGCCAGCGGACCGCCCGGATGAAATCCGCATCGTGAATCCAGGACACGTATTGCCGCCCGGAGGCTGCCGTGCCGCCCAGCCCTCTGCGGACAAGCCCAACCATGACGTCGAAAATTCCGCCACGGTCCGGACTCATGACGACGGCGGAGCGGAGCAGCACCTTCCGCGTGTGCGGTGTGTCCGCCTCGTTGGCCGCCTGCTCCCAGGCCCGGGCCACCTCAACGCTGAATTTCCACGCCTCGCGCGCACCGGGATCGTTCTGGCCAATCGTACCGGTCAGGTCATCATTCGGCGAATCGAACCGGTGGGAGTAAATCGTCGCCGTGCTCGACTGCAGCCAGATCCGGGGCGGATGGGCAGCCCGGCTGATCGCCTGCCCGACGACCCGGGTGGACTTCACCCTCGATTCCATGATCTGGCGCCGGTTCTCCGCCGTGTAGCGGCAGTTCACACTGCGCCCGGCCAGATTGATGACCACGTCCGCGTTTTCCAACTCGCCCGCCCACTCCCCCGGCGTCTCCGCATCCCACTTGACCACCCTCCACGGCGCAGGGAAAACCCGACGGCTCAGCATCACCACCTCATGCCCCTCCGCGTGAAACGCCCGCGCCAGCAGGGTTCCCACTTGTCCGCTTCCGCCGGGGAGGATGGTTTTCATGAGAGGCTGCTGGTGATGGGAAAATGGCCATCGCAAGCCCGTCAACATCCCGTCGACTTCCAAATCCGCAACCCGCATTCACCGTTGGCCATTCACAGCATCCCCTTCGCAAAGCAGTGTTCCTCCCTTCCGACGGGCATGCTCGGCCCATGGGCAGGTGCATCCATGCCCCAGCCCGGAATAAGGAGCTGTTGGGAATTGTCTTCACCAACCCCAACGGCTAAAGTCAAAACCAGTGATTCGAAATTTCATCTTCGTCGCCCTGAGCGCTGTGGCCGGTCAGGCGGCTGCGGCCGATGTTGCCGCCCTGCCGCCAGCGGCCGGGCGTGCGGTTGATTTTGTCAGGGACATTCAGCCGATCTTTGCGGACGCCTGCCTGAAATGTCATGGACCGGAAAAGCAGAAGGCGGAGTATCGCCTGGACGTGAAATCAATCGCCCTGACAAAGGGCGAGAACCACGCGCCAAACATCGTGCCGGGAAAGAGTGCTGAAAGCCCTCTGATCCAATTCGTGTCAGGCCTGGATGCTGACATGAAGATGCCGCCAAAAGACCCGCCGCTCAAACCGGAGCAGATTGGCCTGCTGCGGCGGTGGATCGATGACGGTGCGGTCTGGCCGGATGAAGCAAGCGTCAAACTGGTAGACAAGAAAGACTGGTGGTCGCTGAAACCTGTTGTTAAACCAGCCGTTCCAGCGGGATCCGAAAACGCCATCGATGGCTTCATTGCAGCGAAGCTCAAGGAGAAGGGCCTGGCGATGGCCCCGCCGGCCGACGCGCGAACGCTGATCCGCCGGGTGTATTTTGACCTCACTGGCCTGCCGCCCACGCCGGAAGAAGTGGAGGCTTTTGTGAGGGAGGCCGATGCCGGCGCGTCGGCCTATGAGGCCCTCGTCGACCGGTTGCTGGCCAGCCCGCGCTACGGTGAGCGCTGGGCCCGCCACTGGCTGGATGTGGTGCATTTCGGAGAGACCCACGGCTATGACAAAGACAAACCCCGCCCCAATGCCTGGCCCTACCGGGACTATGTGATCCGGGCGTTCAATGAGGACAAGCCCTACCCGCGCTTCGTTCAGGAGCAGCTGGCGGGCGATGTGCTTTTTCCGGACATACGTGATGGCATTGAGGCGCTCGGCTTCATTTCCGCCGGGCCGTGGGATTTCATCGGCCACGAGGAAGTCTCGGAGGACAAAATTGACGGCAAGATTGCCCGCCATCTGGATCGCGATGACATGGTGGCCAATACCATCGGCACCTTCACCAGCGTCACGGTGCAGTGCGCGCAGTGCCATGATCATAAATTCGATCCAATCTCGCAGGAGGATTACTATTCGCTGCAGGCGGTCTTCGCCGCAGTGGACCGGGCGGACAAGCGCTACGATGTGGATCCGAAACTGCGGGCGGAACGCAGCGCCCTGACCGCACAAATCTCTGAGCTGGAAGCAAAAGCGAGAGCGCTTGCCGAACAACTGACCAAAGCCGCCGGCCCCGGGCTGGCTGCGCTGGAAAAGCAGATAACCGACGTGGAGAAAGCCGCCTCGCAAGGCGTGCGACCTGAGTATGGCTGGCACAGCCAGATCGAAAAGGTGCAGGAAACGCGCAAGTGGGTGCAGATCGATCTTGGGCGCAGTGTGGCGCTGGATCACGTGGCGCTGGCCGGAGTGTGGGATGATTTTAACGGCATCGGAGCTGGCTTCGGATTTCCCGTGCGCTTCCGCATCGAGGCCAGTGATGACCCGGCATTCGGTGGCGAACCGGCGGTCATCGCCGCAAAAGACCTTGAGGATTTCCCCAACCCGGGCACCGCTCCGCAAACCTTTCCCGCAGCAGGAAAGAGCGGCCGCTACCTCCGTGTGACCGCCACCAAACTCGCCATGCGGCAAAACGATTTCATCTGCGCCCTCTCTGAGTTGCAGGCGTTCGACAGCACTGGAAAGAACGTCGCCCTGGGGGCCGGCGTTACCGGTCTCGACAGCATCGAGGCGCCTGTGCGCTGGACCCGCAAAAACCTGACCGACGGCATTTACCCTGCAGCCACCGGCGGTGGGGAGAAGCTGGCCGGCCTGCGCCAGCAAAGAGATGAGCTGATCGCAAAAGCTCTGGATGAAACCGCCAAGGCCGCACGAAAGACCAATACCGAAACGCTGGAATCCGCCAAAAAAGAACTCACCAAACTCCCCCCCATGCAGGTCGTCTATGCCGGCACGGTGCACAGCGGGAGTGGGAATTTCCGCGGTACTGGCGGCAAACCCCGCGCCATTCATTTGCTGGCCCGCGGCCAGGTCACCATGCCGCGGGCGGAAATGCAGCCAGCCAGTCTGGCCGCAGTGAACGACCTGCTGCCCGCCCGTTTCGATCTCGCTCCCGATGCCCCGGAGGGAGCCCGCCGGGCCGCGCTGGCCGCATGGATCATCGACAAACGAAATCCATTCACCTGCCGCAGCATCGTGAATCGAGTCTGGCTCTATCATTTTGGAAGCGGCCTCGTGACCACCGCCAATGATTTTGGCCGCATGGGCGCTGTGCCCACGCACCCGGAACTGCTGGACTGGCTGGCGGCAACGTTTCGCGATGATCTGGGCGGCTCGTTGAAAAAGCTCCACAAGCTCATCATCACCAGCGCCGCCTACCGGCAAAGTTCGTCCGCAATCAACGCCAGGGCCGGTGCAATCGACAGTGGCAATTCCCTGCTCTGGCGCATGAACCGGCGCAAGCTGGAGGCCGAGGCCGTGCGGGATTCCGTGCTGGCCGTGAGTGGAAAACTCGACCTCACACCAAGCGGCCCCGGCTGGAAAGACTTCGTCGTCGAGCGCCCGGAGCACTCGCCCCACTATCAATACGAACTGGCCGATCCCAACGACAGCTCTACGTGGCGGCGGGCGGTTTACCGCTTCCTCGTGCGCTCCCAGCCGCAGCCCTTCATGACGGTGCTGGACTGTGCAGATCCCTCCATGCGGGTGGAAAAGCGGAACGAAAGCGTCGGCCCATCGCAGGCCCTGTCGCTGTTGAACAATGGCTTCATGGTCGTGCAGGCCACCCACTTTGCCGCCCGGCTGAAGGCCGAAGCCGGAGACGATCCCGCTGCGCAAATCGACCTCGCCTTCCGCCTCGCCACGGGCCGCAGCGCCACCCCGCAGGAAAAATCCCAGCTCACAGCCTTTGCCCGGCAACACGGCCTGGCCAATGCCTGCCGGGTCATTTTCAACCTCAACGAATTCACATTTATCGATTAGTGCCCTATGCTTCAATGCGCACTGAAACAGGTGAACCCCAGAATCTGCCCGCCACCCCCAATTCCAGCCAAAACCCGCCATGAAATCCATGAACCGCCGCTCTGCCATCAAACTTTCCGCCGCCGGTGCAGGCGCACTGCTAGTCCGGCCGGACTTCGTTGCTGCTCAGACCGCAAGTCTGCCCTTCGGTCCGGAGTATTCGATGCTGGAAACGCTGACCACCGGGGAATGGTGGCTCGCCGGATCCGCGGCGTCCAAAGGCCCCAAAAGCAATCCTAAAGCGCGGAATGGCTTCACTGCGGGGGCACCCTCGATGGATGTGCCACGCGACCAGGTCGTCGCCTTTGCCCTTTACACCGTACAGAGCGGCGTGCTGAAGATGACCGCCCAGCTCTACCCGCTCAAGCCCGGTGAAGTTCGAGAAGCACGACTCGAGGTGCAGCGCGGCGGTGAATGGCGGCAAATCGCCGCGGCTGAGGTACTCTACCCCGGCTGGGATGCCCACTTCCGTGTGGAGCAGTGGGATGCCACGCAGGATGTTCCCTACCGTGTGCGGCACGGAGAGACCGCGCAATTTGCAGGTCTCGTCCGGAAGGACCCTGCGGACAAGGATCAGATAGTCGTGGCCAACATGTCATGCAATTCAGTGAACACCGTTGGACATCGCAACGAAATCGTGACCAGTCTGCGCAAGCACGACCCCGATGTCCTGTTTTTCAGCGGCGACCAGACGTACCGCCACACTGAGCACACCGCCGGCTGGATCGAGTTCGGCCTGCAGTTCCGCGAGGTGATCAAAGACCGCCCCACCATTTGCATTCCCGATGACCACGATGTGGGCCATGGCAATGTCTGGGGCGAGGAAGGGAAGCAGTCCACCATGCCGGGGGATGCCGACGGCGGCTATCGCCATCCCCCCGAGTACGTGAATCAGGTTCAGCGCCAGCAGTCCTGGCACCTGCCAGACCCGGTGGATCCCGCAGATGTGAAAAGGGGTGTGCACGTTTACTTTACGCGCATGCTGGTAGGCGGTCTGGACCTGGCCATCCTGGAGGACCGCAAGTTCAAGACCGGTCCCGCCGGCAGGATCCCCAAAATGGGACCGCGCCCGGACCACATCAATGTTCCCGGCTTTGATCCGAAGTCCATTGACCTGCCCGGATTGGAATTGCTGGGGAAACGACAGGAAAAATTTCTTGAATCGTGGACCGGGGACTGGACTGGAGCGGAAATGAAGGCCGTTCTCTCCGCCACCGCCTTCTGCGGAGCCGTGCACATGCATGGCCGGGCAGATGCCAGGCTGCTGGCAGACCTCGACTGCAACGGGTGGCCGCAGACACCCAGAAATCGTGCCCTGACCATCATGCGTCGTGCCTGGGCCGTCCATCTGTGCGGGGACCAGCACCTCGCCGTGGTGGTAAAGCACGGGATCACAGAAGACGCAGACGGCCCGTATGCCTTCACCAGCCCGGCCCTTGTCAACACTTACTATCATCGCTGGTGGCATCCGCACGACGAGAAGCCGGGCACCAATCCCATTCCAGGCAGTCCCCTGCCCTGGACGGGCAACTACAAGGATGGACTTGGCAATCGCATCACCATGCTGGCCTATGCCAATCCAGGAAATCTCGAAGACGAGCGGCAGCGCGGTGATGGCTACGGACTGGTCCGGTTCAACAAATCCACCCGGACCATCGTCTTCGAATGCTGGCCGCGTTTCTGTGATGTGACCCAGGGGGACAAGGCACAGTATCCAGGCTGGCCCATCAGCTTCCCACAGGACGCCGGCGACGGGCGCACGGTGGCCGGCTGGCTTCCGGAGCTGTTGTTTGAAAACAACGTCAATCCCGTTGTCCAGATCATCGAGGACGCCACGGGAGAGATTCTCTACACCGTCCGCGCGCAGGGCGGGCGCTTCCACCCGCGGGTCTATTCAATGGGGAAACACACCATCAAAATCGGCCCGAACAAACCGGACACCCTGGCCATCGCAGCTCTGGAACCCAAGCCCCGGGCTGACTCCGGCCGGAGGGAGATCAAACTCCAGCCTTAGCCCGGCAACCGGCCCCAGAAACAGCCCTCACCATGCACAAGGATTCTCCATTTCATCGTTCCCGGGCGCAATCCGGCGGCCTGACGCGGCGCGATTTTCTGAGGCAAAGCGGTGGTGGCTTTGGCGCCATGGCGCTGGCCGCTTTGCTGGGAAATGAGGCGCAGGGCGCTTCCTCCATCATTCATCCCTCCGTCACTCATCCGGCCAGGGCGAAGCGCGTGATCCAGCTCTTCATGTCAGGCGCGGCCAGTCATTTGGACCTCTGGGATTACAAGCCTGAGCTGGTCAGGTATGATGGGAAGCCCAGCGACTTTGGCGAAAAGGTGGAGACGTTTCAGGACGGCCTCGGCCCCTGGATGAAGCCGGTGTGGGGTTTCAAACCATTTGGGCAATCCGGCAAGATGCTGGGCGAAACTGTGGCACCGCTGGGAGCGCATGTGGACGACATGGCCTTTGTGCATAATATGGTGAGCAAAAGCGGGGTTCACTCGCAGGCCACCCTGCTGCAGTCCACGGGTTTCGTGCTGCCGGGCTTTCCAGGAGCCGGGTGCTGGGTGAGCTATGCGCTGGGCTCCATGAATGAGAACCTGCCCACGTTTGTGGTCCTGCCGGATCATCGGGGATTTGGCAGCAACGGCGTGAAAAACTGGGACGCCGCGTTTCTGCCCTCCCAGCACAGCGGCAGCATCATTTACCCTGGTAAGCCAAACCCCATTGCCGATCTCCGGCCGCATCCGGCGGGAAATTACATCACACCTGACAGCGAGCGTGCCGCGCAATCCTTGCTGGCAAATTTAAACCACGAACACGCCGCCACACGGGAAGGCGATCAGCGGCTGGAGGCCCGCATCAAAAGCTACGAACTGGCCGCGAGAATGCAGCTGGCTGCACCGGATGCGCTCGACCTCAAAGCCGAGCCTGAACAAATCCTCAAGCTCTACGGACTGGACGGCGGGCCGAAAACCTGGCCTGCGGAAATCAACGCCGATGAAGAAGCGTGGCATTTTTCCCAAAAGTGCCTGACCGCCCGCCGCCTGCTGGAGCGGGGCGTGCGCTTCGTGCAGATCTGGAGCGGCAACGACAACTCCTTTCCCCGTCGCAACTGGGACTCGCACGAGGACATCCACCGCGACCACGGCCCGCTCTCCAACGGCATGGCGCGGGGCACCGCAGCACTCATCGCAGACCTGAAACAGCGCGGAATGCTGGAGGACACCATCATCCTCTGGACCACGGAATTCGGCCGCATGCCCAGCTCCCAGGGAGGCAAAGGACGCGACCACAACCCCTTCGTTTTTACCAACTGGCTCTGCGGCGGCGGCATCAAAGGCGGCACCATCGCAGGCGAAAGCGATGAATGGGGCTACAAACCCAAAGACCGCAACCACCCCACCACAGTCTACGACATCCACGCCACCATCCTCCACCTGCTTGGCATCGATCACACGAAACTCACCTTCCGGACCAACGGCATCGACCGCCGCCTCACGGATGTCCACGGGCATGTGATCGAGAAACTGCTGGCATAAGACGGACCGGAGCGTCCCGGGCTGATGTCCGGTTGGAAACCTGCCGCGGCGGCGCTCAGGAATGACGATACGCTATAAGGTAATTTTCCAGATGAAAGTTCCTCGCATCTCCTGTCGAGTTGCGCTCAAATTGGGAGGTTGGGGTCAGGCCGCACCGAATCCGCCCCAGTGGCCTCAACAAGCAGCAGCAGCCCCCTTTAGTTCCATTTCCCACACCACCCACCCTCATCATCATGCTTAAATTCATTCGATTCACGGCCCTCTGGGCTTTGGCTTGCAGCCCTGTTTGGGCGGCGGAAAGGAAACTTGAAATCCAGGAGGGCGACCGTGTGTTGCTGATCGGGGATGCGTTCATCGAACGGGAGAACAACTACGGCTACCTGGAATCGCGCATGCGGCAGGAGTTTCCGGGGCGGAATTTCGCGGTGCGAAATCTGGGCTACAGCGGGGACAGCCCGCTGGGGGCGTCGCGTGCGAGTTTTGACCCCGTAGAAAAAGGAACCGAGAGCCTGAAGGAGCAGCTCGCCGTGGTGAAGCCCACCGTGGCGGTGCTGGGCTACGGGATGGCGGCCAGCCTGGATGACCTGACCTACCGGAAAAACGATCCGGTGCTGAATCCCGACCCGGCCCGCTATGGCCTGGACCACAGCCCTGAGAAATTCCGCAAAGATCTGCTCGCGCTGATCGATTTGATCAAAAAGGCGAGCCCCGAAGGGAAGGTTCGCTTTGTCTTTGTCGGCCCGGTCCGGCACGAGGACCTGCGCAGCACCCGCCCGGGACTGCCGGATCCTGCGGAGCACAACGCGCTGATCGCCGGGTATGAAAAGGTGATCGAAACGCTGGCGGCAGAACAGCAGTCCCCTTTCATCCGCGGGGAGTGGAAGCAGTCGGCCGGCATCGATCTGGCGCAGGCAACGGACAACGGAATCCACCTCACGCCACGCGGACTGCAGGCCATGAGCCAGAGTTTTGCCGCGCAGCTGGGCTGGACGGGGAAGGCGGGGGCGTGGGACGCGGAGACGCCGGCGCAGAAGACGCTCCGTGAGGCGATCCTCCGGAAGAATTCGCTCTTTTTCCACCGCAGCCGCCCGGCGAACTACACGTACATTTTCGGCTTCCGCAAAGGGGAGCAGGGACGCAATGCGGTGGAAATTCCGAAGTTTGATCCCCTGGTGGACAAGGCCGAGGCGAACGTGATCGGGATCTCTGCCGGCAAGCCCAGCACGCTCCCGCCCGAGCCCCCCAGCGAGACAAAACTTCCCGCGCTGCCCCCGCTGCCCCGTCCTGAGTTCACGCTGGACGCCGGCCTGGAGATGACGCTGTTTGCGGAGAATCCGCTGATTGAAAAACCAGTCGGAATGAACTGGGACACGTCAGGCCGGTTGTGGATCGCCTCGTCGAACACCTACCCGCAGGTGAACCCCGACGATCTTGGCGCGCTGATGGAAGGGAATTCGTCCAAGTATGGTCCCTCCACGGGCAACGACCGCATCATCCTCCTGGAAGACACGAACCGCGACGGCGTGGCCGACACTTCCCGCATCATCGCGGACAAGCTGCTGATCCCCGCAGGGGTCGCCCCTGACAACAGCGGCGGATGCTTTGTGGGGGCGAGCACGGAGCTGCTGCACCTCAGCAGGCCCGGGGCGGACGGCCTCATGTCCGAGCGGCGCATCGTGCTGAGCGGATTCGGCACCGAGGACACGCACCACATCATTCACGGCCTGCACTGGGGCATCGACGGGCGGCTCTATTTCCAGCAGACCATCTACATCCACTCCCACATCGAAACGCCGTGGGGCCTGGTGCGGGCGAACTCCGGGACGGCCTTTGCCTACGACCCGAACACAGAGCGGCTGGAAGTTCATTCCAAAGGCCTCGTCAACTGCTGGGGCCAGCAGGAGGACGCCGCAGGGCAGACGTTCCTGACCTCGGGAGCGGATGGTAACGGAATCACCTGGGCATTTCCAGGAGCGGTGCTGCCACCCTCAGAAGGGGCGCGCCGCACCATCGACAGCATCAGCCCCGGCTCCTACCCGAAGTTCTGCGGACTGGAAATCATCAACAGCCCGCTCTTTGGCCCGGAGTGGCAGGGCAGCGCGATCACGAATGACTTCCGGGCGCATCGCATCGTGCGCTTCACCTTCAATGATTTCACGACAGCTGGGAATCCCGCGGACCGCAAGTCCGGCTATGTGACCCAGACCCAGGCGGACGTGACGCGCACCAGCAATGATGCGTTTCGCCCCATCGCCCTGGCCATGGGGCCTGACGGCGGCATCTATGTGGCGGACTGGACAAACCCGATCATCAACCACGGCGAGGTGGATTTCCGTGATCCCCGCCGCGACAAGCAGCGCGGGCGCATCTGGCGCATCGCGCCGAAGGACAGCAAGCCGCTGGCGTGGGAGCCCGTCGCAGGACAGCCCGTGGACAAGCTGCTCGCCCGCCTCCTTTCCACCAGCCGCTGGGAGTTTGAACAGGCACGCCGGGAGCTGGCGAAGGTGCCTGTGCCGGATCTGCAAAAGGCCCTCGCCACATGGGTGAAGGATGAAACCACGCGCCGCCACGCCGCATGGCTGTTGAGCGGCCGCACCAGTGACACCGCCCATCTCACCGCCATGCTGAACCCCGGCGCCACGGACAGCACCAGCGTGCAGGTCGCCCTGCGCGAACTGGGCAAAGCCTCCGGCGCCCGCGGGCTTACGAACGTCGGAACCATCGCACCATGGCTGGCGGAGGATCGCGATCCTCGTGCAAGGCTGGAGGCCTTCCGGGCGCTGGCCCGCATCCGCACGTTTGAAAGTGCCGACCTTGTCCTGAAGCATCTGCCAAAAAATGCGGCGGACAATTTCCTCGACTTTGCCGCGTGGACGTCGGTGAACGAACTGGCCCGGCCGTGGCTGGAGGAAATTGCGGCTCATCCGGAAAAAATCACCGGGCGTGAGGCTCAACTCGATGCCCTGACCAGCATCGCAGCTCCCCTGGTCACCGCGCCCTACATGCAGCGGCTGTTTGCCGGACGGACCATCGATGCCGACGGCACCGGCCCATGGATCGAGCTGATCGGCAAATCCGGTGGTGCCGCAGAGCTGACTTCGCTCTACACCACCTTCGCCAGGGAAGGCGCACTGAAACCAGCCGCCCGGCTCCGTGCCGCGAATGCCTTGGCGGAAGCCGCCAGGGGCCGCAATGTTCGGCCGCAAGGCGACCTCGTAGGAATCGCTCCGCTGCTGGCTTCGCCGGACAGGGCGCTCCTCTCCGCCGCCATCCGTCTGGCGGGCGAATGGGGGCAGACGAACCTGGTTCCTCAGATTGCAGAGTTTGCGGGCAATGAAAAGGACTCCGAACTGCGCTGGGATGCGCTCAACGCGCTGAAGAAAATTGGCCATCACCAGAGCGTCGATGCCTTGCGCAAGCTGGTCGCAGGCGACCGCCCGATCACCATCCGGCGCGATGCGCTCCTGCCCTTTGCAGCGCATGCCCCGCAGGAGGCGATGAAAACACTGCCCTCAGTTCTGGCGCAAATCTCGGACCGCAAAGCAGCCCTCGGTCTGTGGCGCGAGCTTTTCCAGAACAAGGGGTTTGCCGACCTCTTCGCGAAGGACGTGCCAAAGGATCTGCCTGCCGATGCCTACGGAGTCGCGCTCGAAATCGCCAAGGGCATGGGAGGCCGGGGAAAACCGCTGGTGGATGTCCTCTCCCCCCTCGCAGGCGCCTCCACGGTCGCACGGGACTTCGCAGCTGAGATCGCCGGCATGGTCGAGGCCGTGAAAAAGGAATCTGATCCCGCAGACGGGGAACTCGTCTACCGCCGCACCGGCTGCTTTCTGTGCCACGCCATCGGTGGCGTGGGCAGCAACTTCGGCCCGGATTTCTCCAGCATCGGGGCCAGCGCCCCGATGGACTACATCATCGAGAGCACCCTCAATCCCGCGGCCAAGGTCAAGGAAGGCTATCACGGCTTCTCTTTCACGCTGAAGGATGGCAGCGTCATGACGGGCATCCCGGTTCGTGAAACCGCCACGGAGATCATCATCCGCCCCGCCCCGGGCGTGGAGCTGCCTGTGCTCAAGGCGAACGTCGTGAAGAAGGAAAACATCGGCAGCCTCATGCCCATGGGCTTTGCGGACGGGCTGGATCCGAAATCGAAGCGCAACCTCTTTGCCTTTCTCAGCCAGATCGGCCGACCCGGTCCGTTCGATGCGAGCAAGGCCAATGTGGCCCGCATCTGGAAGTTCACCGCCACCGCTCCCGACGCCGAGGAGCAGAAGGGAGAATTCAGCCTGGCCCCGACTCTGGTCAACGGCCAGCTCCCCACGCAGGGAATGCCGGAACAGCCCTACGCCTCGGCAAAGTTCAATGCCTCGGCTGCCACGAAACAACCGCTCATCCTGACAGGCGCCAAAGCCGCCTGGCTGGACGGCAAGCCTGTTGCCCTGACCAACGGGCGCAGCGAGACTCCGATCCCCGCAGGACCGCACACACTCACCATCAGCCCGGACCGGAGCGTGCCGCACATCAAAGCCCAGTGCGATGACGTGACGTTCCTTGATGTCAAATGAAGCGCTTGAGCCCCGGTTTGCCCGCTGCCGGGCAGGCCGGGGCACCCGTCACTCCGCCGGCAGATCGTCCCACGATTTCAGGCCCGCGATGGGCAGGGCGAAGGCCGCTGCGGCCGGCCAGGCCGGGGTGCCGGCGGCTTGAAAAAGATCGTAGACCCGCTTTTTCTCACCCGGGGTGACGATGGTGCCGGACTGGCGACGGCGCAGGCCCAAGTTGAGCCCGCCCTCCTGTTTGTGGTCCACCTGGCGGTGCCAGATGAAGGCATCCACGCCGGGACAGCGCAGGCATTTTTCCCAGGCATAGGCGAAGGCGGCGGCCTGCAGCTCCTCGCCATCCGGCGTGGCCAGGGTGTGGAAGCCCTGCTCGGAGAGGATGACTCGGCGGGGCTTGCCCTGCCAGAGCAGCTCCGGTCGCTTCATGTAGCGGCACTGGACTTCGAGGTTTTTGAAGGTGATGTGGGCCGCGCCGTCGTTCGCCGGAGCATCCTTGTCCAGCCAGGTTCGGGGATTTCCCAGATCGTCCGGATACGGGTGGGTGGCCACATGCCAGCCGAAGTCTCCACGCTCGCGGGCGATGCGGGCGAAGGTGTCGAGAAAGCCGCGGCCGGGGGTCGCCTCCTTGTCACTGATGCCCGGCATGGACGCCGTCCAGTGGTGGTCAAAGCTCAGGTAGATGCGGGAGTTCAGCGAGTGGCGGCGGATGGCATCGTGGCTGATGCGCACCGCAGCCTCGTAGTCCGACGCCACCTCCTCCAGCGTGGCCAGACCGCGATTGTACCACATCCAGTGCGAGTTCGCCTCGTTGCCAACAATCCAGCCCCACGCCCGGCCGTGTTCCTTTGCTGAGTCGCCACTATAGCGTGCGGCCAGAAATTCCATGACCGCGCGCAGTTTGGCCCGGCCCTTTTCCGTGACCGTGTTGAAGGCCGGGATGGTGTACTTGTGGTCCGGCAGCGCGGAGGGGTGAACCAGAAACTCATCGATGGCTGGATTTCCCGTGCGGTAGGGCAGGAGGATGAGGTAGACGAGGATGCCCGCATCCGAGAGCGGCTTGATCTGGCGGTCGTAGCCGGCCACAGCCGCGGGGTTGAACCAGCACTCGCTACCGTCGGAGACCTGGAACTTCACCGCGCCCGGTCGGCCATCCGGGGCAAAAAGCGGCCCCAGGGAAATATTGAGCCCGGCATGGTGAATGCCCAGCGCCACGGCATCCTCCACCACCTGGACCTGGAGTCCTTTTTTGTCCGGAGGGGTGGGAAACGGCGCAGCATCGGGAGCCGCCAGCGCAGCCCCCGTCGCCACCACCAGCGCGGTCATCCCCAACAGGAAGTTTTTGATCATAGCCGCAGTCCCTACCCGTCCCCAGCCCGGCTGGCAACCCGGAGTTGCCCGGTTGTTTTGCCTGAAGCCGGGAGGTTAATCCCGGGCTTGAACCTGCTTTTTTGCCAGGTGCGCTGTGCAAAAAGCCGGGTGAGTTTGCAAACAGCCTGCCTGCCCCGCCTTGCAATAAAGCTCCCCGGCGACATCATCGCCAGCGGCCGGACTGGGCTCGGCGTTGGCACCCGCCATATTGACGAAAATTCATTGACCACCCCCGCCTGCCTCCACAGGGTGCGGGCATGAAATCAATCTGGACGAAGGCATTTTCCCTGGTGCTGGCGCTGGCCACCGCGAGCGCGGCGGACGAGGTGGCCAGCGACGTGGTCATTTACGGCGCCACCTCCGGCGGCGTCACGGCGGCGGTACAGGTGGCACGCATGGGGCGCAGTGTGGTCCTGGTGGAGCCAGGGCATCACGTGGGCGGGCTCACCTCCGGCGGGCTGGGGATGACTGACGCGGGGAACAAGGAGGTCATCGGCGGGCTGTCGCGGGAATTTTACCAGCGCATCCGGAAGCACTACGCCCAGGACTCTGCGTGGAAATGGGAGAAGCGCGAGGGCTACACCCACATCGGTGAAACACCGGACGCCCTCTGGCGCTTCGAGCCGCGCGTGGCGGAGGCCATTTACCGCCAGATGCTGGCCGAGGCGAAGGTCACCCTCGTCGAGGGCGAGCGGCTGGACCTCAAGAACGGTGTGGTGAAGGAGGGCACGGAGCTGAAAGCGATCAAAATGGAAAGTGGCAAAACCTTTCGCGGCAGGCGGTTCATCGACGCCAGCTACGAGGGCGACCTGATGGCAAAGGCTGGCGTGAGCTACCACGTGGGCCGCGAGGCCAACTCCGTCTACGGAGAGACGATCAACGGCGTGCAGGTCAAGAACGCGACGAAGCACCAGTTCGTCCACGACGTGGATCCCTACGTGAAACCCGGAGACCCGAAGAGCGGCCTCCTGCCGGGTGTCCAGTCCGGCCCGCCCGGCGAGGACGGGACCGGAGACAGGCGCATCCAGGCGTACAACTACCGCATGTGCCTGACCGATGTGCCGGGAAATCAGGCCCCGTTCCCCAAACCCGCCGGCTATGAGCCGCTTCGGTATGAACTCATGCTCCGCTACCTCCAGGCCGGGTGGCGGAAGATCTGGGGAAACCACCAGATGATGCCCAACCGGAAGACCGACACGAACAACGACGGCGCCTTCAGCACGGACAACATCGGCATGAACTACGACTACCCGGAGGGCGACTACGCCTTGCGCGACCTCATCCTCGCCGAGCACGTCACCTACCAGCAGGGGCTCATGTATTTCCTGGCCAATGATCCGCGCGTCCCGGACGAAGTGCGCAAGGACGTGGCGCGCTGGGGCTTGGCGAAGGATGAATTCACCGGCACGGGAAACTGGCCCCACCAAATTTATGTCCGCGAGGCCCGCCGCATGATCAGCGACTACGTCCACGCCGAGGCCGACTGCCGCCGCACCCGCCCCACCCCCGAGCCCGTCGGCATGGGCTCCTACAACATGGACAGCCACAACACCCAGCGCTACGTGGATGCCGGCGGCCACGCCCGCAACGAAGGCGACGTCCAGGTCAGCCCCGGCGGCCCCTACCCCGTTTCCTGGCGCTCGCTCAGACCGCGTGCGGAGGAGTGCACGAACCTCCTCGTCCCCGTCTGCCTCAGCTGCTCCCACATCGCCTACGGCTCCGTGCGCATGGAGCCGGTCTTCATGATCCTCGGCCAGTCCGCCGCCACCGCCGCCTGCCTTTCCCTCGACGCCGGCTGCACGGTCCAGGCCGTGGACTACGAGAAACTCAAAGCCCGCCTCCTGGCCGATGGGCAGGTGCTGGAGTTCAAGGGGAAAACCGCCGCCACGAAGGGCGGGGTCGATCCCAAATCACTCCCCGGCATCATCCTCGACGACGCCACCGCCGAGTTCAGCGATGGCTGGGGCGAGAGCCACGCCACTCCGGGATACGTCGGCGCCGGCTATCACCACAATGGTGACGCAGGCGGCAGGGCCACCTTCCGCTGGACCCCGGACGCCGACGGCGTCGTCACCGTGGGCCTCACCTGGACCGCCCTGCCGAACCGGGCGAAAAACGTGGCCGTCAACGTCGCCGCAGCAGGCGAACCGCTCGTCCTCAGCCTCGACCAGTCCCGCGCACCCACCGGAGGCCTGTTTCAAAAGCTGGGCACCGTCAAGGCCGTGAAAGGCCAGCCCCTGACCGTTTCCCTCTCCGCTCCCGCCGGCGCCGGCCATGTCATCGCGGATGCGGTGCAGATTTTGCCGGTGAGGCCGTGAATCAAACACGAGTTCGAACCACGAGTTTCGGTGCGTGCAAAATACACTCGACATCCCATCCGCCACGCGGATATTTCCCGCATGCCTCAAACCCTGACCATAGAAGTCCCTGACGCCTTCGTCGAAGCCTGGCGCAAGCTCCAGCCGGCCCAGCAATCTGCCGTCGTAGACTTCACAAGCCGTCTGGCCGCGGAGGAGGAAGTCCGGCTGTCTGAGGAGGACGAGTCAGGCTGGGACCAGCGCTTTTCGGATCCGGAAAAAAGTGCCCGCTTCCTCGAATGGGGCAGGCAGGCCCTGGCCGGCCCCGGGGATGAACCGCTGGATCTGAAGCGTCTGTGACCTCGCTGACCCGGCCATCCTTCTGGCGGCTCTACGATGAGCTGCCGGAGGACGTGCGAGCCCAGGCACGCTCCGCCTACGCCGTTTTTTCACAAAATCCATTTCACGCAGGCCTCCAGTTTAAAAAACTCGCCGGTTGCCCTGGCTGGTGGTCCGTTCGTATTGGTCTCCATTACAGGGCTGTCGGGGCACGGGAAGGCGACACCATCCGCTGGTTTTGGATCGGCTCCCACGCGACCTACGACAAACTCGTCGGGGGCTGATTCCCCAAATTTCCTTCGCCCCCGCAGGGAAAATCCCCCCCGCCGTTAATTTGGTGGCGGAACCCTCTGAAGACCGCTACTCTGCCGACACCACGCATGTATTCGGAGCATGACATCCATTACGCCCTGGAGACGACGCAGATCCTGCATGAGCCGGACCGGCGCATCGACACCTTTGGGTCGACCCAGTTTGAGTTTCACCTCATCAGCGAGCTGATGGACGAGGTGGACCAGGTGCGCGTGCGCACGGGAAAAATTCAGGCCGAGCGCCCCCTGATCCTCAAGCCGGAGCCGATGACTGACTTTGACTTCGAGGGCTTCAGCGACCAGGCCAAAGCCTTCGGGCAGTGGCTCAAGCAGCAGGCCGGGGCCATCCGGCTGCTACAGTATGGGTTCAATTTCAAAAAATCCGACGTCACCGAGCACCTCATCCACGACCCGCTCTCCGTCGTCACTGACCGTGTGCTGACCGAGGCGAAGGCCTCCAACAACCCGCTGAGCGCCGTCATCATGGGCGTGGATGACACGTGGGAGATCAGCCTTCTGAAATTCACCGTGGACATGATCCAAAAATCACACGGGATCAACATGTTTGACTTCAAGCGGAGGGGGCTCCTCTAGCCTCCGCGGAACCAGCCGGGACTGCTGCCAGGAATGCGCTTCAAGATCATCGTTTTTCTCCTCGCCACGGCATTTCTGGCCGTCTGCTTTCTGGGTGCCTACTACTACTACGAGAAGGACATGCAGCCGGAGGCGAAGGTGAACGCCGAGCTGAAGCAGAAGGAAAAACAGGCCAAAAAGGGCGGCGGCCCTGACCCCGGCATCAGCATTTTTAACAAGGCCGTGGACCTCCTGCGGGAGAAGGAAACCGACGCCGCTGTGCGCAAGCTGGAGGACATCATCCAGATCTACAGGGACTCCTCCCGCTACCACGACGCCCGCCGGATGCTCGGTGAAATCAACATGGACCGCCTCTTTTCCCGCACGCCCATGCCGGGGAAATACGAGTACACCGTCAAGCCCAACGACAGCCTCGGCCCCATCATCAAAAACACGGGCACGACCATGGAGTTCCTCATCAGGATGAACAACCTGAACGGGACCGTCCTCCACCCGGGCGACAGGCTCGTCTTTCAGTCGCTGAATTTTGACATCGATGTCGACTTCAGCCTGAAAATCCTCTCCCTCCACTACAAGCCGGATCCGGCAAAAGAAGCCCGCATTTTTTTCAAGGACTACGCCATCAAGCTCGTGAACCTCCCTCCCGGCACCCTGCCCGGAGGGACAAAGCCGTACTCCATCGCCACCAGCATCGCCACGAAGACCGCCGTGCTCGGGGAAAAATCCATCAAACCCACGGACGGCGATTTCCCCATGGCCCGCAAGTGGCTGCAAACGAAACCGGCAAACGGACGCCCCGGCATCCTCTTTCGCCCGCTGAGCGACCACGAGGAACGGGCCGCCGAATCCAAGAAGCAGGCCGACGGCGAGGACCTCGTCTACGGCATTTTCCTCGACGATGGCGACATGGAGGAGCTGAGCATGGTCACCCGCCTGCTCACCCCGGTGGTCTTTCATCGGTCTTGATCCCCGGCCCCAACCCTGCCAGGCTGCCAACTTCCCGACCACCCCATTTTTCTGACCCAAGCATGAAGCCCCAACCACTCGAATTTGAAAAGCCCATCGTCGAACTGCAAACGCAGCTCGAAGAACTGCTGCGCCAGAGCGGAGCGCAGGACCTTGACGTGAAAAAGGAAGTGGACCGCATCCAGGCCAAGATCGAGCTGCAGAAGGAGGAGATTTACAAAAACCTGACCGCCTGGCAGCGCGTGCAGATCGCCCGCCACACGGCGCGTCCCTACATGCTGGATTACATTGAGCAGTGCTTCACGGACTTCGTTGAGCTTCACGGGGACCGCCACATCGGCGACGACAACGCCATGCCCGGCGGCTTCGCCACCATCGATGGGCGCAAGTGCGTCGTCATCGGCCACCAGAAGGGGCGCGACACCAAGGAAAATCTCCTCCGGAATTTCGGCTCCGCCCATCCTGAGGGCTACCGCAAGGCTCTCCGCCTCATGCAAATGGCGGACAAGTTTTCCCTGCCCATCGTTTGCATGATCGACACCCCGGGCGCCTACCCCGGCATCGGTGCCGAGGAGCGGAACATCGCGGAGGCCATCGCCTTCAACCTGCGGGAAATGATGCGGCTCAAGGTCCCCGTCGTGGCCGTAGTCCTCGGCGAGGGCGGCTCCGGCGGAGCGCTCGGCATCGGCGTGGCGAACCGCGTCCTGATGATGGAAAACTCCTACTACTCGGTCATTTCCCCGGAGGGCTGCGCGGCCATCCTGTGGAAGCACCGCCAGCACGCCCCGGAGGCTGCGGAGGCCATGAAGCTCACCGCCATCGACCTTCTCGGCTTTGGCATCGTGGACGAGGTCGTGCCCGAGCCCGTCGGCGGCGCCCACCACGACCCGGCCGCCGCAGCCGCCAGCCTGAAGGCCGCACTCATCAGCAATCTGGACGCCCTGGCCCCCCTCAGCGCCCGGCAGCTTCTGGACGACCGCTACGCGAAATTCAGAAAATTCGGCGCCCTGCACGACCCGGCGGCGTAATCCCAGCACCGGCCGCCCAGCGGTCAGGATGCCCCGCCGCCATTTCCGGATGAACTCTCGCAATCTCCTTCGTCTCTTCCTCCTGGGTCTCCCCGCCGGGCTGGCCGTCTGTGTCGTGGTCGGGCTCTGGGTTTACTACCACACCCCCACCCGCACGCGGAACGCCTCCAAGCCCATCCCCGCCTCCATGCTGCGCAAGCCGCTCTCCGAGGCCGACCTCCAGTCCACCCTGCGCATCCTCTCCACCGACCTCGCCCAGCGTGCTGATGGCGACCAGAAGGAGCTGACCCGCGCCTCGAATTTCCTCACCTCCTCCCTCGGCCCGCAGAACATGGGCTACGTCGTGGAAAAACGCGGCCGCAATGTGGGTGGCATCAACCGCTACGACCTCATCACCGAAGTCGCCGGCTCCTCATCAGGAACGGTCTCCCTGACCACCTCTTGGCTGTCCCGCCACGACACCGCACTCTCCGTCATGCTCGGCCTGGCAGGCAGCTTCACCGGCCATCCACAGGGAAAAACCGTCCGCTTCACCTTCCTCGCCACCGGGGCCACTCCCGCCCTGGGCGACATCCTCCTCGGTGAAAAAGGCTGGCACGACGGTCCCCCGCCTGGTGCTTTCCATCCCTGGCCCGCCCCCGGCCAGCCCCTGCTCCCCGCAGCGGAGGAGCTGGAAAAGCTTGTCCGCGAAAGAGCGGCAAAGAAACCCCAGCGTCACTGCACCGCCGTCCGGCACGTTCCTCCAATTTCAACGTAAAAAAACTTGCCCATTTCCGTTCGTTTGATACCTTTCATTGCAAGATACCTTTTCTCCCGCTCAAATGGACGATTTTTTCGACAACTGGACCGTGCAAGTGCGCAAAGGCGTGCTGGAGCTGTGCATCCTCAGTGCGCTGCGGGACCAGGAGCGCTACGGCTACGAGCTGGTGAAGACCCTCGTCTCCGTCCCGGGGCTGCAGGTGGCGGAGGGCTCCATGTACCCGCTGCTCAGCCGGTTGAAGGAGCAGGGTTTTGTCGAGACGCGCCTGGAGGAGTCGCCCGAAGGGCCGGCGCGGAAATACTACAAGCTGACCGAAAAGGGCCGCACCCAGGTGGCGGCCATGCTGGTCTATTTCCAGGCCCTCGCCGGTGCCGTGGAGCACCTCGGCGGCCCCACTGGTCAAAAATAAGCGCCCACCCACCCACTTTTCACCACACCCATGAGCGCAGACACCACCCCCGCCCCTTGGTCAGACGCCGCCCGCGCGCGGCTGGAGGAGTTCCTCCGCGACGCCCCCGCACAGGCCGGGCTCACCGGCGAGGCCGCCGCAGAACTCTCCGCCGATCTCGACCAGCACATCCATGAGGAGATGAAGCGGGAAAACGTCCCCGTCATTTCCGTCGCCACCCTGGAGCCCCTGCTCGCCCGCCTCGCCAGTACTCCCGCACCAGCCGCCGAGACCCCGGCACCCGCCAGGAAGCCCGTTCCACCGACTCCGCTTGAGACGATTCAACGCTCCAAACCCTGGCACCGCTGGCTCTTCCTGCTCGTCGGAGTCATCATTCCCGCCGCCACCATTCTCTTTGAGCTGTTCACCGGAGCCTGCGGGGCGGATTTCTTCCGGCCCTTCGCCACCCCGGCTCACGCCCTCTTCGCCGCCGTCGTTCCCCTCGCCAATTACCTGGCCTGGCGATTCCTGCGCAACGGACAGTCCAGGCACCTGCCACGGCTGGCTGCGCTTCTCGGGTTTGCCCTCGTCCCGGCGACCTGGTACGCGCTGCTCCTGGCCCCCATGACTCCCTTCGCCTTCGTCTTTGTCTTCATCGGGGTCGCCCTTCAGCCGTCCCTGCCATTTCTCGCCATCATGACGCTTGCCCCCCTCATGAGCCTGGTGGCCCGCAAAGTCGCCCTGGGCAGACTAAACAGGACAAGCGGTCTCGAAAGTGACTCCACCCGGTCCACAGTCCGGCTCTGGCGCAAACGCGGCGTGCTGGCCGGACTGGCCGTCCTCCTCCTTGCCGAGGGACCCGGCCTCGCCACCCGCGTCGGCCTCTCCTTTTTCCGCTCGGACGACGAGGTCTGGCAGCAGCGCGGCCTCACCCTCATGCGCACCCTCGGCACGGAGCGCGCCCTGCTCCAGGCCTGCTACGACAATACTTCCCGAAATGCGGCACCCTCCACCGACACCGCCGGTTGGATCTACAACTGGACCCGCGGACTGTCTTCGTTTGCCGGCATGGATGGCAATCTAACGACCGGCTTCACCACGCCACCCGAAGCCGCCCGCACCGCCTGGTTCCGCGTTACCGGCACCGCCTACAACAGCGTGCCGCCACCACGACGCGGCCTCAGTTTTCTCCCGGAAACGCGCGGCCAGGCGGTGCGCGAGGCGGACGACTGGGCCTTCGATCCCGATGTCGGCAGCGACGCCGTCGCCATGCGCATTCGCGGGCTCGACCTCGCGGAGTCCAGGCTGGACGGGCATCTGGAGCCTGACGCCGGACTCGGCTACCAGGAGTGGACACTGGTTTTCACGAACGCGACGGCCCTCCCGCGCGAGGCCCGCTGCCAGATCCAGCTGCCCCCGGGCGGCGTCGTGTCAAAGGTGAACCTCTGGATCGGCGGAGAGCCGCGCGAGGCCGCCTACGCCGCCACCGCCGAGGTGAAGGCCGCCTACCAGAAGGTCGCCGTCGCCCAGCGGCGGGACCCCGTGCTCGTCACCGCCTGCGGGCCGGACCGTGTCATGGTCCAGTGTTTTCCCATTCCCCCAGGCGGTGGAAAAATGCAGATCCGGCTGGGCATGACCGCGCCGCTGGATCACGGGCGCCTCTGGCTTCCCCAGATCGTGGAGCGAAATTTCGGCAGCGCCAGGAGTCTCGAACACAGCCTCTGGATGCAGGGCCCCGCCCCCTTCACCTGCGCCGCGAATGGCGCCGCATCCTCCCTGCAGAAAGGCCTGCAGGCCCTCTCCGCCACCCTGAAGCCCGCCGATTTCACCAGCCCGCGCGCCTTCATTTCCTGCGATGCCCCGCCCGCCATCACCGTCTGGACGGAGGATCCTTTCGAGCCTGCGGAAAGAAAAATCCTCATCGGCCATCGCGACCCCGCCACCCAGCCGGCAGCCCCCCTCATCTGCGTGCTCGACAGCTCCGCCGCCCTCCGCCCGCACTACGACGCGCTCAAGGCCGCCTTCCACGCAACCCAGGGCACCTGGATCCTGGCCGACGACGACGAGGTCAGCACCATCGCCAGCGACTTCCCCCCGGCCTCCACCTTCCGCCGCGGCGCGGAGAATGGCCCCGCCCTCCAGCGCGCCCTCGACGAGGCCACACGCCACACCGGCAGCGTCATCGTCTGGCTCAACGGCCCCCAGCCCGTGCCCCTGCGCAGCTCCGCCGCCCTCACCCAGCGGCTGGAAAAAAACCGCGCCCCCGCCCCCATCATCGATGTCCCGCTCAGCGCCGGGTCAAACCGCCTCGTCGAAGCCCTCTTCAAGCTCGGCGTCATCCAGACCGGCCCCCGCTTCGCCGATCCGCTCAAGGAGCTGCCCCCCTGGCTCGCCAGCCTGACCACGGAGCGCCACGATCCCGCCTGGCGCTGGGAAACCAAACCCGCCGGCACCCCGGTGGACGGCGGCGTGAAAGTCTCCGACCAGCTCTCCCGCTACCGCGCCTTCCTCGCCAGCCCGCACCAGCCCGCCGCCGAGGATGCCCGCCACCAGCTCGTCACCGCAAAATCCGGAGCCGTCGTCCTCGAAACCCGCGAGCAGTTCACCGCCAGCGGCCTCACCCCCGTCGATCCCGCCCTCACCTCCTCCGTCCCCGCCCTGCCCGAGCCCGCCACCGCCACCCTCGCCGCCACCGCCGTCCTCCTCTTCACCCGTCGCAGAAAACGGCCTCTGGTCTCCTGTCAGCCAAAATGAAACTGCTCGCCCTCAGCCTCCTCGCCTGCGTGGCCGCCCTGCTCGCCATCTATCTTCCGGGCATCCTCTCCACCCGCACCCTCGCCGACATCACCGGTCCGGATGGCACCCGCTTCACCGTCGAGCAGAGCTTCAACTACGACCCGGAACTCTTCACCACCCGCTGCTTTTCCTACTCCCCCGACGGCACCCAGCGCTGCTGGTACTACTACGATCACGAGGACGACTACTGGGGCGAATCCGCCACCACCACCGCCGTCGACCCCGCCAGGAAACTCCTCATCGTCTACCGCCACGGCCAGGAGGCCGTCACCTTCAACTACCAGACCCGCACCTGCCACCTCGTCCTCCGCTTGGGCTGGTTCACGCAGGAAGAGTTCAAGCCCAGGCCCCCTGGCTGAGCAGGGAAAATTGCTTGAATAGAAGCCTTGCCACAAACACCAGGATTTCCTACGACAGCGGGAGCATCCTGCGTTCTCCCGCGAAATATGAAAACACCCCTCATCCTGGCCCTTCTCGCCTCCTCCCTCACCTCCGCCGTGGCGGGGGGCATTTACTGGACTGACCGCTCGGGCGCTTCCGGGGCCCGGAGCGTGAGACGGGCCGGGCTGGATGGTTCATCGCCCGCCGCCATCGCCGGGCTCACCACCCGGACCGACCCGCGCGGCATCGTCGTTGACCGCGCGGGGGGAAAAATCCACTTCGCAGACAACACGAACCTTCACTCTGTGGCGTACAATTTTTCCACCCAGACCGCCGGCACGGTCACCACCCTGCTGACCACCACCGGGACCCTGCGGGACCTGTGGCATGACCGGAGGGACAACTGGCTCTACTACGCCAACCAGGCCGGCGGCACGGTCAGCCGCGTCGCCCTCCCCGGCGCAGTCAACGACGGCGCGTCCTCCTTCTTCCCCAAGGTCGTGCCGGACGCCTACTACATCGGCCTCTACCGCTACACGAGCGGGGGCGGCACCAGCGAACTGGGCATGGTCTGTGGAAACAGCGACACCACACTTTCCCACATCGGGGCCATGACCAGCTCCTTGTTGACTGCGAATTTCCTCACCGGCAGACCTGCGGGAACCAACGTGCGCGGCGTCCAGGTCGATCCCGCAGGCCGGTTTGTTTACTGGTGCGAAAAGGACACCAAACAGATCCTCCGCGCACCGTTTCCAAACCCCGGCGCCAACGCCCTCGGCACCCCGCTCCAGGTGCTCTACTCCGGCCTGAACGCTCCGCATGGCCTGCGGCTGGATCTGCCCCGCCGCAGGCTCTACTGGGTGGACAGCGGCACGAACACCGGCGGAGGCTTCGGCCAGGGCGGCGTGAACCGGGGCGACCTCGACGGCTCCAGCGCGGCCGAGTCGCTCGTGGTCATGAATGCCGGCTCCGGCCAGCCCTGGGACCTCGACCTCGACACCCGCACCGACACCTTTGCCGAATGGCAGGCGCTGAATTTCCGCAAGGACGCCACCGCCGCCACGAAGGCCGCCACCGGCGACCCGGACGCCGACGGACTGGACAACACGCTCGAGTTCGCCCTCGGCACCGACCCGCGGCTGGCGAATCCCGCACCCGTCACCGCCGGGCTCTGGGTGGACCCGGCGGCGAACCCCACCGGCGGCGGCACCTACCCGACCATCACCTTCACCCGCCGCACCGGCGTCGCGGGCCTCACCCACACCGTGCAGGTCACGGATGACCTGGCCACCTGGCAGTCAAACGCCACCAAACCCGGCACCACCGCGGAAATCGGCTCCCCGGTTTCTGGCGAAGATGGCGTGGAGACCGTCACCGTCCGCTCCCTCACCCCGGTCAGCAGCGGAAAACGGCAGAGCCTGCGCGTGAAGGTCGGCGTGCCATAGGTCCCCTGGATTGCCCTGAAAACGCAGGGGGGGAGAAATCCGTTGCGCAGAGCAACTCGGAGACAGCGCGCCAGGCACCGTTGTTCCGTTTCCTTGAGATCCCAATAAATCCCACCCTCAGCCCTCCTCCATCGACTCAATCAAACTCTAAGACCAGCTCAGCAGCAGTGGGCGAGGGCATGAAAGAACCTCAGCGATGCATCATCTGCCTCGTCATAAAAATCAGCAAAGCCACCGTCCCGAGCACGCCCACGACAAGCCCGAAAATCGCGCGGCCCATGCCGTGCTTCGGATTGGCGGTGCCGGCGCTTTTCTTGATGTCCCTGACGGCCAAAATCCCCGTGATGAGCGCCAGCGGAGTTGGCACGACGAGCAGGCCGAAGAGGCCGAGGTATCCCGCAGCGATGGCCCAGCCGGAGCGGCCCACCGGCAGGAGCATCCGCATGCCCAGGTCGTCGCCCAGTTTCCGGGCGGGCATGGGTGGTGGTGCCTGGGAATTTCCCTGCAGGAGTGTGTGCAGCGGCTGCCAGCCCGCCATGCCCTCGCGCCACGCCAGGTCATCAGGAGCGAACTTCTGGTCGCAAATTCCATTGAGCACCTCCAGCTGGTTGAATGGACCGTTCTGCTGGCCGTCTTTTTGAATGTAGATCATAGAGAGAATTCTCCATCAATCGCCAGCACCGTGAGGCAAGTCAACCGCCTCCTTTTTCCGCAAAGGCCGGACTGGCCGAAAAAACGGGCGCCGTTTTGCCCTGAATTCCGTTTGCCCGGCTGCGCCCGCTTGGCATTGGTAGGACGCTCATGCTTCCGCCCGACCCTTCATTTCCTGCGACTGCGCTGGTCGTCGCCCTCCTCTCCTACGTGGTGGGGGCCACGCCGTTTGGCTGGCTGGCGGGGAAATGGAAAGGCATCGACATCCGGGAGCACGGCAGCCGGAACATCGGAGCCACGAACGTCATTCGAGTGCTGGGCAAGGGCGTGGGCATCCCCGTTTTCATCCTGGACATGCTGAAGGGCCTCGTCCCCGTCCTCCTCGCCACGCGCTGGGGCTGGGGGCACCCGGAACTTGGTGCGACGGGCAGTCAGCTGCTGCCGGTCATCGCGGGGCTCTCGGCGGTGCTGGGGCACAATTTCACCTTCTGGCTCCGGTTTAAAGGAGGGAAGGGAGTGGCCACCTCCGCCGGCATCATGCTCGGGCTGGCCCCCTTCGCGCTGCTCATCTGCCTGGCCGTGTGGCTCGCCGTTTTCCGCATCTGGCGGTATGTGGCGCTGGCGTCCATCGTGGCCGGGGTGGTGCTGCCGCTGGCCGTGGCCGGCTTGGGCGTGTGGCGCGGGGTGTGGAATACGCCGCTCTTTGTCCTGGCCCTGCTGACCGGGGTGCTCGCCGTGGTGAGGCACCGGTCAAATATTCAAAGGCTCCTGGCCGGGACGGAAAACAAGTTTGAACGGAGGAAAAAAGCATGAAGCGGGTGGGTGTGCTGGGTGCGGGAAGCTGGGGCACGGCCCTGTCGCTGCTGGCGGCGGAGAAATCCGAATCCGTCGTGCTGCACGGCCGCGATGCCGCAGCGGCGGCCGCCCTGGAGCAGACGCGGGAAAACACGCGCTACCTGCCCGGCGTGCGCCTGCCCGCGAACGTGCGCGTCACCTCCACCCTGGCCGACCTGCGGGAGTGCGATGCGGTGCTCCTCGTCGTCCCGTCCAAGGCCATGCGCGACAACGCCGCCGCCCTGCGCGAAGTGCTGCGCCCCGGCGTGCCGGTCATCACGTGCTCAAAGGGCATCGAGCGGGAAACCGGCCTGCGCATGTCCCAGATCGTCCAGGAGGCCATGCCTGGTCATGCCGTGGGCGTGCTCTCCGGCCCAAACCACGCGGAGGAGGTGGGCCGCCGCCAGCCCACGGCGGCCGTCATCGGCGCGGAGGACCACGACGTGGCCGTGCGGCTTCAGGAAATTTTGAACACCAACTGGTTTCGCGCCTACACCAGCGCAGACGTGGCCGGCATCGAGTGGGCCGGAGCGGCGAAAAACGTCTTCGCCCTGGCCGCAGGCATCGCCGACGGGCTGAAGGTGGGCGACAACGCCAAGGCAGCCCTCCTGACCCGCGGGCTGGCCGAGATGATCCGCCTCGGCACCGCCATGGGCGGACGGCCGGAGACCTTCCAGGGCCTCAGCGGCGTGGGCGACCTCATGGCCACCTGCTACAGCGACCACAGCCGGAACCAGCGCGTGGGCTCCAGGCTCGGCCAGGGGCAGAAACTGGCCGAAGTCGTCGCCTCCATGAACATGGTCGCCGAGGGCGTGCCCAACACGGAAAGCATCTACCTGGCCGCCCGCAAGGCCGGCGTGCGCACCCCCATCATCGACACCGTCTACGCGATCCTCTACGCCGACAAGCCCTGCGCCCTCGGCATGAAGGAGCTTCTCTCCCGCGACCCCCGCCCGGAGGCGGATTGATTTCGCATTCCGCATTCCGCATTCCCGATTCCCCGTTTGCGCCGACCACCACGACGGGTAGAGTCCCCGCCTTTCCGCCGGACACGACCCCGGCCCCATCCTCATGAGCCAGTATAAAGAACGCTACAAAACTTTCCTCGTCTTCGGTGCGCCGGGCAGTGGCAAGGGCACCCAGGGCAAGGCCATGGGCGCCATCCCCCGCTTTTTCCACCAGGCCTGCGGCGATGTCTTCCGCAGCCTCGACACGCGCACCCCTCTGGGTCAGGAGTTCATCAAGTACTCCAGCCAGGCCATGCTCGTCCCGGACGAACTCACCGTGCAGCTTTGGAAGGCGCAGATCGACGACGAGGTGCGCACCCACCGGTTCAAGCCGGACATCGATTTTCTGGTGCTCGACGGCATCCCGCGGAACTTCCGCCAGGCCGAGCTGATGGAGGAGCACATCGAGGTGCTGCAAGTCTTCCACCTTTCCTGCCCGGACCGCACCGAGCTGCGCCGCCGCCTGCGCAAGCGCGCGCTCAAGGACAACCGCTTTGACGACGCCAGCGACGAGGTCATCAACCGCCGCATCCAGACCTACGAAAACGAGAGCAAGCCGATGCTCTCCTTTTACAACAAGCACCTCATCATGGACCTCGACGCGACCAAGCCGCCCGTGCAGGTCATGTCCGACATCCTGAACCGGATCACGAACCGTCCCGACTGGATGGAGCACATCGTGGAGGTGCCGTGAGCGCCCCGGGCGGAGAAAAACTGCGCGTCGTCTTCATGGGCAGCGGGGAAATCGCCCTGCCCGTGTTGAACTGGCTGCTCACCGCCCCCGGCGTCAGCCTGGAGGCCGTCATCTGCCAGCCAGACAAACCCGCCGGCCGGAAAAACATCCTCACCCCGCCCCCGACGAAGGACCCCGCCGTGGCCGCCGGCATCCCCGTCTGGCAGCCGGAGCGGCTGAAGGGGTCCGACGCCGTGGCCGCCCTGCAGCAGCTGGCTCCGGACGTGCTCGTCGTCATGGCCTACGGCCAGATCCTCCCCCGCGCCGTCCGCCAGGCCGGGCGGCTGGCCTGCATCAATCTCCACGCCTCCCTCCTCCCCCGCTGGCGCGGCGCCTCGCCCATTCAGGCCGTCATCGCCGCTGGCGAGGCTGAGTCCGGCATCACCGTCATGCACGTCGCCGCCGGGCTGGACACCGGGGACATCATCCTGGAGGAAAAACTCACCCTCGCCCCGGACGAAACCGGCCAGTCCCTCCACGACCGCCTGGCCGCGCTGGCCCCCGCCGCCCTGACCAAAGCCCTGCCCCTCCTCGCCGCCGGCACCGCCCCGCGCACCCCGCAGGACACGACCCGCTCGACCCACTGTGGCAAGCTCGACCGCTCCCACGGCCGGCTCGACTGGTCCCGCCCCGCCATCGAGCTGGAGCGTCAGATCCGCGCCTTTGACCCGTGGCCCGGCACCTCCCTCACTCTCCCTGACGGAAAAACCCTCAAGGTTTTCCCGCCCGCCGCCGCAGAGCCCGGCACGGACGCCCCACCCGGCACCGTGCTCGAATCCGGCAAAGCCGGCCTCCTCATTTCCACCGCCACCGGCGCGCTCCGCATCACGGAGGTCCAACCCGAAGGCCGCCGCCGCATGACCGTGGCCGAGTTCCTGGCTGGAAATGCGCTGCTGCCGGGGCAGGTGTGCTGTTAAGCCGGGACGGGACGCAGTGCAGCCGACGGCAGAATTCCAGAATGGGGCTCGTCTGGATGCCTGGCGAATCCTCGTACCAAGCCGGAACCCGACTGATACCAATTCGAAGATCAATTGGGTAAAACACGGGGGACACGCGCTGCCTCAGGTTCTGATTTCAACGCCATAGGCGTTGTGGCCTCCAGCCCAGGGTTGCCTGAGGTCACGAAGGCTGCCCTGGGAAACCGGCGCAAGCCCGGGAACCGCATCGCGGTTCAGGCCCCCAAAACGAAGGCCACCTATTTACACCCTGCCTGCGGGGAGGGCATGGAACCGACGCCGTACCACTCAACGAAACGACAAGTGCTCATGCCCAGGAGCAACGTGCTGTTCCAATCTCTCCATCAGCACTTCATAGCGAGCCAAGGACATCGGCTCATCAGTCATCAAATGGCGGTCCAGCGCAAGGAATCCACGACGGTGCAGCACCAGGTGTCCGCAGGCTTCCCCGCGAAGCTCCAAATCCCTGATTTCCTCCCAAGGATAGAATTTGTCGCCCAAAGAAACCCCCTCGGAGGAAATCTGCAGTTCAAGAACTTTCGACGTGAAATAGTAGTGCAGCATCCTGAATCCAATCCAGCCGAAGAATGCAAGACTGGAGAGCAATGCCAGCTCGATGCAAAAAGCTTCCTTGGAGTGCATCATCTTCTCTGCCCGCCCGAGAACCCGAATCGTCGCGGCAAGCCAGACCAAAATCAAGACGATGGAGACGACGAGAACCGGCAGTTTTCGATAGCTGTAGGTGCCACAGTAGAATGGCTTGGACACCGGCACGCTTCAGCCCCCCGCCCTACAAATTCTTCAACTCCTGCTCCAGCCGCTCGCTCAGCCACTGCTTCATCATGCTCTGATAGTTCAGGTAGCGGGTGCGGGCCAGGCGCTTGATGCGGGCGAGCATGCGCGGGTCAAAGCGGAGCGTGATGGTCGTGGATTCGCGCACGTCGCTTTTGACGATGGACGCGTTCATCAGCCGGGCGTCGAGCTGGTGCTCGGCCCAGAAGACGGCCTCCGCCTGGCTGTCCTCGGCGTGGGGGATCTCGCTCCATTTGCTGATTGATTTCATGGTAAGGTGGAAGCGCCGCGACCGGGGCGGGCTGTCTGGGAAAAAGGTGGGAACGGGGGTCAGAGCATCTCGGCGTTTTTCCGCTCGTAGAAGGCCAGCTCCTCGGGCGTCATCGGGCGGGCAAAGATCACGCGGTATTTTTTCCCGTCGGTCCAGAAGAGGCTGAAGATTGGGTTCGCGCTGATGGATTTGCCCAGGCAAAAAAAGCGCGACTCGCCCACGTCCTCCATGCCCTCGGGCAGGAGTCGGATGCTGAACGGGTCCTCGAACGATTCCTCGATTTCTCGCGGGGAGATCGTGCGCAGGTCAAAGGGGACATCCAGCCAGTCAAAGTCCATGGTCTCAGGATTTTCCGGGGATGGGCCCGCGCTGGATGAGTTCGATCTCGTAGCCTTCCGGGGCATCGATGAAGGCGAAGACGCTGCCCGTGCTGGTGGTGGTCGGGCCGTCGGAGAGCGGGTAGCCGAGGCGGGCGGAATGCTCGGCAAAGGTGGCGATGTCCTCGACCTCGAAGGCGAGGTGCGTCAGGTCCGGCCCGACGACCACGGGGCCGCTGGCGTCGTACTGGCAGATCTCGATGAGTTCTTCGCTGCCAGGAGTTTTCAGGAAGACCAGCTCGGAGCCCCGGGGGGACTTGTGGCGGCGGATTTCCTCAAGACCGAGGACCTCCGTGTAAAAGGAGACGGTCTTGGCCAGGTCTGCCACGCGGTAGCGCGTGTGGAGGAGTTTGGTAACCATGGGAGGAGAAGAGCGGCGGGGAAGATCGATCTTTCGCCCGCCAGAATCGTTGACTTGGGCGGCGTTTGACCCTTTCATCAAGCCCGAATTTCTCGCAACTTCATTCTTTCACCCCAACCCACCCAGACCATGTATTTCCTCGGCATCGACAGCGGAACCCAGAGCACCAAGGTCGTCGTCCTCGACTTCGAGAGCGGCCAGATCGTCGCCCAGGCATCGGAAAAATACGACCTCATCGACGGTCTGCCGCCCGGCCACCTGGAGCAGCACCCGGCGGACTGGATCCGGGCCACGGACAACAGCATCGCCTCCTGTCTGGCGCAGATCGGTGACAAGCGCAGCGAAATCCGCGGCATCGGCGTCAGCGGCCAGCAGCACGGGCTGGTGGCGCTGGATGCGAATGACCAGGTCGTCCGCCCCGCCAAGCTGTGGTGCGACACCTCCACCGCCGAGGAGTGCGAAATCCTCGCCGCCGCCTTCGGAGGCAGCGACGGCCTCATCGCCCTCGCCGGGAACGCCATCCCGCCCGGATTTACCGCGCCAAAAATCCTCTGGCTCAAGCGCCACGAGCCGGAAAACTTCGCCCGGACAAAAACCGTCCTCCTGCCCCACGACTACCTGAATTTCCGCCTCTCGGGGGTGAAGCGCATGGAGTTTGGCGACGCCTCCGGCACCGGCCTACTGAACGTGCGCACACGCACGTGGGAAAAGCGCCTCCTCGATGCCATCGATCCCTCCGTGGCCGCCATGCTGCCGCCCGTCGGTTCCTCGCTGGAGGTGCACGGCACGCTGCGCGAGGAACTTCGCGCCCGGTGGGACCTGCCTGAGGGCATCATCATCAGCGCCGGCGGCGGGGACAACATGATGGGCGCCATCGGCACGGGAAATGTCCGGCCCGGCGTCGTGACGGCCAGCCTGGGCACCTCCGGCACGCTCTACGCCACCGCCGCACAGCCGGTCGTGGACCCGCAGGGCGAGGTCGCCGCCTTCTGCGACAGCACGGACCAGTGGCTGCCGCTCGTCTGCACCATGAACGTCACCGTCCTCACCGAGCACGTGCGCAAGCTCTTCGGCTGGGACCACGCCCAGCTCGAGCAGCACGTCCTGTCCGCCCCCGCCGGAGCCGACGGCCTCATTTTCCTGCCCTACCTGAACGGCGAGCGCACGCCCAACCTCCCCAACGGACGCGGCCTGCTCCACGGCCTGCGCATGGACAACATGACCCCGGCCCACCTCGCCCGCGCCGCCGTGGAGGGCGTCACCGTCGGCCTCGCCTACGGCCTGCGCCGTTTCGCCGAGCTGGGAGTCACCCCCACGGAGATCCGCCTCACCGGCGGCGGCAGCCAGAGTGCCGCCTGGCGCCAGATCTGCGCAGACGTCTTCGGCGTGCCCGTCGTCACCCTCGCCACCGCAGAGGGAGCCGGCCTCGGCGGAGCCATCCAGGCCGCCGCCGCCGCGCTGAAACAACCCATCACCACCCTCACCGACCGCCTCGTCGCCGTCGATGAAGCCTCCCGCTGCCTCCCCAACCCCGCCAACGTCGCCCTCTACCAGGCCCAGCTGGCGAGGCAGACGGAGCTGACGCGAAAGCTGCATGAAATAGGAGAAATCTGAGTGGGTGTGGAAGCGCTGTGTGCTGGAGGGGGCGGGGCCGGAAATTGCTAATTGGAGATTGTTGATTGCTAATTGCTAATTTCCGAACCTCCGGGGAACACCACCCGCCAAATCGCCCCACAGCGTCCCCCTCCGACCCAAACGCCCCCAACAGCGCCCCGCAATTAGCAATTAGCAATCAACAATCTCCAATTAGCAATTTCCCCCCTCCCCCACCCACTCGCTTCCTCCCTCCCCACCGCTCCCAACCAATGGCCAAGCTCCGCCTTCCTCCTTCCTTCCTCGGCTGGCTCATCGCGGGACTGGTCAAAGTGATCGGCCTCACCCTGCGGTGGCGAGTCGATGACCGGGCGGGCATGCTCACCAGCCCGCCGGACCACCCGGTGATCTGGTGCTTCTGGCACAACCGCCTGCTCATGGTGCCCCTCATTTACTGGAAGGTCCTGCGCCACCGCCCCGCCGGGTTCCTCACCAGCCCCAGCGGAGACGGGGAAATCGTCGCCCGCATCATGGCCAGGTTCGGCCTCACCGCCGTCCGGGGCTCCAGCAACAAGCGCCCCGTCGCCTCCCTGCGCGAACTCATCATCGAGTCCCAGTCCGGCCGCGACATGGGCCTCACCCCCGACGGGCCGCGCGGCCCCCGCTACGTGCTCAAGGCCGGCGTCATCCTCCTCGCCCAAAAAACGGGCCAGCCCGTCTTTCCCGTCCACATCCGCCCCCGGCGCTTCTGGCAGATGAAGACCTGGGACCGATTCCTCATCCCGAAGCCATTCTCCATCGTCGACGTCGTCTTCGACACCCTCCAGACCATCCCGCAAACCAACGACTCCACCGCCTTCGAAGCCGAGCGGGCGCGGGTGGAGCGCCTTCTGGTTGAGGGAACGGGGGAGGTGTAAAGCAGGGCGACTGAGTAGTTTTCACCACGTCGCCCGGAAAAGCCGGCTTGCAGCCCCGCTGGCAGGCTCCGGCGGAACCTCCGCCCAATGATTCGGAACTCCTGCGCAGCACCGCCCGGCACAGGCACTACCCTCAGCCACAGGGATGGTTTTTGGGGGACGACAACCTCCAGACAAACAAACCCGGGCGGTGTCGAAATAAACAACTCAATCACCATGAAAACACTAAGCACCTTGATTGCAATTCTGGCTGGAGCAACGCTGGCCGCTACCCCCTTGCGAGCCGATGAGCCGGCGAAGGAAATGAAATGCTCTGAAAAAAAGGAGGGCGAGGCAAAGAAGCCTGGGATGGAAAAAATGCAGAAGGAGGTGAAGGCCATGGAGAACGAGGAAAAGGCCGCAACGGCCGAGTTGGACAAGCTGTTCAATGCGATGAACTCGAGCGTCGGCGAAGAGAAGACCGAGGCCATGGCGGCCATCCTCAACAAGATGGACAAGAAGAACGCTGCGGCGGGTGAGGCGGGCTACTACACTTGCAAGATGCACCCCGCAGTGCGCTGGCCCGTGCCGGGAAAATGCCCCATCTGCTCCATGGACCTCGTGCCGCTGGCCAAAACGCCCGCCGATGCCCCGCCCGCCGGGGAACCCAAAAAGGCCGACGATCCCCACGCCGCCCATCATTGAGGCAGGTTTTCCTCCAGGGAATGACCGCCCAACTGCGGCGGGTCCAAACTTTTCCTGCTGATTAAAGGCAGCGCCGGCCCCTCCGTGTCCTGCAGCGACGAGGGAGGCCGGTCCGGCGCTCGTTCCAGCACCCGGAACCTGCCCCCTCCCCCTCCCCAACTTTCAGACGCGGCCATGATTCCCTTGCACATTGCCGCGTTTCCGGTTCAGAGTGCCGCCCATGGATGAAGAGGTCTCCCCACCTCCCTCATCACGCTGGATTCGATTCAGGCGGCGCTGGTTTCCACGCAGCCAGTTCGGGATGTCGGCGTGGTTGTTTCCCCGGCTCCTCGCCCTTGTGTACGGCGTGGCCGTGTCCTCGTGGCTGCGTCAGGCGGAGGGGTTGATCGGCCCGGACGGAGTCGCCCCCATGCGCCAGTGGTTCCCCGCCCTGCGCCAGTGGCTGGAGCAGCAGGGCCTCACGGGCTTCTGGTCCGCTCCCGGCCTCTTTTGGTTCAGCCAGTCCATGGACCTGCACTTCTGGGTCTGCCTCGCCGGGCTGCTCATGGCGGCACTCGTCATGGCCGGCGTGGCCCAGGGGCCGCTGCTGCTGCTGCTTTGGGCTGTATACCTCTCCCTCTGCCAGGCCGGGCAGGTCTTCATGGGGTACCAGTGGGACGCCCTGCTCCTCGAGGCCGGGCTGCTCGGGGCCATCCTCGCCCCGTGGAGGCTGTGGTCCCCCCCGCGCGTTCTCCAGCTGCCCTCGCGCACGGCCCTCTTTGCCCTGCATCTGCTGCTCTTCCGCCTCATGTTTTTTTCCGGCTGGGTCAAGCACTCCAGCGGGGACTCCACTTGGGCCGCCTTCACCGCCCTCAGGTTTCACTACGAGACGCAGCCCCTCCCCACCGCCCTCGGCTGGTACGCCCACCAGCTTTCCCCCGCCTGGCAGGTCTTCTCCTGCCGGGCCATGTTCGTCATTGAGCTGGGCTTCCCCTTCCTCATCTTCCTCGGCCGCTGGCCGCGCGCCCTGGCCGCCGCCGGCTTCATCCTGCTGAACAGCCTCATCCTCCTCACCGGGAATTACACCTTTTTCAACTGGCTGACCATCTTCCTCTCCCTCCTCCTCCTGGACGACGCCCTCTGGCCGCGCCGCTGGCGGGGCGCATGGCTGCGGGGAAACATCAGCCGGGTCCGCGGCTGGGGATCACACTGGCGCACCGCGTGCCTCCTGCCGCTGCTCCTGGCCGCCGTCGTCACTGAGGCGCGCCGCTGGGATGTGCGGGACCCCGCCACCGGCCAGCTCACCCGCAGCCTCGCCCCCGCCCCGCTGCGCTCCGCCGTCGAGCACGCCGCCGCCTTCCGCTCCGTGAACGACTACGGCCTCTTCGCCGTCATGACCACCGAGCGCGTCGAGATCTCCATCGAGGTCTGCGACGCCTCCGGCGAATGGAAGGAATACCCCTTCCGCTACAAGCCTGGCGATACCGCTCAGCGCCCGCCCTTCATCGCCCCGCACCAGCCGCGGCTCGACTGGCAGATGTGGTTCGCCGCCCTGCGCGGCCCGTACCGCATGCCGGAGGACACGCTGAATTCCCAAACCGCCTGGGTCAGCCGCTTTGTCGAGTGCCTCCTCCGCGAGCAGCCCGCCGTCGCCTCACTCCTCGGCCCCAGCCCGCTCCAGCCTGGTGAAATCCGGAAGCTCCGCATGAAATTCCACCGCTACCATTTCACCGACTCCGCCACCCGCCAGTCCACCGGCCACTGGTGGACCCGCGAAGACGCCGGCATTTATTTCCCCGAAGTCCAGCTCAACACAGCGCCGCCCGCCACGGCCGAAGCCCAGTGAACAGTACAGGCGGAGAATGGATTCAGGGTGGGTTCCAGAGCATCCACAGTTTCCGCGGCGTGGATTCCCTCCGGCCAAATCCCGGCTCACTCCCGCTTTAACACCTGCCGCTCCTTCTCCTCCGTGCGCACGCTCCGTTCCACCAGACTGCGGGCCGGGGCCGGTTTTTTGGCATCCAGCCAGGCTCCCAGTCTTGCCCGCAGCTCTCCCAGTTTTCCGGCCACGCCGGGGCCGAACTCCATCGTGCCGGCGTCGTCATCGTTCTTCTTTTTGAGTGACGCCTGGAGGCCGAGGAATTCCTTCACCGCCGGCTCCAGCGCGCGCCGGGGCTGGCCGCTCGCCTTTGCGTAGAGCATCAGGTATTCCACCAGCTGCTGTCCCTGGCGGTAGCTCTTCAGCCGCACGCTGGGCGAGACAACAGGGTCCCCCGCGCCACGGGCCGGGTAGAAAAGGGAGAGCGCGTCCGGCTTTTCCCACGACTCGCGCGAGCCGATCGTCTGCCACGGCAGCACGCCGTCCGCACCCAGGCACCACGCGTCCAGGCACCAGGCCGCAGGCTGGATCACCCGCTCCGCGGGAGCTGCCGTCGATCCATACAGCGTCACCTGCGTCCCCCACGCCGCCTGCCTGGCCGAGATGCGCTCGCGATACGGCCGCAGCGCCCCGCTCACCACCTCCATGCCCGTCACGCCGTCCAGCAGGTCGCGCTGCCACTCGGGCCGGGAAATATCGCAGCGGAAAAGCGCATTGGGCGCGATTCCACGCGCCGCGCGGTTGAACTCCTGTCCATACCGCCGCAGCGCCCAGAAGTCCTGCGTGTTCACCGGCTCGTCAAAGACCCACGGCGCGGAGCAGGAACTCCACGTGCCCCGCTGCTCCTTGAAGTAGACCTTGTTGTTCAGGTAGAACTGCAGCTGAGGCTCCGTCCAGCCGCGCGCCTTCGCGTGGGATGCCAGTTCCTTCGCCATCGCAGAAAATTTCGCCCAGTAGTCCGCGTCGAAGGCGTTCTCCACCCAGTAGCCGCCCTTGAAGTGCGCATGCACATCCGCCGGCCAGTGCTCGTTCAGCGGCAGGTAAAAGGCGTCCACCGGCACTCCGGAGCGCGGCAGATCCTTGAACGCCGTGCCGTCCAGCAGCGGGCCAAACCGCGCATCCCACGCCGTCCAGTCCCAGCCGCCTGCCTTCGCCACCGGGGCGCAGCCGTCGGAAACCTGGCCGTTCCACCCGTAGCGGAGCACATTCAGATTCAGCCGGTGCTCATGCGCCAGCCGGTACCATGCCACCTCGTCCTTCGCCTGGCCCGGCAGCCCGTAGGCATTCATCTCCGGCACGAAGGACAGCCGGTCCGGCAGCGTGAAATCCCACACCCGCAGCTCCACCGGCCACTTCTTTTCCCCCACGCGGATCGTCACCGCATGCACCCCCGCCGCCGCCTCGCGTGGCACTTGGATTTCCCCCACTACACGCCCCGTGCCCGACGCTGGCACCAGCGCATCCTTCTCCATCCCCCAGACCCGCGCCTGCAACCCCGGGGCCTCTATTTCCACCGCCTCCCCGGCGCCGCGTGCCACGAAAAATGCCACCGCTTCATTCCGCGCCGCCGCCAGGTGATCCCCCAGCGGCTCGCCCGTGAGGTCAGTCAGCAGTGCCTTCGAGACAGGCGTTGCCCCGGCCACCGCAGGCGGCAGTACGCCCGCCGCCACCGGCGCTGCGGCTTTAGGCGTCTGCTTCACCGGAGCCGGTGCCCCCTCGGCTAGCCACACCAGGAAATACGGAGCCACCGTTTTGTTCATGTCCCGGCTGGCCACGTAGCGGTTCGGAAACAGCTTCCATTTAAACTTCTCACCGTCCCTCACGTACTCCGACCCCGTGTCATCCTGGATGAACACCCCGTGGCTCGCCCCCGCCGCGCACGCCTCCACTACACCGGCCTCCACCGGCACCACCTGCCAGCCCGCCCCGTCTCGAGCCGAGGCATCGCCAAAGCCCCACCGCGTGCCGCCCAGTCCCGCCACCACCCACGTCACGTCAGATCCAGCGCCCGCCCACGTCTGCCCCGGTGCTGCCCAGCGGAAGGACGCCCCCGTTCCCTTGTCATAGCTGGATCCCGTGCCCTCCTCCCACGCCGCCCCCACCGTCGATACCGTCACCCGCCCCAGCGGCGCATCCTTCGACTCCAGGTGCAGCCACAGCTCAGCCCGGGCCACCTTTTTCCCCGCCAGGGCCCCCCAGTCCCCGTCCACCAGTGCGAACTCCTGGATTCCCTTCAGCTTCATCCTGGGCGATCCGCCATTGTTCCCCTCCTGCTCCGCCGGAAACGCTGAAATCCAGGCGTCCCGCGTCACCGGCACCCTCACAGGTTCCGCCGCCAGCGCAGTGCCGCAAACTCCCATCAAAACCAGGCTCAGGAATATTTTCATCCGCGCAGTGTGGACAGTTTCCCCGTCCACCGAAAGAAAAAAATCGCCTGATCAGGCAGACAGGCCCTACGGCACAGCCACACCGCGCAGAAATACCCGCCGGGTGCCTGCGGGAACAGGCACATCCGCCGTACCGGTACCATCAGTGGCGGTGGTGAAGGTGGCCGCATCGGACCAGGAGACCAGATCGGGAGAGGTCTGTACTTTGTACGGAGCCGCCGGCGTGCCGGTGAAGCTGGCTCGGATCTGCGCACCACCAGCCAACAGAGTGACGTCGGCCGGCTGCGGAGCCTCGGCAATGAAGTGGGCCATGACAGCGGCAGGACCAGCCAGCGTGAGGGTGGCGTTCGCATTTCCACCCGCAGCCGCCCCGGTCCAGCCGGTAAAGATCCAGCCCGGACGCGCCACCGCCTGCAGGCGGAGCGGGATGCCGGTGAACCACGGCGCAGTCAGGGGGAACGTGCCCGCCCCCGCCCCGCCGCCGCCGAACTCATGTTCCATGACGCGGATCGTTCCACGCCCGGCTGCGCCATTGTCCGCGTCCAGCGTGAGCGCCGCCTGGACCAGGCTGTACTGGGAAATGAAGTGCGCCCTGACTGCCTCTGCGCGCTGCTGGGCGAAGGCGCGGATCACCCCCACCTGGCTTCGCCAACCGGCCACCGTTCCGTAGGCCGGCTGCCAGCGGCGCGTGTGCTCGTCCATGCCGGGGAGGAGTTCGCCCTCCATCTGATCCACCAGGGAAACGGCGGCACCGGGGCTGAAGCGCGAGTTCAGCAGAGTGGCCGCAGTCTGGATGAATTCGTCGCGTGCCGCCGGATTCTGCAGCAGAGAGCGCAGCACCTGCGTGCCCCACGTCTGCGGGACGGCCGCCCGCCCGTTCGGCGCCAGGGCGACCGCCAGCGTGTTCTCCGCCACACCCGCACTCCACGGGTGCCCGCAGCCGAGGTCCACATCAAACATGAACCACCGCCACCGCCCGTCGCGCCCGCGGCCCTGCAGCGGATCGTTCACCGCCATCCGCCGCCGCCACACGCGGATGTTGTTCTGCGGCCAGTCGGCATTGGCCAGGTAGATCTCCTCGAGAAAGTAGCGCAGGCATTCCGCCACATCGACACGTGCCGCGACGTAGTCGTAGTCCGCCTGCACCGCCAGGTCGTGCGTGGCACAGTAGCTGAGCAGATCAGTGAACGGCTGCGCGTCCGCCGGCAACCCGCTCTCCAGCGAGCCCGGGCCGGAGAGGATGACGGCCTCGTCGTCGTTGAATCCGTAGTGGGCCTGCAGATAGCGCGGGTCCTCATTTTCCCGGACCTCCAGGATGCCCCAGTACTCGCCGTCCAGGTAGACGGAGGCCGGGCGGGAACTCATGACATCCAGGCCCGCGTCCTGGCAGAGACGGGCGGCAAAGGAATCGCGCATCATGGCGTAGTCCCAGTCGTTGCCGAAGTTGCGCAGGCGCAGGTGGCGGAAATCCTCGAGAGGCGTGCCGTCGCCGCGCTTCATCAGGCCGGGAAAGACTGCGTAGCCGATGCTGTTGTCCACGCCCGCCTGGCCGCGCGCCTTCACGCCGAAACTTTTTTGCCGGAACGAGCGCGAAGACTGCCCCTGGATGTCCAGGCCGACCGGTTCGCCCCACGCCCTCGTGCCCGCAGCCGCACCGGGCGTGCCGGTGGCAGGCCAGGGCTCGAACCATTCCAGGTGCGCCGGACGCTCCCACGCCACTCCGCGCTGCGTGTAGTTGGCCGGCGTGTGGCCGGTCAGCGGTTCTCCGGGGTGTGCGGCTGTGTAGTCGGAGAAAATCCTGCCCAGCATGTAGATGCCCTCGTTGAAATCAAAGAGCCCGGCCTGCGTGCTGGCGATGGAGAGTACCGGCAGCCCGTCCGCCCGGGGACCGTCCGCACCGGCGAAAAACGTCTGCGTGCCAACCGGCCCGGGAGGTGCTCCGGCGCGGAAGGCACGCGCCCGCACCACGGTGGCCTTCCGCACTTCGCCCACCGGCGGCTTCCACCCGTCCGTGTGCTGGTTTGCCGTGGATGTACCCTGGATGAGTGAAAGGACGTTCGGCTGGCCTGCCTTGCTGCTGATGACCAGCGGCGCGGTGAACACAGGCGAGCTGTCCACCGGATCCGAACCATCAAGCGTGTACCGGATCGTCACCCCGGCCTCCGGACTCGTCAGCGCCACTGGCGGGGGCGTCGCGTAGAACCCGCCTCGTGCAGAGAAAGACGGCTTCTCAAAGACGATGCTCTCCCACGCGGGAAACAGGGAGTTTGTTTTCCCCGGGGAGGCCGTGGTGAAAAACTTCCACGCCCCAGTGCCATTGGGGAAGCGCCCGTAGGTCACATCCTGGCTCAGACGGACGGCTGCCGCGCTGTCCGCGAGAGTGAGGTCCGGCCTCGTCAGAAAGACCGCCTCCCCGGCGGCTTTCAGCTGGAAATTTGTGTGCAGCGGAGCCCCGGCCACGGCGCGGTTTTTGTCCGAGAGAAAAACCAGCAGATGCCGCCGCCCGGCCAGCACGGTCCCGGCGGGGAAGACCCACTTCATCGGCTGGCCCGCCGCATCGCTCAGCCCCCAGCCGTAGAGGGCTGCCGGAGCGTCACCATTGTTGTACAGTTCGATCCAGTCCGGCGTGGCACCGTCCTCGTCCGTCAGGGATCCGTCGTTCTCCGCGCAGACTTCATTGATCACCACTCCGCCGCCGTGCACGACTGCCGGCCCGGTGATGGCGTCCACGTCAAAGATCCGCCCGCCGGATGACGTGGTGCGGGTGAACTCAATCCGGAAGTCATCGCCCGTCACCGCTCCGTCGGCAAAGAGTCTCGTGACCGCGCCGTCGAATCCATTGTTGTCGAAACAATCGACCACCACCCCCTCCACGAGAAACTGGACCATCTCCGTGTCCCGGTTCGCCGTCACTCCGTCGCCCGAGAGCACGAGTCGAAATCCCGCCAGGCTCAGCGGCTGGCTCGTGTGCCACTGAATGAAGTCCACAAACTCCCCGCCGTTCCCCACGACCAGATCCCCATTGTCCGGGCTGCCTCCGTCGCCAAAAATGAAATCTTCCGGTTCCACGGGACCGTTTTTATTTCCGAAGGCGTCCTCCACCGCATCCGTGCCGAGCACCCGGCCGCTGACGGTGAACCCGGACGCCATCCCCGGGCCCTCATCATCACGCACCGCTCCACCGCGGCCTGTGTAGGTGTTGCTCGTCGCATTAAAGGCCAGCCGGTCAAGGAAGACTGGCTCGGGTGCCGTGGATATGGTGCCCGCCGCATCCAGCTCGATCACCCGCGGCCCGCCGCCCGTCAGACGCGCGATCTCCAGCCGGAAGGCGCGCACATTTGCCGTCGTTCCAGTCAGCGCAGTGTCGGCAATGAGGAGTGGCGCATTCGCATTCATCCCGCCCGCCGCCAGCGGAATGCCCCCGCCCGAAACCTGGGAAAACGCCACTCCGTCCTGGCTGGCAAAAAGTTTAAACGACCCGCAGCCGCGGAAGGCGCTCCCCGCCCCGTCCTGCGCCATGCGCAATTCAAAGGACGACAGATTGATCCACCCGGGTGTCTGCCACTCCACCACGTCCACGTAGCCGGCACCCGGCCCGTCGGCGAAGATCGCGTTGCCCGGCTCCACCCACGCACCGCTCGACGGCAGGCCGAAAATCTGGCGCGTGTCGGAATTGCCCGCTCCGTTGTGCTGGTTGGTCGAGTGGATGACGAGCGCACTCTGGGAAACGTCGAACCGGTCCGTGCTGGAGCCGGCAGACGGGTTCGTGGAAAAAACAGGCGCAGCTCCCGCAATGGGGCCGCAGACCAGAAGCAGCGCGGCTGCCAGGGTGGGGGTTTTCATGGGATGGTGGGAGTCCGCCAGACAGAGGGCTAGCAGCGGCGGCGGCGGCGCAGCACCGCCACAAGGCCCGCGATGCCGAGCAGTGCGGAGGAAGGCTCCGGCACCGGCACCACACCGAGGATGCCGTCGATTTCAAAAATCCGTGCACCGCCCGACGTCGTGCGGGTGAACTCAATGCGGAAGTCATCCCCCACCACCGCCCCTCCGGGAAAAAGACGCGTCACATCACCGTCGAATCCGTTGTTGTCGAAGAGATCCACCTGCACCCCCTCCACCAGGAAGCGGACCAGCTCCGTGTCGCGGAATGGATTGCCACCGCCGTCGCCGGTCAGCCCCATTTTGAACCCTGCCAGCGTCACCGGTGCTGTCGTGCTCCATGAGATGAAGTCCACATACTCCCCTCCATCGCCGAGGATGGAGTTCCCATTGTCCGGCGTGCCGCCGTCCGCAAAAATGAAATTCCCCGGCTCGATGGGGCCGTTCGAGTTCCCGAATGCCTCCGTCACATCATCCGCATTGCCCGCCACACTGGGACTGCTGAGGAAGCCCGTGGCCGAGCCCGGCGCCTCGTCATCGCCCGCCTGTCCCGTATAGGCCGCATTCGTGTTTGAGTTGAAGACAAGCCGGTCCAGGTAGTTCGCCACCTGCGTCGTCACGATGCCCGTGCCGTCTATTTCCACAAACCGCGGACCGGCGGCCGAATTGCGCGTCACCTCCAGCCGGAACCCCCTCACGCTCGCCGCCGCACCCGGCGCCGGGTCTGTGATGAGAAGCGCCGGGTTCACCATGGACGAGCCCGGCCCGCCCGTCAGCGGCACCGCGCCGCTCGAGATGGACGTGTAGTTCACCCCGTCCTGTGTGGCCAGCAGGTTGTAGGCTGCCGTGCCACGGTTCGGGCTCGCCCCGTCCTGGGAAAAGCGGATCTCCACTCCGGAAATATTGACCCAGTTTGCCGTCTGCCACTCCACCACGTCCACCGAGCCGATGCCCGGACCGTCTTGAAAAATCACATTCCCTCCCTCCACCCCGCCATTCCCGCCAAAGGCCTCCCGGATGTCCTCCCCGCCAAAGGGCAGCACACCAGTGGTCTGGATCACCCTCGCCCCCTGAGAGATGTCGAACAAATCCGTCGTCACCCCGCCCCCCGAATCTGAGGAAAAGGTGGGCGCCGCCTGGGCTATTGCGGCTGTTGCGAGGAAAAAAATGGCTGACGGGGTTCTTGTCATGGTCGGGTTATTTCAAATTTGTCACAGCGGGTCAAGACTTTTTGCCGACAGACTTTTTCCGGCAGGAAATTTGGCTGCCGCGCCCATCCTTTTCCGAACAGGGCGGGCGCTCCGCGAAATCATAAAACCAATCCATCGCTCCACCACGGCTCATTCGCGGAATTCAGGCCGTCCTGCGATGCCTCCTCACTACCATTCGCCGCCACCAGCGCACCAGATCCACCAGCGCCCCCGCAGCCACCCACTGGGGCAGCGGAGCGGCATACACGAAGAAAGCAAACTCAATGTCGCTTAAAGGAGAATACTCGAAAACGAACTTCGAGGACCAGTAAAGAATCCCCAGCAGATTTCCGTCGCCTTGAAACGGAAGGTTGCAAAGCACAGTCGTTAGCACCACCGATCCGAGCGCCGTGCAGCACAACGTAAAGAAAAACGGACCCAGGCGAGAACCCGGCGTCCCGCCATCCCCGGCCTCTGGCTGCGCGGTCATCATCTTCGCCAGCCTACGCCACACCGCCCACACCGCAACGCAATTTCCCGGACAGCAACTGCCCCCCTTGCCTCGGAGCGGAATGCCGGTTAGATTGTCAAGAGTGACTGCAATCTTGGACAATCAAGGCCGCCTCGTGCTGCCACCCGAAATCAACGCCGAAGTGCAGGCGCTCCCTGCCAGGCGTTTCGATGTCAGGGTGTCCAAATCGGGTGTGATCATGCTCCGCCCTGAACGGAAGCCCGCCCGTTCCCTCGTGGAAAGCTTCGCTGCGCTGCGCGGACTGGAAATCGCACCCCGCCGGGACCCGATCCCGCAGCCACCTGCGTTGTGAAGTTCCTGCTCGACACCAACATCGTGTCCGAGCTGATGAAGGCCGCCCCTGACCCTGGGGTGGTCTCATGGGTGGATAAACACGATGTAGACACCATGCTCTGCTCACTTGTGCTGGCAGAACTCGCCTCCGGCATCGAGGCACTGGAAAATGGCCGGCGGAAGGTTGAGCTTCTGAAAGAACTCCGGTTTGTGCAGGAGGACTACAGCGGGCGCATTTTGCCATTCGATGAGTCAGCAGCTTGGGAATGGGCCAGATACACCCAAGCTGCCAGAAAAGCCGGATTCTCCCCACCGCTGCTCGACAGCCAGATCGCAGCCATCGCCAGGGACTGGGGACTACAGGTGGTGTCACGAAATGAGGACGATTTCCCCTTGATGGATGTGGTCAACCCTTTCGCTTAGCGACTCGGACGGAATCAAACAGCCAAAGGTCGCGCACCATTTCCGGAGTCTGGCGAGACGCCAAGATTCTGACCTGCAGGGCAATCGCCAGCATAGTGGTGCCCTGCGCCAGCCTGATCAGCGCTACCTGGTGCACCAGATCTGCCTGCCCCCAAGTCAACAGGCATCGCCACATCCCCCGCAAAACAATTTCCTGTCGCCCGCCCGCTCCGGGGTAAACTGGTGGCCTTCCGCGCTGCGGTGTCCCATTTTTTTGCCCCTCCCGATTCATGGCCCAATCACTCTACCTCCTCGATGGCATGGCGCTCGTTTACCGGGCGCACTTCGCCTTCATGCGCACGCCCATCATGACCTCCAGCGGGGTGAATACCTCCGCGCTCTACGGGTTCACGAATGCGCTTGTCGAGCTGGTGAAAAACCGGAAGCCCACCCACCTGGCGCTTGTCTTTGACACCAGCGCCCCCACCCAGCGGCACGTCGAATTTCCCGCCTACAAGGCCCAGCGCGAGTCCATGCCCGAGGACCTCTCTGCCATGCTGCCGCACGTACGCCGGATGGCGGAGGCGTTCAATGTGCCCGTCATCGCAATGGACGGCTACGAGGCGGACGACGTCATCGGCACTCTCGCCCGCCGGGCGGAAAACACCGGAGACTTCACCACCTTCATGGTCACGCCGGACAAGGACTTTGGCCAGCTCGTGGACGAGAAGACTTTCATCTACAAGCCGGGCCCCGCCGGCGATGCCGAAATCCTCGGCGTGAAGGAAGTCTGCGAACGCTGGGAGATCACGAACGTGCTCCAGGTCATCGACATTCTCGGGCTCTGGGGGGACGCGGTGGACAACATCCCGGGCATCCCCGGCTTCGGTGAAAAAACGGCCAAAGCACTCATCGGGAAATACGGCAGCATCGAGAACCTCATCGCCCACGCCGATGAACTGAAGGGCAAGCAGCAGGAAAAAGTGCGCGAGTTTGGCGACCAGGCCCTGCTCTCAAAACGGCTGGCCACCATCGACCTCGCCGTGCCCGTCACCCTCTCGCTTGACGAACTGAAGTGCCACCCGATGGACGAGGAAAAAGTCCGCGCCCTCATGGTCGAGTTTGAGTTCAACAGCCTGGGCAAGCGCCTCTTTGGCCCGGACTTCTCCGCCGGCCGCAGCGCCGCCACCCGCTCCACCCAGAGTGCGAAACCAGCCGCCGCCCCCGCTGCGGAGGACGACCTGCTCGCCGGCCTGCGCCCGCCTGGCAGCGATGCCCCCGACTCGCCCGCACCAGCTCCGGTGCAGGGCACTCCGCACGCCACCATCAAGGACACGCCCCACACCTACCGCATCGCCGCCACGGCGGAGGAGCGTGCGGACCTCATCGCCCAGCTCCAGGCGCAGCCCCGCTTCTGCTTCGACACGGAGACCTCCAGCCTGGACGAAAAGCTCGCGTCGCTCGTCGGCCTCGCCTTTTCCTGGGAGGCCCACACCGGCTGGTACGTGCCCATCCCGCCCGCCTCCGCAGGCCTCGCCGTGCTTCAGGAGTTTGCCCCGTTGCTGACGAACCCCGCCATCGAAAAAGTCGGCCACAACCTCAAATTCGACCTCAATGTTCTCGCCTGGAATGGCATCGAAGCCGCGGGCCCGTTCTTCGACACCATGCTCGCCCACGCCCTCCTGGAGCCCGACCAGCGGCACGGCATGGATTTCCTCTCCGAGGTCTACCTCAACTACACGCCCGTCCCCATCTCCGCCCTCATCGGCAGCAAGAAGGATGAAGGCGGCCAGCTTTCCATGCTGGACGTGGCAGCAGAGTCGCCCGAGACCATCGCCGAGTACGCTGCCGAGGACGCGGACATCACCTGGCAGCTCGCCGCCGTGCTCCGCCCGCTCCTGGAGGAAAAAGGCCTGCACCGCGTCTTCTTCGACATCGAGTCGCCGCTCCTCCCCGTGCTTGCCGCAGTGGAACGGGCGGGCTTCCTGGTGGATGTGAAGGTCCTCCTCCACCTCAGCCAGGATCTGGCCAAACTGCTGCGCACCCTGGAGACGGACATCCAGGCCCTGGCCGGCGGCCCGTTTAATCTTAACAGCCCGAAGCAGCTGGGCGAGGTGCTTTTCAACCGGCTCAAGCTCTCCGACAAGCCGAAGAAAACCAAGACAGGCCAGTACCAGACCAACGAGGAGACGCTCCAGACCCTGGCGGGCAGCCACCCGATCATCGAAAAAATCCTCGACTACCGCGAGAGCGCCAAGCTCAAAAGCACCTACGTCGATTCCCTGCCGCACGACATTTCACCACGCACCGGCCGTGTCCACACCAGCTTCATGCAGGTCGTCACCGCCACCGGCCGCCTCGCCTCCAGCGATCCGAATCTCCAAAACATTCCCATCCGCACGCCCATGGGCCGCGAGGTGCGCCGGGCTTTCATCGCGCCAGAGGGGCTGGAGCTGCTCTGCGCAGACTACTCCCAGGTGGAGCTGCGCGTCATGGCCGCCCTCAGCGGAGACCCCGGCATGAGGAAGGCCTTTGCCGAGGGGCTGGACATTCACGCCGCCACCGCCTCCAGCGTCTACGGCGTGCCGCTCGACCTCCTGCTGCCGGAGATGCGCCGCGCGGCCAAGATGGTGAACTTCGGCATCATTTATGGCATCAGCGCCTTCGGTCTCGCCCAGCGCCTGGCCATCCCGCGGGAGGAGGCCCGCACCATCATCGAGGGCTACTTCACCCAGTATCCCGGCGTGAAGCGCTACATGGACGACACCATCGCCAGCGCCCGGAAAACCGGCTTCGTCGAAACCCTCACCGGCCGCCGCCGTTTCCTGCGCGACATCAATTCCGCCAACGCCACCGTCCGCGGAGCCGCCGAGCGTGTCGCCATCAACACCCCCATTCAGGGCACCGCGGCAGACCTCATCAAGATCGCCATGACCCGCATCGCCGATGCGCTCAAAAAGGACGGCCTGAAAACCCGCATGGTCCTCCAGGTCCACGACGAACTCGTCTTCGAAGTCCCGCCCGCCGAAAAAGAGGCCGCGCAAGCCCTCGTCACCCACCACATGCAAAACGCCCTCCCCCTCGACGGCGTCCCCGTCGTCGTCGACTGCGGCTTCGGAAAAACCTGGCTGGACGCGCACTAATGGCCGTCCTCCTGTGAAAAACTGGCTCAAGACAGCCACGCTTTGCGCGCTGAGCCCCGCCACCGCCTACCCCAGCCGCTCAAACAACGCCCGCGCACTCAGCTCAGGCTGCGCAGAATCCCCCTCCGCCTCGGCGAAGCGCGGGGTGCTTGCTTCATCCGCCTCGTCAAAAACGACCGCCTTCATTTTCAGCCGCCCCGCCTCGATCCACGTGTGCAGCCCCACCGGCGTGTGGCAGCCAGCCTGGAGGAGGCGGAGAAACTCCCTCTCCGCCAGCACCGCCTGCATCGTCGGCTCGTGGTTGATCCGGGAAAAAATCTCCGCCACGCGCGCGTCGTCGCCGTAAACCTCTATCGCCACCGCCCCCTGGCTGGCGGCGGGGAGGAATTCCGTCTGCGGCAGCACCGTCACGTGCAGCCCGGCCGGCGTCAGCCCCAGGCGGTCCAGCCCGGCGCGGGCGAGCATCAGCGCGTCGATGTCCGGGGCCTCGCCCACCTTGCGCAGACGCGTGCCCACATTTCCGCGGATCTCCACCACCCGCACGTCCGGACGCATCCAGCGCAGCTGCCGCTGGCGGCGCAGGCTGCTCGTCGCCACCTTGGCCCCGTGGGGCAGCCCGGCGATCCCGCCCTCGTGTTTGGAAATTAGGACGTCATTCGTCGCCGCGCGCGGCAGCACTGCGGTCAGGTGAAAGCCCTCCGGCAGGTCCGTCGGCACGTCCTTCAGGCTGTGCACCGCTGCGTGCACGCGCCCCTCCGCGAGCGCCGTTTCCAGTTCCTTGATGAAAACCCCCTTGTCCACGCCAGGCGTCACGCCGCTCAGCCGCAGGTCCAGCCGCAGGTCACCCGTGGTGTGGATGATCTCATGCGCCACCGCCAGCTCCGGCCACGCCGCCTCCAGCGCTTGGGTGGTTAAAATGGTTTGGGCGAGAGCGAGTTCGCTGCCGCGGGTGCCGAGGAGGATGCTTTTCAATGCAGTGTGGAGGGCTGGGGACTGGCGGGCGGACGGCCGGGCTCCGCGCCCGGAGAGAGCAGCGGCTCGATGCTTTTCAGCTCCGCCTCGATGATGCTTTCACAATTCAAAATCTCCTGCTCACGCCTCGACCGCGCCTCTGCAGCCAGCTGCTCCAGCGCGTCGATGTCGTAGAGGTACACCCCGTCGAATTCATTCACCGCAGGGTCGATGTCCCGGGGCACCGCGATGTCGATGAGGAAAAGCGGCCGCCCGTGGCGCTTGCGCAGGGCGGGCTTCACGTGGTCCGGCGTGATGACGTAGTGCGGCGCCGCCGTCGAGCTGATCACCACATCCACGCCCAGTATTTCCTCCGGCCACTGGTCGAAATGCACCGCCCTTCCCCCCATTTCCTGCGCCAGCTCAGCCGCCCGGTCAAATGTGCGGTTCGCCACGATCAGACTTTTCGCCCCGCGGCTTTGCAGACTCTGCGCCGTCCGCCGGCTGATCTCCCCCGCGCCTAAAATCATCACCTGGCTGTCCCGCAGGTCGCCGAAAATTTTCTCCGCCAGCTCCACCGCCGCCGCCCCCACCGAGGTCGCCCCCTGCTGGATACGCGTGTGCGTCCGCACCAGCTTCCCCACGCGGAAGGCCTGCTGGAAAAGCTTGTTCAGCGTCCGGCTCGTCGTGCCCGCCTCCTTGGCCCGCGCGTAGGCCGCCTTCACCTGGCCGAAGATCTCCGTCTCGCCCAGGACCATCGAGTCCAGCCCGCTCACCACGCGGAAAAGGTGCCGCGCCGCCGGGAGCTGCTGGTGGCGGTAAAAATCCCGCGTCACCTCCGCATCCAGCGCGAACTTCCCGTTTAGAAACTCAAACGCCCGCTCCGCCGTGTCCGCCGAGCCATAGATTTCCACCCGGTTGCACGTCGAGAGCACCACCGCCTCCTCCACCCCCGGGTGCGCACGCAGCGCCTGCACCACCCCGTCCAGCTCAGAGTCACGGATCGCCAGCCGCTCACGGATTTCCACCGGAGCGGTTTGATGATTCAGTCCCAGACAGAAGAGAGGCATCGGGTTCGTTTTTTTAGTGGCCCGCGACGAACCACAGCGTCGCCAGCGGGAGAAGAAAAGTGAGGAGCGCCGCCCACGCCAGCTGCCGCGGGGCCCACCCGCGGCTGAATTGAATGCCCAAAATCACCCCATACGCCGCCCACACCGCCCAGGAAAGCGCCAGCTTCACCGCACCGGGTGCGTGGCTCATCAGGTAGGCGCTCGCCACCCCGGCCGAGAGCAGGAGAAACCCGGCCACCAGCAGCCGCTTCAGCCCCTTCCCCAGGTTGTGCAGCGGCGGCAGATTGTAGAAAAAAGAGCCCAGACTGTGCCTTTTCAGCTGCCGGTCCTGCACCAGGTACATGAACCCCGCCACCGCCCCCAGGGCGAACGTGCTGTACGCCAGCAGGGAAACCGTCGCGTGCAGCTCCAGCCAGAACTCCGGGTGCGCCCGCGCCGCCTCCCGCGCCACCGCCACCCGCTCCTCGCCCGCCTGCATCGCCAGCGCCCCCACCTGGAAAATCCACGCCAGCGGCGCCGTGAAGACCCCCAGCAGCGACAGCCGGTACGCCGGTCCCACCAGCCAGTACAGCAGCACCATCCCCCAGCTTACGAAGACCAGCAGCTCCGACGGCGTCGAGATCGGGCACCGCCCGTCCTCCTTCCCCTTCAGGTACAGCACCCCGCACTGGAGCAAAAAGCCAGCCCCCATCAGCAGCTGGTACCACAGACTCGAACGGTACGCCCCGGACAGCAGCCTCCACACCGCCACGGCGAAGGCGCCGAGGAAGCAAAAAGTCGAGGCGATGAGCACGAGGCGGTCGTCAGGCATGGGGTGGAAACGCTCAAACTAAGCCGAAAGCCGCCCCTGCCAATGCTCAAAATCCTCTTTTCCCCCTCCCTGAGCAGATTTCTGCTCTGCAAACTCCATAATTCCGCTTCCCGCTTGCGTTCCTGGGAAATGAGGTTACGTCATCGGCCCTGAAGTCCCGACCGCCACCCTGCCGGGACTTCAACTGCGGGAAATTCCCTTTTCCCCGACCGAGAATGGACAGATGTCAGAGTGGTCTAATGAGCACGCCTGGAAAGCGTGTGTACTCGTGAGGGTACCGAGGGTTCGAATCCCTCTCTGTCCGCCATCTCCCGCCCGGCAAGCGTCGGTCGTGCTGCCGAGACGGCTTTTCCCTCTCTGCCGGCCACTCGGCATCCCTGTCGGGCGCACACTTGTGTGCCCCTTGTGAAATCCGGCAATCCCCTTGCCTTCCGGGCCGTCCCGCGCTTGGGTGTGGCGAACTTCTACGCCTGATCACTAATGCAATGGATTGCCCCGTCTGAAAAAAACGCCGCCACCGACACCCTTGAGAAAAAGCTCTGGGATGCCGCCAACCAGCTCTGGGCTGGGGCCGGGCTGAAGCAGTCGGACTACTCCGAGCCCATCCTCGGGCTTATCTTCCTGCGCTTTGCGGAGGTGCGCTTCACCGCCCGCCGGGCAGAGCTGGAAAAAACCGCCTCCTCCGCGCGCCGTGGATCAAAAGTGGACGACCCCGCCGCCTACCATGCAGAGGGAGTCCTCTTTCTCGATCCCGGGGCTCGCTTTGCGGAGCTGCTCCAGCTCCCGGAGGGCGCTGACATCGGCAAGGCGCTGAATGAGGCCATGAAGGCCATCGAGCGGGACAATCCGCACATGGCGGGCGTGCTGCCCAAGGGTTACCAGATCTTCGATTCCCGCCTGCTGAGCAACCTGCTCAAAACCCTCTCCACCATCCCCGCCGATCTGGAGGGCGACGCCTTCGGGAAAATCTACGAATACTTCCTCGGCACCTTCGCCATGAGCGAGGGGCAAAAGGGCGGCGAGTTCTTCACGCCCACCTCCCAGGTCAAGCTCATCGTCGAGATCATCGAGCCGTATCATGGCCGCATCCTTGACCGCGCGTGCGGTTCCGCCGGGATGTTCGTGCAGAGCGCCCGTTTCGTCCTGGCGCACAAAAAGAACCCGTCAACCGAACTCAGCATCCACGGGCAGGAGCGGGTGGACGGCAACGTGAGACTCGCCCGCATGAATCTGGCGGTGCACGGACTCGAAGGCGACATCCGCCATGGCAACAGCTACTACGAAGACCCGCACCAGTTCGTCGGGCGCTTCCACTTCGTCTGTGCGAATCCGCCCTTCAACGTCAGCCAAGTGGACAAGGAACGCCTCAGCGCCGAGGTCGGCCCCGGTCGTCGTTATCCCTTCGGCCTGCCGCGCACGGACAATGCGAACTACCTCTGGATTCAGGATTTTTATTCGGCACTGAATGAAACAGGCCGCGCCGGTTTCGTCATGGCCAACTCCGCCTCCGACGCCCGCGCCTCCGAGCAGGACATCCGCCAAAAGCTCATCCAGTCTCGCGCCGTCGATGTCATGGTCGCCGTCGGCCCGAACATGTTCTACACCGTCACGCTGCCCTGCACGCTGTGGTTCTTCGACAAAGGAAAGGCAAAGACGCCCCGCGCCGACACCGTCCTCTTCATCGACGCCCGCCACATCTACCGACAAATCGACCGCGCCCACCGCGACTGGACCGATGCCCAGATCAGCTTCATGGCCAACATCGTGCGGCTTTATCGTGGTGAGGAACCCGATTTCACCCTCGGTGGTGAGGAGGTCGAAGCGAAGCTGTTAGAGGTGTTCGCCGTACAACCCTCACCCCAGCCCTCTCCCAATGGGAGAGGGGTATCCGCCCTCCCTTCTCCCCTTGGGAGAAGGGCCGGGGATGAGGGTAAGCCAGCCATCGCGTATCGCGATGTAGCTGGCTTATGCAAAGCCGCCACCCTCACCGAGATCGAAGCCCAAGGCTGGAGCCTCAACCCCGGCCGCTACGTCGGCGTCGCCGCGGGGGAGGCGGTCAGTGATGAGGACTTCAAGACCCAGCTCGGCACCTGGAACGAAGAACTCGAAACCCTCAACGCTCAGGCCCGCGACCTGGAGCAGACCATCGCAGGCAACGTCGTCACCATCCTGGAATCATGAAAACGGAGATCATCCAAACCCTCACCTCCACCTTTGAAGCCAGCGCCCAGCAGACGGAGGACGGCGTGGAATACTGGCTTGCCCGCGACATTCAGCACCTTCTTGGATACTCCAAATGGGAGAACTTCTTGAACGTCGTCTCCAAAGCCAGGACCGCCTGTGAAGTCTCGGGACATCAAGTGTCGGACCATTTTCCCGACGTCAGGAAAATGGTCGATCTCGGCTCTGGCAGCCAGCGCGAAGTCGAGGACATCATGCTCACCCGTTACGCCTGTTATCTCATCGCCCAAAACGGCGATCCCAAGAAGCAGGAAATCGCCTTCGCTCAGACCTATTTCGCCGTCCAGACACGCCGGGCAGAATTGATCGAGCAGCGCCTTCTGGAAGCCGAGCGTGTGTCCGCGCGGAAAAAACTCAGCACCACCGAAAAAGAACTCTCCGAGGTCATCTTCGAGCAGACAGGCGGCAATGAAAATTTCGCCATCATCCGCAGCAAAGGCGACCAGGCACTCTTCGGCAAGTCCACCCAGGCCATGAAAGCACACTGGCAGGTGCCCGACACCCGGCCCCTCGCCGACTTCGCGCCCACGATCATACTCAAGGCCAAAGACTTCGCCACTGAAATCACCATCTTCAATTCACGCCAACACAAGCTCGCTACTGAAACGGCCATCTCCCGTGAGCATGTCACGAACAACGAAGCCGTCCGCAGGACTCTCCTAGAGCGCGGCATTCGCCCGGAGTCCCTTCCAGCCGCCGAAGACGTGAAGAAAGTCGAGCGCCGCCTGATCTCCGAAGACAAGAAAGCACTCAAGAAACCCGATGGCCTCAGCAATCCCGGGAAAAAGGCATGAACCAAGAACGTAAAGCCCTCAACGCAGCTACTCTCCCTCTCCCCTTGGGAGTGGGCCGGGGTGAGGGGACTTTGTATACCCGAGCCCTGGAGCAAACCATCGCCAGCAACGTGGCGGAGATTCTGGAGGCATGACGATGGCTTCTTGGCGCGAATGCAAGCTCGGCGACGTGATCACCCTGAAGCGTGGTTACGATCTGGCCCATCAACACCGGACACCTGGCTCGTTTCCGGTTGTTTCGTCCTCGGGCGTGACTGACTACCATGCTGAATACAAGGTCAAAGGACCGGGAGTGGTGACTGGTCGATACGGCACGCTCGGAGAAGTATTCTACATCAAGGAAGACTTCTGGCCGTTGAACACCAGCCTCTATGTGCAGGATTTCAAAGGTAACGATCATTTGTTTATCAGTTACTTTATGCGGCAGTTGGATTTTGGAACGCAGAATGCGGCAGGTGCCGTTCCTGGCGTAAATCGGAACCACTTGCACGCTATGGACGTCCGCGTTCCCCCGCTCCCCGTCCAACGCCGCATCGCGGGCATCCTGTCGGCCTACGACGAGCTGATCGAGAACAGCCAGCGGCGCATCCGGCTGCTGGAGGACATGGCCCGCGCCCTCTACCGCGAGTGGTTCGTCCACTTCCGCTTCCCCGGCCACGACTCCGTCCCCCGCCTCCCCTCCGCCCTCGGCGACATTCCGCAGGGCTGGGAGGTGACAACCTTCGGGGAACTTTACAACACCGGCTCAGGCGGCACGCCAAGCCGTGCACGCCCTGAGTATTTCGAAGATGGGACAATTGATTGGGTCAAAAGCCAAGAGTTGCTCGATGGTTTCGTCCTTTCTACCGAGGAGCGCATCACCGAACGGGCGCTGAAGGAATCTTCGGCAAAACTCTTCCCTGCGAACGCAGTTTTAATTGCTCTATACGGTGCGACCATCGGCAGGCTGGCGATTCTTTCACGCGCAGCATCAACAAACCAAGCATGCTGTGCGGTTCTTCCAAAGCGTCCGGGGTTCGGGCGGGAGTTTGCGTTTCTGACTTTGCTCCTGAACAGGGAGCGTATTATCGGCCTGCGACTCGGCGCAGCTCAACAGAACATCAGCCAAGTGTTGCTGCGGAATTTCGAGTGTTTGAAACCAGCGGATGAACTTGTGCACCGGTTCTCGGAACAGGCCGCGCCATTCTTCGAGAGAATCCTCACCCTCCAACGCCAAATCCAAAACCTCCGCCGCACCCGCGACTTGCTGCTGCCGCGTCTGCTGTCTGGGCAGGTGGCGCTGAGCAGGAGTGGGCCCGAGTGAAATGAAACGGTCTGCTACTCAAAGCATCAACTTCCTTTTCGACCACGCGAGCAATTCACGGGAGCGTTCTGTTCCGCCGGGCGCTGGTTTATTTTCAGTGAAATGGTGCGTTTCAACGCTTGTTGAACACGGCAATTTTGCTGAAATCGACGAATCGCGAGCGCCATGGAGCTTGGGCAGACGTAGTCGATTTGGCGTGCATACGCGTGTTGAAAGTGGATATTATGTTGAAATGTATTGCCAATTTCAAAAAAAAGCCTACTTTCAACACGCGTTGAAAACTATCAAAACATTGAAAACAGAACAAGCTCCCGAAATTTCACCGGAGGCCGCACTGCGAGGAGTCCTCGGGCGAGTGCCTTTTGTTGTGCTCAAGCGGCTGCGTGCGGGGGCGGAGGGTTGGGGCCTCCTGGGGGAGGTTTCCGATGGCGATCAGGAGTGGGAATTTTTGGTGGAGAGCCTGAGCCGATCCGAACCAAAAATGGTGCGTGACAAGGCCGCAAAGGTGGCTGCGGGGGTCAAATCTCGGGGAGTGCCTGCTTGCGGCGTGCTGCTGGGCCCCCACTTCTCACAGGACGCGCGGCAAATATGTCGTGATGCCAACGTCAGTTTCATCGACTGGGCTGGCAACTGCCGGTTGCAGTTCGGCAAAGCCTACGTGGAGATCGTCGGAAACGAGCCGCTGCGGCAAGTGCGGCGGGGGGAAAGCTCCATCTTTTCTGCCAAGGCTGCGCGAGTATTGCGGGTGTTATTGAATGGGCCATTGCGTTCGTGGAAGGTCGTGGAACTGGCGGAGGCAGCGGATTCCAGTGTTGGCAGGACCAGCCATGTGAGGCAACATTTGATCGACCGGGAATGGGCCATTGCAGATGAGCATGGCCTGCGTGTGACGAAGCCTGACGCGCTGCTGGATGCCTGGGCGGCGGCGGATCGCTGGGAGGACCGGACGGAGGTGCGCGAGTATTCGCTGCTGGTGACGGACCCGGCGGAGATAGCGGCGCGGGTGCATGGTTTCCTGGGCGGGAGGCGCCACGCTTTCACGCAATGGATCGCCGCCGTGCAACGCCATCCCTACACCACGCCGCCGGTGACGACAGTGTATGTGGAGGAGTTTCCCGATGAGGCGCTGCTGAAGGAGGCGCTGCTGGCGCGGCGTGTGGACAGTGGTGGAAGGCTGCGGCTGGTCCTCCCTGCCGATGAAGGCGTGCTGAATCCGCTGCAAACGGCCCGGGGCCTGCCGCTGGTGTCGGATGTGCAGCTCTACCTGGACCTGCTGCGCGCGGGATTGCGCGGCGACGAGGCGGCGGCGGAACTGCGGCGCTGGCCGGACTTTGCAGGAGGCTGGGCATGAGCAAGCACGAGACCTTCGCGGCGTATCCGGCTCGTGGACTGGCGGCAGCGGAGTCTGCCTTGTTGACGCTCTGGCCGACGCTCAGCCGCTATCACGATGATTTGGTTTTGGTCGGCGGGCTGGCGATTCACTACCTGACGCGGCGCGAGACCGGCAACTGGCCCGGCGCGGTGACGATGGATGTGGACTTCGGCATCGAACTCTCCGCCGGTGGCGATCAATACTCGCTTCAGTCCGATCTGGCAGGAATCGGATTTCGACCGGACAAGGAGCAGGCCAACCGCCTCGTGCGACAGGTGGAAGGCATCGCGCTCTATGTGGACTTCCTCACCGAAGCCCCGCCTGCGACGACAGGATCACGAACGGTGGATGATGTGCTGGCCAGCGTGGTGCCGGGGATCAATCGCGCGCTGCAATCACGGCGCAACGTCACGGTGACTGGACTTGATGTCTATGGCTCTGCCCAAAGCTGCGAACTCGCCGTGGCAGACATCGGCCCGCTGCTGGTGCTGAAGTTGAATGCCTTCGGTGGCCCGACGGGGAGGCGGCATCCCAAGGATGCGTATGATGTGCTCCTGGCGGTGACTTCGTTCGTCGATGGTCCGCGTGCCGCGCTCGCCGCCTTTCGAGCGGAAGCAGATCTCGGTAACACGGGCTATGCGTCGGCGATCACGGCGCTGCAACGCGACTTCAGCCGGCTGGATGCAGATGCTCCGATGCGCGCCGCAGAGTTCCTGCGCGGAACAATGGACGACCAGCAGCGTGTGCGCGAGGAGTTGGTAACCGCCGCAAGGTTCCTGCTTGGAGAGTGATTTATGCCCCACGCCTACACTGAAGACCAGCTCGTCGAGCAGCCCGCCATCGGGTTGTTTGAGGATCTTGGCTGGGAGACGGTGTCGGCAGCGGAGGAGATATTCGGGACGAACCCTCACCCCGGCCCTTTGACTTCGTCCATCTCCGCTGCGCTACGGTTCCCAAAGGGAGAGGGAGTAGCGCTCGGACGAACGACCAAAATGGAAGCGGTGCTGGCGGGGCGGTTGCGGGCGGCTTTGGAGAAACTGAATCCCTCTCTGCCCCCGGAGGCGATCACCGCGGCGATGGACGAGCTGACGCGGAACCGCTCGGCAATGAGCCCCGCAGCGGCGAACCGGGAGGTGCATGAGCTGTTGAAGCATGGCGTCAGGGTCAGCGTGCCGGACACGGAGCGCAGCGGGCAGAAGACGGAGAGGGTGCGAGTGATCGACTGGGAGAACCCGGAGGCGAATGATTTCCTCCTCGTGAGCCAGATGTCCATCCAGGGTGCGCTCTACCTCCGGCGGCCGGATTTGATCGGCTTCGTCAACGGACTGCCGCTGGTGGTGGTGGAACTGAAGAAGCCAGGCGTGCCGGCGCAGCAGGCCTTCACGGAGAATCTGACCTGCTACAAGGCGGACATCCCGGCGCTGTTCTGGGGCAATGCGCTCATGATCGCCAGCAACGGCACGGACAGCCGCGTAGGATCGCTGACGGCGGACTGGGAACGGTTTTTCGAATGGAAGCGAATCGCCAGCGAGGACGAGCCGCGCCGGGTTTCCCTGGAGGTGATGATTCGCGGCACCTGCGACAAGACGCGGTTGCTCGATCTGGTGGGGAACTTCATCCTCTTTTCCGAGCACAAGACCGGGCTGGTCAAAATCTTGGGCCAGAACCACCAGTTCCTGGGCGTGAACAATGCCATCACCGCCAGCCTGAAGGCCCGCAGAGAAGGCCACGGGCGCGGCGGCGTCTTCTGGCAGACGCAGGGCAGCGGCAAGAGCTTCTCCATGGTCTTCTACTCGCAGAAGATCCTGCGCACGGTGCCGGGTGACTGGACCTTTGTGATCGTGACGGACCGGGTGGAACTGGACGGCCAGATCGCCACCACCTTCAAAGCCTGCGGCGCGGTGAGCGAGGCCGAGGGTGAAATCTGCCACGCGACCAGCGGATGGCACCTGCGCGACCTGCTGCGGGGAAACCACCGCTACGTCTTCACGCTGGTGCATAAGTTTCGTGCCGAAACTCCCTCATCCCCGGCCCTTCTCCCAGGGGGAGAAGGGAGAGGAAAGCCGCACTATCGGGGTGGTCTTGAGTTTGCTGGCTTGGTGAAGCGGGCTCGGGAGCTTCGGGAGAAGCAGACTCCGGCGGAGCTGATCGCTTGGGAGTTGTTGAGGAACCGGGGCTTTAAAGGCTTGAAATTTCGTCGTCAGCATCAGCTTGGGAACTACATCACAGACTTCTTCTGCGCAGAGCACAAACTCGTTCTCGAACTTGATGGGGATGTCCATGGGTGCTCTGAAGTCGTCGCCAAGGATGCCAAGCGAGATGCTCAAATGAAATCGATGGGCTTCAAGGTTCTGCGGTTTCAGAATGAGGTGGTGCTTGATCGGCCTGATGAGTTTCTCACCAGCATTGCAGCCTTCCTTAATCTCCCCTCTACCTCTGGGAGAGGGGCCGGGGGTGAGGGTGGCCAGATGCCAGTGCTCTCGACACGGAAAGACATCATCGTGCTCACGGACGAGGCTCATCGAAGCCAATACGACACGCTGGCCATGAACATGAGAGCCGCTCTGCCAAACGCGACCTTTGTGGCCTTCACCGGCACGCCCCTCATCGCGGGGGAGGAGCAGACGCGCGACGTCTTCGGCGACTACGTCTCGATCTACGACTTTCAGCAGAGCGTGGAGGACGGCGCCACGGTCCCTCTTTTCTATGAGAACCGCACGCCGGAACTGCACCTGGACAATCCCGACCTGAATGAGGACATCTACGCCCTGATCGAAGAAGCCGAACTGAACGCGGAGGCCGAGGAGAGGCTGCAAAAGGACCTGGGCAGGCAATACCACCTCATCACCCGGAACGACCGGCTGGAAACCGTGGCGAAGGACATCGTGACTCACTTCCTGGGCCGGGGCTTTCAAGGCAAGGCGATGGTGGTAAGCATCGACAAGGCCACTGCCCTCAGGATGCACAGCAAGGTTCAGAAACATTGGAAATCTGAGAAAACGCGGGTGGAGAAGGCCATCGCCAGACTCAATTCACTCAAACGCGCCCGCACCGACGAGGAACTGGCCGACCTGGCCGAACTGAAAGCCCGGCTGGAAGTGCTGACGACCACGGACATGGCGGTGATCGTCTCCGGGGAGCAGAACGAAATCGCGAAGATGGCGGCGAAGGACATCGACATCGTGCCGCATCGCCAGCGGATGAACGACGAGAAGCTGGACGACCGCTTCAAGGATCCCGGGGACGAACTCCGCCTCGTCTTTGTGTGCGCCATGTGGCTGACGGGTTTCGACGCTCCGAGCTGCTCGACGATCTACCTCGACAAGCCAATGCGCAACCACACGCTGATGCAAACGATAGCCCGCGCGAATCGTGTTCATCCCGGCAAGCACAGCGGCCTGATCGTGGACTACGCTAACGTCTTCGCCTCACTGGAGAAGGCGCTGGCCATCTACGGTGCAGGCAAGGGCGGAGAGCGTCCGGTGCAGGACAAAACCCTGCTGGTGGAGGAACTCCGCGCGGCCTTGAAGGAAGCCGGCGATTTCTGCGCGAGGCAGGGAGTGAACCTGACTGCCATCCACGAGGCGGCGGCGCTCGACCGCCTCAGCCTGCTGGGCAGTGCAGTCAATGCACTCGTTTCTCCGGATGACCTGAGGAAAAAATTCCTCGCCCACGAGACCCTCGTACGAAACCTCTATCAGGCCGTAAAGCCTGACAAGTCGGCCATTGAATTCGCGGCCAACTGCGCACTTCTCGCCACTCTGGCTAAATCCATCAGGACGCAAACCGGATCGGGTGATCCAACCGACCTCAGCCCGGTCCTGACCAGGCTCAATGATCTGCTGGACCGGTCCATCGGTGCGGAGGGCTTCACCATCGCCGAAGGGGAAGCAGGCGCCCGCCACGGTGTCATCGACCTTTCCAGGATCAACTTCGAGGCTCTGGCCTCGAAATTCAAAGAGTCGAAGCAGAAGAACCTGGACATCGAAAAACTGAAGACCGCCATCCGGGCCACGATGGACAAAATCGTCCACCTGAACCGAACGAGGACGGACTACCAACAGAAGTTCGAAGCGCTGATCTCCAGCTACAACGCCGGCAGTCGCAACATTGACGAACTGTTTGAGGCCCTCCTGAATCTGAGCCGGGATCTCAGCGAGGAACAGACCCGGCACGTCCGCGAAAACATGCAGCCGGCCGAGCTTGTCATCTTCGACATCCTCACCCGCCCCGCGCCCAGCCTCAGCGATGCGGAGCGGGAGGAAGTCAAAAAGGTCGCAAGGCAGCTGCTGGAACGGGTGCAGGGCCTGCTGGGCACCATGTGGAAAGGCACGCAGCAGGGGCGCTCCCGGCTCCAGGGCGTGATCAAGGACACTCTCGACCAGGGCCTGCCCCGCGCCTACGACACACCGTTCTATGAGGCGAAGTGCGATGCGGTGTTCGAGCATTTTTACGAAGCCACGTCGGCTTGATGGGTTGGCCTTTCAGCCCAGCTCGCTCCAGCTGGAGGCGGATCTCACCTCGTCCACCATCACCGGATACGAGGTCGATCCGGCGCTTGGGGAGAAATACCTCGCCTTTCCACCCAGAAAACCTCCACCAAAACCACGCTGGAGGCCGGCCACGACAGCATTGTGCTGGGCAGCTTTACGCCGGCATCGGACCAGCAGAAAGGGGAGGCCGCCATCGTACTCCCGGCCACGCATTCCATCAACCCGTGAGCACGGCGAGCAGATCATCCAGCGAGACGGTGGCGATGGCGGAAGCGGTGTCGCTCATCGCGTAGGGCAGGATGAGATCCCGCCCGTGGACGAGGGAACCGCAGCTGTAGACGACGTTGGGCACGTAGCCTTCGCGCTCGCTGCCGTCAGGACAGAGCAGCGGCTCCTTCAGACGTCCGATGACTTTTGAGGGGTCGTTCAAGTCCAGCAGTGCCGCACCGATGCAATACTTCCGCATCGGGCCGACGCCGTGAGTGATGACAAGCCAGCCCGCCTCCGTCTCGATGGGGGAGCCGCAGTTTCCTATCTTCACAGACTCCCACATTTGCTGCGGGCGCATGAGCAGCTGGGGATCACTCCAGTGGTGGGGATGCTCCGAGAACATGATGAAAAGGTTTTCGTCATCCTGCCGGGAGAGCATGGCGTGGCGGCCCCCGATCCTTCGGGGGAAAAGCGCCATCCCCTTGTTCTGGACGGCGTTGCCATTGAGCGTGAGCACGCGGAAGTCGAGAAAATCCTGCGTTTCGATGAGCTGCGGGAGGATGGCCCTGCCATTGTAGGCGGTGTAGGTGGCGCAGTAAGTGACGGTCCCGTCGTCGTCCACAAAGCGGACAAACCGGGCGTCCTCGATGCCGTTGCTCTCATTCGGCGAGACGGGGAAGATGATCCGCTCGCTCAACGCCAGACCCGGAGCGAAGCGAAGCTGGTAGTTTGAGTCAGCCAGCCACCGGATGCACTCCGTGGCGCGGCGGAGATGGCGTCCGACGGGTTTGGAGAGCCTCCGCACGCGATCCACGCTGTGGTCGAGTTCCTGCAGGCTGAAGTGTTCACCCAGCGGCTCCATGACGGCGGCGGCATAGGCGTCCTCGACCCCCATTTCGTGGAGCTTCAGGGTGAAACGGTGCTTGCGGTAGGTGGGGTTGGGCACGACCTCGGGCAGGGTGACGAAGCGGGAAATGGGATCCACCTGGACTGCCCCATCTGCGGTGATGATGCCGGTGCGAAACTCGATGGACGAGATGTGCCCCTCCCCCGTGGCGCGCAGACTCATGATGAAGCGCAGCGCCCCCGGCGCCACGCCCTCCTGGTCCGGATGCGGGACGATGGACGGATTGAACAGCGCCGCCGACTCCAGGGCGTACTCGCCGGAAAACAGGGCTCCGATGAGCAGCTGCTGCGAACGGGAAAGAGTCCGGCGCGGGGGGATGTGGTGGCGGACCATTTCAAAGTGCTTGAGCAGGAGCGCCTCGATGTCCACATGGCGGGTGGCGAACTCCAGGCGCAGCTCCGCCAGCTGGGCCGTCGCGGCCTCCTCGGTCAGGGCCAGCGCGCGTGACAGGATCTCAAGCACCACCCGGGTGCGGCCCGGAATGAAGGGCCGTATGATGACCCGCGCGCTCACGGGTTGGAAGGTCACCCCGTGGCGGCAAAGTCGGATGGATGTCATTTGGTGGGATGGTGGGGCTCGATGATCGGATGTTCGGCGAAACTCATTTCAGCCAGTGAGAGGTGAAAGGCGAGGGTGGACTCCGCCCCCTGGTTTTCATTGACACGGTCTTGGTGCAGCCCGTCGCCGCAGCCTCCGGTGCTGGAGTCGTAGAGCGGCAGGCCGAGGTCGTTGCGGCCGAGAAACCACTCAAAGGCGCGCTTGGCCTCGCGGGACCACATTTCATCCTGCGTGGCGCGGAAGGCCTCCAGACACGCGGAAACCATGGCCTGCGCCTCCACTGGCTGCTGGTCGTAGTCCGCCCGCGCACCGTCGCGCTGGTAAAATCCATTGCTGCCGATGGGGCGGAAGTGACCAGCCTGCGTCCGCTGGATGGAGGCCAGCCAGCGCAGGGATTTCAGCCCGATCTCCAGCGCCTCCGGACACGGCATCCACTGCCCGCTCAGGATGAGTGCCTGTGAGATCCGTGCATTGTCATACGTCGCGCAGGGTTCGAACCACGGCCAGTCCTCCGTGGCGTAGCTGTTCCAGAGCGTGATGAGTTTGCCGGTGAGCACCTCGCGCATGGCGTGGGTTTTCGGGTCGCCCGGGTAGTGGCGCAGGTATTCGTGAATGCCAAGCAGCGTGAACGTCCACGCCCTGGGCGAGGTGAAGAGCGCCACCTCCGTGAGCCCGCGCTCAAAGAGCTGGGCGGAAAGACGGCGGTGGCCTTCATTTCTCGACCGCCCGGCACCCGTGCCTGCGGCCCAGAGGGCGCGCGCGTGGCTGTCCTCGCTGCCAGCCTGCTCCAGCCACTGGCGCCCGTGGCTCATGAAATTCCGGAAGCGCCCGCTGTTGTAGTCCAGCGCCGCGGCCAGGAAGGCCAGGTAGCTCGTCGAAAGCCCGTCCAGGCTCTGTTCGGGCCGCCGCCCGCCCAGCTCGCCCAGCATGTTGCACAGGATGAAAGCCCGTGCGTTGTCGTCCGTGCAGTAGCCTTCGTGGAAGTTGGGCACATTGAAAATCGCGTGCTGGAAGATGCCCGTCCCGTCGCTCATGCGGATGATGTGGTCCAGCCGCAGCGGCGGCAGCTCGTAGGGCCGGCTCGCCAGCGTCCAGCCGGCAAAGGCGGCACGGGGCTTGGCCTTGCGGTCGGCCCGGGCACGCTGGAACGAGTCCAGGTATTTCTGCGCCACAGCCGGCCAGATCATTTCCCGGCCCATCTGGTAGGCATCGTGCCGCATCCTGTCCAGGCGCTGCGGATCATCCAGCAGCCCGCAGACTCCGGCCGCGATGGCCGCCGGATCCCGGAACGGGACCAGCACGCCGCGCCCGTCTGCCAGCAGCTCCTGCGCATGCCAGTAGGGCGTGGAGACGACGGCCTTCCCCGCGCCGAACACATACGCCAGGGTGCCGGAGGTGATCTGCGCCTCGTTCAGGTAGGGCGTCAGGTAAATGTCCGTCGCGCCGATGAATTCCTTCAAGTCCTCCAGAGAGACAAAACGGTTGTAGAAAATGACGTGATCCTTCACCCCGCATTCCTCCGCCAGCCGCTCCAGGCCGAGCCGGTAGCGCTCCCCCTCGCGCGCGACGAGGTGCGGATGCGTGGCCCCCAGGATCAGGTAAACCACATTGGGATGCTGCTTCACGATTTCCGGCAGCGCCTCGATGACGTGCTCGATCCCCTTCCCGGGGCCAAGCAGGCCGAACGTGAGCAGCACCCGGCGGCCCTCCACGCCGAACTGCTCTTTGAAAAACGAGGACTCCGTGAACGGAAGGTCCGGGATGCCGTGCGGAATGACGTCCACCTTTGCTTCAGGCACCTTATAAGTTTCGCGCAGGATCTCCGCCCCCTTGCGCGCCATCACCACCACGCGGTCGCTCCGCCGCACCAGCTCCTCCAGCACCTTTCTCTGGGACGGGTTTGGATCCCGCAGCACGGTGTGCAGCGTCGTCACCACGGGCATGCGCACTTCCTTCAGCAGGGCTAGAATGTGGCTGCCGGCCACCCCGCCGTAGATGCCGAATTCGTGCTGCACGCAGAGTACCCCGGCGTTGTTGAAATTCAGAAAATCCGCCGCCCTGCGGTAGGAGTCCAGGTCCTTCTCCAGCAGTTCAAACCGGACACGGGGCGGATAGGTGTAGCCCTCAGGGTTGTCGTTCACCGCACCGGCGATGCACTCCGAGTCCGGCGCCGCCGCCGCCACTGCCTCGCAGACATCATGAGTGAACGTCGCAATCCCGCAGCGGCGCGGCTCGTATCCCCCGAGGAATGCGATGCGTTTCGGTGGGGTGAAGTCTATTGCGGTATTCTTTCCATTGCAGTCACCATGGAACTTTCGGCACGAAAGGCAACCGGTTGTTTCCCGCCAGGCGCGCGCCAACTCACAGACTGCGGCGATACCACACAACCACGAAGACGGCACGGCCATCAGCTGGAACGGTGTTGATCGACTCCACCTCGATCCCGGCCGTGGCGTTCACCCAGTCCAGCGCCTGCTGCGTTGCCTCGTGGATTTCCTCAAACGAATCCGCACTGTCTGCATAACCAGGTTGCGCTTTTCCCCGGAAGATCACCCGCTCAAGCACCGCTCTGGCGTGCGGAGCGGGGGCGTGAGGAATGTGGGGCGGGACTGGCGAGGTGGCAGCCTGCCTGACGCTGGCAGCAAACAGTGATTTGAGCATGGCTTGATTCTGCAAGAACAGCCGGGCGCACGCCAGTCCATTTCTCTGCCGAAAATGCAGAGCCGCTCATCGCAGCCCTCGCGCCGGGGCGGCTGGGAGTATGCCGGAAAAAAATCAGCCCTCACTGTTTCCCCGGCGGCGGCGCAGGACGCACCCCGCTCCCGCAGCGAGCAGCAGCAGCGAAGACGGCTCTGGAACAAGCGTGAAGGTGTAGGCCCACTCGTGGCCTGAGCCGGGGAAGCTCACCTCATCCACCAGCGTGAGCGTGCCCGTGTTCAGCAAGCGAGCTTGAAGCGCGGCTTCGACCCCGGGAATGCTGGCCTGCTGGGCCTGGATGGCATTTTGCAGCGCCTGGCCCGTCGGGTCATCAAACTGCATGGAACGGACAAACACGGCTGCCGGATTTCCGACATTCCCCACAGAACCGTAGGCAATCACGCCATCGGGTCCCGCCGTCGCCGGGATCGTGAAGCGCCCGCTGAGGATGGAAAACTGGAAACCACCAGAAAGAAATTGGGGGGCTCCAACGATGGAAGCTGAGAGGGGATAAAATGCCCCGTTGTATCCCGCGCCTCCCGAAATCAAAACGGGACTTCCCGGATTGTTCGGCAGATCAAAGGTGAACGTCACCGGCGTCCCCACCCCCACTGTGGTAAAGCCGGACGATGGTATGCCGGACGAGAGACCCGTGATGACGCCATTCAGGGTGACCGCAGACGCGGGCAGAATGGCAGCGAGCAGGGCGGCGGAGAAAATCAGGATTTTGTTCATGGTGAATTGGGTTTGAACACCGTTTGTCCGCAATTCAAGCCCGACCGTCAATAAAAAGCCTCTCATGACACGAACTTTCTGACAATTCTCCGCCGGCCTGCCGCTTTCTCCAGCCCGCGCTGGTGCCGGATCCCGGTGTGACCCCAGCCAGTCGGGGCCTCTCGCATTTCCTGAACTTTTACTTGCCAGATTTCTGGCTGTCGTATAGGCTCTCGAAATTATTAAAATTACAGCTGTCCTGAATTTTAACAAAACCTAAATACCTATGAAAAAACGGACTCTGCCCCTTCTGGGGATGGCTGCGTTATTGACGCAGTTTACTCAAGCTCAAACCTCCCCGGCGGCAGCCAGCGTGGCAGCGGACGCCCCCGTTGCCCCTCCGCCAGGAGTGGTTCCAGCCGCCCCAGGCCAGCCCGGGATGCCTGCCATGCCTACCGATCCAAGTGGTTATGACTTCCCACCCCTTGCCAAGGTGCTCGAAGGCTACCAGCCCGTCATCTCGACCAGCGACGGCCAGCCCGGATTCTACAACCTTTGGCGCCGGGAAAAAGACCAGGGCCTGCTCGCCCAGCTGCCGAAAAACTTCGCCCAGCAGAAGCACTTTTTCGCCCTCACCGTCGCCAGCGGCGAGGCCTACGCCGGCCTCCAGTCTGGTGAGGTCTACGCCTACTGGGCGCAATACGGAAACAAGTTGGCCCTCATCGAGCCAAACCTGAAGATCCGCTCCACTGGAGACGACCCGTCCAAGGCAAGCGTGAAGCGCCTCTTCACTGATCGCGTCCTCCTTGAGGTGCCCATCCTGACCATCCCTCAAAATCAGGGCCCGGTTATTGACCTGGACGCCCTGCTTATCGGCCAGGCGGAGCGCTTCTTTGGCCCGCAGGTGGCCGGCATCAGGAAGGATCTGCTCAAGATCAAAACCGCCAAGACTTTCCCCGAGAACATCGAAATCGGGCTGGAAGTGCCCGTGGAGGATGGAAAACTGCGCACTCTGCACTACTCCATCAGCCTCATGAAGGAGACGAGCGGCTACCAGCCCCGCGTGGCGGACACCCGCGTCGGGTTCTTCACCACTTCCTACACGGACTTCGGGAAGTTCACCCCGGACGAGGCCAGGACCCGCTACATCAACCGCTGGTTCCTCGAAAAAGCCGACCCCAGCCTGAAACTGAGCCCGCCCAAGGTGCCGATCAAATTTTACATCGAGCACAGCACCCCCGTGCGCTACCGTCGCTGGGTCAAGGACGGCCTGCTCATCTGGAACAAGGCCTTTGAGCGCATTGGCATCGTCAACGCCATCGAGGTCGAGGACCAGGACGCCGCCACCAACAAGAACATGGACAAGGACCCCGAGGACGTGCGGTACAACTTCATTCGCTGGCTCAACAACGGCGTCGGCACCGCCATCGGGCCATCGCGGACCAATCCCCTCACCGGCCAGATCCTCGATGCCGACATCGTCCTCACCGACGGCTGGATCCGCCACTGGTGGGCGCAGTACAATGAATTCATCCCCCAAGTGGCCATCGAGGGCATGTCCCCCGAGACGCTGGAGTGGATGTGGCAGAACCCGCAGTGGGACCCCCGCGTGCGCCTGGCGCCGCCGGAGGAGCGCTCGAAAATCCTTTCCGCCCGCGCGGCCGGGGCCATGCCCGCTCTCGGCGGTCATCCCATCGCCCAGGGGCTTGGCGAGACCAGCACCTCCACGCAAAGCTCGCCGGCACTCATCGGAAAAAATGAATACGAGGGCCTGATGGGCCGCTTCAGCCAGAAGATGGGCCTCTGCATGGCGCCCAACTGCAAGACCAGCGGCCTCGCCATGATGGAGATGGAACTCGCCATCAGCGGACCTGAATCCGTCGGCCTGGCCGCCGGAGACCAGCAGCTGGACGGCATTCCGGAGGCCTTCATCGGCCCCCTCCTCATCGATCTCGTCGCCCACGAAGTCGGCCACACCCTCGGGCTGCGGCACAACTTCAAAGCTTCCTCGGTCTACACCTACGAGCAGATCAACAGCGCCGACTTCAAGGGCAAAAAACCCTTCACCGGCAGCGTGATGGATTACATCCCGATCAACATCGTCGCAGGAAACGACCCGGCAAAAAAGGGTGACTTCGGCATGATCAGCGTCGGGCCCTACGACGACTGGGCCATCGAGTACGGCTACACCCTTGAAAAGGACCTCAAGCCGATCCTCGCCCGCGTGGCTGAACCCGAACTGACCTACGCCACCGACGAAGACTCGATCGGCCCCGATCCGCTGGCCCGCCGCTACGACTTCGCGAAGGACCCGCTCCCGTTTGCCGAAAACCAGATCGCCCTCGTGAAGGAGCACCGCGCGAAGATCCTCGACAAGTTCGTCAAGGACGGAGACAGCTGGTCCCGCGCCCGCCGCGGCTACCAGATGACCCTGCGCACACAGACGCAGGCCCTCAGCATGATGTCCAGCTGGCTCGGCGGCACCTTTGTCAATCGTGACAAGAAGGGCGACAAAAACGGCCGCAACCCGGTGGAACCAGTGCCCGTCGACATGCAGCGCAAGGCTCTGGCCTTCTGCCTGGCCAATTCCTTCCGCGACGAAGCCTACGGCCTCACGCCCGACCTGCTCGCCCACATGACGGTGGACAAGTGGTACGAGAACGAAATGGAAGTCCTCGAAAGCCCGAGCTGGCCCGTCCACGACCAGATCCTCGGCCTGCAGGCTTCCGTCCTCAGCTCTGTCATGAATCCCGTCACTCTGGGTCGTGTGCTCGACAATGAGATGCGCATCGCTGCGGATCAGGATGCCGTCACGCTGCCCGAAGTGCTCGAAACTGTGCGCAAGGCCGCATGGGAGGACCTCGATGCCTTCCAGGACGCCGGTCAATACAGCCCGCGCAAGCCATTCCTGAGCAGCCTGCGCCGGAACCTCCAGCGCGAGCACATCGAGCGCCTCATCGACCTCGCCACCACCACGCGTGCCACCTCCGCCTCGCAGAAGCCCATCAGCGACCTCGCCTCCGGGCAGCTCGCGGAGCTGAAGGCGAAGATCGAAGGCCTCGCTGGCAAGCCAAACCTCGACGCCTACTCCAAGGCCCACCTGCGCGAAGCCGTCACCCGGATTTCCAAGGCTCTGGACGCCCGCTACCTCCTGAAATAACGGGACGGGAGTAGGAAAAAAATCGCAGAAAGCGCGGGGGGCGACCTCCGCGCTTTCTTTTTTGGGCGAGGCCGGGATTTGGTATCGACCTGGAGAGCCCCGGCCTGTAGTGTGGTGGACGATCCGGCAAACCACCCCGTCCGGATTTCCCAACCCCAAACTCACTCCCTGAAATGATCCCCACTCTGCGCCGGTGGCTCACCGGCTCCTGTCTCCTTGCGGCTTTGACGCTGGCTGCTCTGCCCGCTCGCGGAGGGAACTCCATTTACAACAGCTCCGTCCTCGCGGACACGCCCGTCGCGCTGTGGTCGTTCGACGAAACGACGGGCACCGTGGCGGCGGACACATCCGGCACTCCGCAGAATGGCAACTACTCGAACTGCACGCTCGGCCAGGCCAGTGCATTCACGAACCTAGGCACCTGCGCCCAGTTCAACGGCTCCAGCTCCCGCGTCGTCATGCCCTACGTGGCCGCCTTTGATCTCGGCACCGGGGATTTCACCGTTGAGCTGTGGTTCAAGACTACGGTCGATGCCCGCGGAGACATGTTCAATTTCAAGAACGCCGTCGACTTCGGCATGTTTGCGAATGCCTCCGGCGTGGGCAGCGTGAACGGCTACCACAACGGGTTCCTCCCCGGCCCCACGTCGGGCGTGGCGCGCAACGCTTGGCACCACCAGGTCTACTCGCGCTCCGCCGGGACGATCACCATGTACCTCGACGGCGTGGCGGCGGGCTCCGCAGCGGACACCGTTTCCATGTCCGCCACCACGGACATCATCGTGGGGGCAAATCAGACCTCCGCCTGGTTTACCGGGTTCATTGATGAAGTCGCCTACTACAACACCGCCCTGAGCGCCGCCCGCGTGAGCGCCCACTACGCCGCGGCCCAGCAGACCAATGCCAATGCCCCCGTTGTCGCCACGGGTGCTGCGAGTGCGATCACCGCCACAGGAGCGACTGTGGCGGGCACGGTCACCCAGGCGGGCACACCCTCGCCGACGGTGACCCTCTACTACGGCACGACCAACGGCGGCATCACCCCGGCCAGTTGGACGTCAAATGTTTCCCTGGGCACCCAGACGGGCGCCTTCACCACGCCGCTGACGGGGCTCCTGCCCGCCACCCAGTATTTCTACATCGCCCGTGCGGTGAATACGAACGGCGAGAGCTGGGGCAGCCCGGCCCAGACCTTCACCACGGCCAATGTGCCCGCAACTGTGGTGAATATCGCCGCGACAAACATCCTCGCCTCCTCCGCCACCATCGGCGCCCAGGTGACCAATACCGGAGGCGCGATTCCCTCTGTCACGCTCTACTACGGACCGGCTGACGGCGGCACGACAGCGGGCTCGTGGGCCCAAAGCGTCGCTCTCGGCCCGCAGAGCGGCACCGCCACCGCCAGCATCACTGGCCTCACACCCGGCACGCCCTACTTCTTCCGCGCCTTTTCCTCCAATACCGCAGGCCCATCGTGGGCCGCCTCGTCAGCCACCTTCACCACGAACACCGCCACCCTGCCCGCCGTCACGACTGGAGCAGCTACGGACATCACAGGCTACTCCGCCAGCCTCGGGGCGAACGTCACCGCGCTGGGCAACGACCCGCCCGCGGTGAAAATTTACTACGGCCCCGCCGACGGCGGCACCACCGCCGCAGCCTGGGCGGGCAATGTCACCGCCACCGGCCCGCGCACGGGAGCC
>JANOAS010000289.1:0-14695 GCA_031411255.1 bacterium
GCTTTCAGCTGGTAGTTCTCGGTGGCCCACTGGGCGTGGAGGCGTGACGTGCCTGCCAGTGCGAGAGCGGCGCACGCGGAAAGCAGAAGTCTGGAGATTGGGGATGGTTTCGTCGTCATGTTAGTGGTTCAAGTGTTCCAACGGGATTTCCGCCGCATGGTAACAGAACTTTTTCTGAAAGGGGAAAATATTTGTTCAGAAGGGGGGGAGGAGCCTTGCCGCCGTTATAAAGGCTTAATAGTTTGAGCTTTTTCCATCCCAACGGACCTCTCTGAGCCCCGGGGCTCCAAGACAGCGCGCCCGCCCCCCGGGTCCCCTGCGCCCATTTCCGGGCCCCCATGCCGGTTCAGGTCCGCATCCGGCCCCTTCGAATCTACAGCCAGTCCGAACCACCCTCCAAAATCCAAAACCCTCCCCTATTCCCACTCCTTCCTCGGCGGCGGCTCCAGCCCGCGGACTTCGTACGAGGTGCGGAAGTGCATCTTCGCCGCCTTCGGCAGCGCGGACTCGCCCCGCTCTGCGATCAGCCGCCTTCCCGCCGCCTTCACCATCTCATTCGCCCCGCGCGGCAGCTCAAACCCGAGGCGGCGTCCGCACTCGTCCATCCAGTCGATAAAACTTTCCCGCGCCAGGATGGACGCCGCCGCGACCGCGATGTCCGACTCCCCTTTCGTCCGCTGCTCCAGAGTGATTTCCAGCTTTTTCCGCGCCAGCGCCCGGGCCAGCACGGACTCGTGGGCAAACTGGTCGCTCAGCGTGCGCGGGCATTCCGGCTGGTGGCGCTTGAGCACCTGGATCACCTCCGCATGAGCCCAGGCGAGCAGAAAATTCACGCTGCCAAACTTCGCATACAGCTCGTTGTATTTCTCCGGAGCCAGCCGCAGGACGTGGGTTGAGATGCCCTCCGTCTCCCGGATGGTCTTCGCCAGCTCCCGCACCCGCTTGTCGCTGGTGATGCGTTTGCTGTCCATCACGCCGGCATCCATCAGCGCCCGCGCCACGGTCGCGTTCACGTAGGCCCCGGCCACCATCATCGGGCCAAAAAAGTCGCCCTTCCCGCTCTCGTCGATGCCGAAGTGCGGGCTGAACATTTCCGGCTGGTTCACCTCCTCGTAGCCCAGCTCCGCCACGCCCAGCACCTCCGGCTCCAGGACAAACTTCACGAATTCCTCCGTCGTCTTTCCCTGCACCAGCACCTTCGGCCCCTTGTCGTACACGGCCACGCTCACCTTCCCGTTCGCGGCGGCGTAGCGGCAGTACTGCTTCTCGGTGAAATCAAAGCCGTGCGTCTCCAGCACCTCGCGCAGCGTGGTGACCTGGGCTTCCGTGAGCGCTCTGGTGAAGGAAATGACCGGCTTCATGCAAACCCGGAACTCCAGGTCAAGACCGCTCCTGAAGTTTTCTCCCAAATAAGATGGACACCCGGCTGCGGATTTAGCATTATCAGCTTTTTATTCTTGGCGGTCAACCCGACTCGAACGACTATATTGTGGCAGCTTTGCAACCAAGCCTCCCAGCCTCGCCCTTCATTTCCTGACAAAACCAAACCCAACCACAAAGCAAGAACCCCATGAAAATAAAATCACTAACCAAAACGAGGAGCCGCTGGAAGCAGTGTGCCCTCTGGCTGGCAGCTGGTGCTGCCGTACTCTCGGGAAGCGCCCAGGCGGGCACCTGGACCCACAGTGCGTGGACGAACGACTCCACCTCCGGCATCGGCACCGCAGCCACCCCGTCCGCCGTTCCCGGCAATTACACCTTTGCCGTCAATACCGGTGGGGGGGATGGCGCCGTCACCGTCAACGGCATCACCTTCTCGGCTCATGCCACCACTGGGTCGAACTTTTCCATGGGGGGAGGCTTCGCCTTCGCCAGTCGGAATGTGAGCGCGACGATTTCTGGCTCCAGCACGACACTGGCCAACAATTTCCTCTACGGCGGCGCTCCCCGCACCATCTCCCTCACCAACCTCACGGCGGGGAAGCAGTATGAGACCAGCTTTTTTGCCTACGGATGGGAGGGCTCAGGGCGCATCGTCACCTTCGCTTCCGGCTCGGACAGCTACACGGTGGATCAGGACGTTTTCGGCGACAGCAGAGGCATCCGGGTTTCCTACACGTTCACGGCCACCGCGACCACTCAGGCAATGACGATCAGCCCGGGGCCCGGCGGCAACGGCGGCACCTTCCACATGTCGGCTCTGGCCAACCGGAATATTCCGGTCCCGCCAGCGACGATCACCACTTTCGGAACCAACGTCTCCGGAAGCAGCGCCGTCATCAACCCGATCGTGTCCAACGCGGCAACCATCACCTGGACCGTTCCTTACGGCACGGCTCTGGCCCCCCTCGCGCCGACGTTCACTTTGTCCACCGCCACCGCCACCTGCAACCAAACCAGCGGCGCGGTCCCGACTCCGGATTTCGGTGCAGGCCCGGTGACTTACACCGTGAGCGAAGGTGCCGCCGTCAACACCTACACGGTGACGGCCGTCGCGGCCCCGCCCAGCACGGCGCGGGAGATCGTGACCTTCAACGCCAACTCGGCCGGGAGCAATGCCATCATCACCAGCACCGGGCCCAACACCGGCACGGTTGAAGTCGTTGTCCCGTTCGGCACGCCGGCTGTTCTTGTCGGGGCCATCGCACCCACCTTCACCCTCTCCGCCGGAGCCACCTGCAGCCAGGTGAACAGCGCGCGCCCCACCCCGAACCTCAGCATCGGCGGGACGGTTCACTACATCGTCACCGCCCAGGACGCGACCTCCACCAAGGACTACGCCGTGACCGTGCGGCAGAGCGCTTGGAGATACAGCCCGTGGACGGGTGACGCGGACTCCGGCATCACCGGCACAAATGCCGACTACACAGTGGCCGTCAACACCGGCACAGCCGGGGACGCCGCCGTCACCGTCAACGGGATTGATTTCACCGCCGAAGCCTCCTCCGGCCCCAACTTCACGATCGGGGGTGGCTTTGCCTCCACCGGCCGCGGCACCAACGTCACCGGCGCCAGCGCCACGCTGGCGAACAATTTCACCTACAATGCCTCGCCCCGCACAGTGACGCTCAGCAACCTCTCGGTTGGGCAGACCTACGAGACGAGCCTCTTCGCCTACGGCTGGGATGCCTCAGGCCGCGTCCAGACGTTCGCGTCCGGCGGAGACAACTACATCGCAGACCAGGATGCCTTCGGTTTCAACAACGGCATCCGCATTTCCTACACCTTCGTCGCCTCCGCGACTACGCAGGTGCTGACCATCACAGCGGTGCCGGGCGGTCAGGGCACCTTCCACATGTCCGCGCTGGCCAACCGGCGCGTGATCGTCTCCGGCGATACTGACAACGACGGCCTGGCCGATGCTTGGGAAATGGAAAAAGCTGGAAATCTAACCGACCTCACCGGTCTCGTGAACGGCCCTGGGCCTGGTGCTGGATCGGGCGATTTCGACAATGACGGCCTTTCGGATTCTGATGAGTTCGTGCTCCGCAGCATCTACCCGGGCCTCAACCCAACCTCTGCGGACACGGACAACGACGGCCTCAATGACCGCGCGGAACTCCTCCCCACCGCCCCCCGTGTGGCGACCAACCCGACCTCTGCGGACTCCGACGGCGACGGGCTGAATGACTTCGTGGAAAGCAATTCCGGCATCTTTGTCAATGCCGGCAATCCGGGCACAAACCCCACCTCCATCGACAGCGACGGCGACCAGTACCCCGACGTCTACGAAATCGCGCAGGGCGGAAACCCCGTCAGCGGCACCTCGTACCCCACGATCCTGCCGGCGGGCATCGCCCTCGGTGTGGTGACGGACGAGGCCAGCACCGGGCTCGTCAACAGCCCTAATGTGATCTTCACCCACAAGATCTCCGGCGGCGGTGCCGCCACGATCAACGGCGTCGTGCTGGATGTCCTCGACACGGCGACCACACCGGCGAACTTCAACTGGAATCCCAATGCCGGCGGCAAGAACCACATCGGCCCGGCCGCCAACAACGGCACTTGGAATCCAGTCACCGGAAACGTCACCGGTGCAGGCAATCTCCAGATGTTCGGCACCTTCACCTACTCGGGCGGCGGCTCCACTCCAGGCAGCAGCCAGGTCTACACCCTCTCCGCCCTGGAAGTGGGCCTGACCTATGAGTTGCGCGTCTTCATCCGGAAATGGGACGACGGCACCGTGCGCCCTCATTACCTGAAGTTCACCAACGGAGCCCAGGTGGCCAACTTCCACATCCTGGAAGACCGTCCGGGCATCGTGACCGGCAACGGCAACAATGAGACCGGCTACTACGTCAGCTTCACCTACGTGGCGCAGAGTACTTCGATGTCGATGGAAGCGACGGTTTCCAACGTTTCCTCCGGCAACGGCAGCTTCCACCTGTATGGCCTGACGAACCGCCAAGCCTCCGAGCCGGCTCCGCCTGAGTTCAACAGCATTGTGCGCGCGACCATCGGCAATACCACCTCTGTGACGCTCGACATCAGGACCCGCCCCGGTCACACCTACGGAGTTTATTTCTCCGAGGACCTGCAGACCTGGATCGAACTCACCGACTCGGTGCCCGCCACCGGCACTTCCACCATCTACGTGGATACCATCGGCTCGGATCTGCCCCGGAGCTTCTATCAGGTCAAGGATCTGACCCCGCCCTGAACCACCGGTCCGTAATGCCTTCCGAGGGCGGGCGGAGACAGCCAGGCTAACGTCAGCCGAAGCGTCTTTCGCCCGCCCTTTTTCTCTTCAAACCCCGTCCGTTTCCCGCAACCCCCTCCCCGCCCTTTCCCATGATCCGCCGCCTTCTCCCGCTCCTCGCCGCAGCAGCCCTCGCCCAGCACGCCCGGGCCTCGGCCGACGCCGTTGTTGTTTTCAACGAGCTGCAATACAACCCCGCCGGCCTCTCGGAAGCCGGGGAGTATGTCGAACTTTTCAACCAGCAGGGAATCAAAGTGGACATCTCCGGCTGGCGGATTGACGGCCTCGGCTACACCTTTCCCGCCGGCACCATCATGAATCCCGGCACCTACCTCGTCGTGGCGAAAACGCCGACCGCCGGGCAGTTTGGCCCGTTCACCGGCAACATGGGCAATGACGGCCAAAGGCTGCGCCTGATCAACCAGAGTGACCGGATGATGGATGAAATCAGCTACGGTGACGACTACCCGTGGCCGCCGGGCGCGGATGGCTCGGGATTCACCCTGGCCAAAAAGCTGCCCTACACGGACAGCGGCCGGCACGCGAACTGGACGGTCAGCAAGCAGGCAAACGGCACACCAGGCACGGTGAATTTCACCGACTCCGGCCCCCCGCCAGTGAGCACGGTAAATCTTTTCAACCTCAACAACCCCTGGCGCTACAACCAGAGCGGCCCAGCCTACGCGGCCGGGTGGGCGGCCACCACGCACGCGGTGGGTGGGACGGGCGTGAATACGTGGGCCTCAGGCCCCGGTGCCCTGGCCTATGAGACCAGCGCCACCGTCTCCATCGGCACCACCCTCAAGTTCCCGGGCCTGAACTCGCCCTACGTCATCACCTACTATTTCGAGACCGAGTTCAACCTCACGCCCCAGCAGCTCGGCAGCCTCTCGACGCTCAAGCTCAAGCACGCCCTGGACGACGGCGCGGTCATTTACCTGAACGGCGTGGAAGCCACGCGGGTGAACATGCCGGCCGGCACCATCCTCCCGACCACCCTGGCCTCTGCAAACGTGGAGGCCGGCACCGCCCTTTCGGCCTACGTCCCGCTGCCCTCCACGGCACTGGTCGCCGGCAGCAACCGCCTCTCCGTGGAGGTCCACCAGTTTGCCTCCGGCAACAGCGACATCGTCTGGGGCGCACAGCTCGACCTGGATGTCTTCGATGCCGTGCCCGGCGCGGCCCCGCCACTGCGGCTCAGCGAAATTCCCTCGTCCGGCGAGCCGGTCTGGTGGGCGGAAATCGTCAACAACGGCACCGCTGCCGTGGACCTCACCGGCACCGTCCTCAGCGTGGCCGGCGATGCCGCCCGCGAGTACGTCATTCCCTCCGGCACGCTGGCGGGCGGTGGATTCCTGGTGCTGAACCAGTCGACCATCGGCTTCCGGCCGTTGGAGGGGGAAAAAGTCTTCCTCTACTCCTCAGGAAAGACCGCCCTCATGGACGCGCGCCAGCAGACGGGACGCCTCCGCGGACGCGCGGACTCCCGCAGCGGCGAGTGGGCCTACCCCTCCGCCGCCACCCCCGGCGCGGCAAATGCCTTTGTCTTCAACGACAGCGTCGTCATCAGCGAAATCCAGTACAACCCGCCGGCCGTCGCCCCCGTGCCCGCCATCCCGGCCACCTTTCAGAATGACCCGCTCCTGGCCTATGGCGACACCTGGCGCTACAATGCCGCCGATGAAAACCTCCCGGCAAACTGGGCCACCACCGCCCACACCGTCGGCGGAAACTGGAAGTCCGGCACCGGCCCCATCGGCGTGGAATCCGCAGCTCTGGCCGTCCCCCTCGTGACCGTCCTCTCGCCCTATGTCCCGGCCACCGTCACCTACTATTTTGAGAAGGAATTCAACGTCACCGCGCAGCAGCTGGCCAACGCCACCTCTCTGGAAATCACCCACCAGATCGACGACGGGGCCATTTTTTACCTGAACGGTGTGGAACTGTCCCCGCGCTTCAACATGCCCGCCGGTGCCGTGAATCCGGAAACCATCGCCGCCCCCAGCGTGGGCGACGCTGCGATCAACAGTGTCGTGATTTCCACAACCGGTCTGGTCGTCGGTGCCAACCGCTTCTCGGTCGAGGTGCATCAAAGCTCTACCGGCAGCTCGGACATCGTCTTTGGCATGAAAATGGACGCCCGGGTCCAACTCACGCCAGGCACACCGGCGCAGCCGCTGACAAATTCCAACAACCAGTGGCTGGAACTCGCCAACCGCAGCGCCGCCCCGGTCAACCTCACCGGCTGGGATTTTGAGGACGGCATCCAGTTCGCCTTTGCCCCCAACACAATCCTCGCCCCTGGCGAGCGGGCCTGCCTGGTGCGCGACAACGCACTGTTTGCCGCAGCCTTCCCCACCGCCCGGGTGCTCGGCATTTTCAGCGGCAGCATGTCGCGCAGCGGCGAGGAAATCGTCCTCCGGGACTCATTGCGCAACACCGTGGATGCGGTGCGCTACTTCGACAGCGGCGCCTGGCCGGAGGCTGGCGACGGCGGCGGCTCCAGCATCGAGCTGCGCGACCTCGACGCCGACAACAACACCGGCGGGGCCTGGGCCGCGAGCGATGAAAGCGGCCGCACCGCCTGGAAAACCTACACCTACAGCGGCACCGCAGTGGCGAGCAACGGACCGGACGACCAGTGGCAGGAGTTCAACATGGGCATGCTCTCCGCCGGGGAACTCTGGATCGACGACTTGAGCGTCATCGAAAACCCAGCCGGAGCGGCCACGCAAAAGATCACCGACCCGGCGTTCAACAACGCCGCCGCCTGGCGCCGCCGCGGCAACCACCGCGCCAGCCAGCTCATGCCCGAACCCGGCAACGCCGGAAACAACATCCTCCGCCTCGTCGCCACCGGCCCCACGGAGCACATGCACAACCAGGTCGAGACCACCCTCACCAGCGCCATCGCCAACGGAACCCCCTACCAGATCAGTTTCCGCGCCCGCTGGGTCACCGGCGGCAACCAGCTCCACACGCGGTGCTACTTTAATCGCCTCGCCAGAGTGAACGTCATCGACCGTCCGGCCAACCCCGGCACCCCCAGTGCGGTCAATTCCCGCAACATCACGAACGCCGGTCCCACCTTCACGACACTGAACCACTCGCCCGCCGTGCCTGCCGTCAGCGCAGTGGCCACGGTTTCCTGCATTGCCACGGATCCGGACGGCATGGGGTCCATGACCCTGTTTTATTCGGTAAATGGCGGAGCCTTCGCCAGCACCTCCATGTCCACCACCGGCGGCGGAAAATACACCGGCAGCATCCCCGGCCAGGCCGCAGGCGCCGTCGTCCAGTTCTACATTCGCGGTACCGACAGTCTGGGGGCGAACGAGTTTTATCCCGCTCTGGGACCGGATTCCCGGGCGCTGTACAAAGTCAACGACAGCGTGGCCGCCACCAATGGCTGGCATAATTTCCGCGTCATCACCACCAACGCCGACCGCGACTGGATGCACACCAGCATCAACGTGATGAGCAACGACCGCTTCGAGTGCACCATCATTGACCGCGAAGGCGACATTTACTACAATGCCGCCGTGCGCCTGAAGAGCAGCGAGCGGGGCCGCGACAACACCAGCCGCGTGGGCTACAACATCGACTTCCCATCCGACGGACTCTACCGCGGCGTGCTTGGCGGCGTGGCCGTGGACCGCTCGCAGGGCCAGGCCCCCGGCCAGCTGGAACTGCTCTTCGACATGATGATCTCGAATTCCGGCGGCCCCATCAGCCGCTACTACGACTTCGTCAAAGTCCTTTCCCCCAACAGCCTCGTCACGAGCGGGGCCACCCTCCAGATGGCCATCTACAGTGACACCTTCCTGGATGAGCAGTTTGAAAATGGATCCGACGGCACCCTCTACGAGTACGAATACATTTACTACCCCACCACCACGGACACCGGCACTCCCACGGGGAACAAACTGCCGCAGCCCGACGGCATCCACGGCGTCGGCATCACGAACCTGGGTGACGACGCAGAGCGCTACCGGATGCACTTCCTGAACAAGATCAACCGGGAGGCGGACAACTTCGCCCCCATCATGAACTACTGCAAGCTCTTCAGCACTTCCGGCGCCGAGTTTGAAACCCTGCTGCCCCAGCGCATGGACCTCGACATCTGGCTGCGCGGCATGGCCTACGCCGTGCTCAGCGGTGCGGGGGACAACCACGCCGCAGGGGACGGCCACAACGGCATTTTCTACGCCCGGCCGGATGGTCGCGTCATCTTCCTTCCGCATGACATGGACTTTGCCTTCGACTCCGCGCGGAGCATCACGGCCAACGGCCAGTGCGCCGCCCTCACCGCCAATCCCGCGCGCCGCCGGCAGTATTTTGGCCACCTTCAGGACGTCATCTCGACAACCTACAACAACAGCTACATGTCCATCTGGACGAGTCATTTCGCCTCGCTCGATCCGTCCCAGGACTGGGCAGGCAACCTCGCCTACGTGACAACCCGGAGCAACAACGTGCTCGCCCAGATCACCTCGACCATTCCGCAGGTCGCCTTTGGCATCACCACGGCCAGCCCCCTCGTCGTGGCCTCCAGCACAGCCACACTGAACGGCAATGGATGGGTCGATGTACGCGAAATCCGCGTGCTCGGCAGCACCGAGCCGCTTGCCGTCACCTGGACGGGCAACAGCACTTGGCAGGCCACCGTGCCCGCCCCTCCCGGCGCGAATGCAGTCACCCTGCAGGCGGTGAATTTCTCCGGGGCCGTCATCGGCACGGCCACCATCACGGTCAACAACACGACCACGGTGCAGCCCGGCAGCGCCTCGAATCTCGTCGTCTCCGAACTCATGTATCACCCGTCCGATCCCACCAGCGGCGAGATCAGCGCGGGCTTTGTTGATTCGGACCAGTTCGAATGGATCGAGCTGCAAAACATCAGCACCTCCGTGGTCGACATGACCGGGGTCAGCTTCACCGGAGGCATCTTTTACGACTTCGCCTCCGGCCTCATGCTCCAGTCGGGCGCCCGCATCGTCGTGGCCCGTGACCGGGCGGCCTACCTCTCTCGTAATCCGGGGGCCTCCACCAGCCTCGCCGCCGGCGCCTTCCTCAATGCCAGCGCCCTCAACAACGGCGGCGAAAACCTCCTGCTCGTGGGCTCCGCCGGAGCCGTCATCAAAAATTTCACCTACGATGACGTCGCCCCCTGGCCTACCTCAGCCGACGGCTTTGGCTACAGCCTTGTCCTCATCGCACCGCAGACAAATCCGGACCACAACCTGGCCGCGAACTGGCGCCTCAGCTCGCTCACCGGCGGAAATCCCGGAAGCTCGGACGCCACGCCCTTCACGAGTGATCCGAATGCCGATGCCGACAACGACGGTCTCAGCGCCCGCGTCGAATACGCCCTCGGCACCAGCGACAGCGTCTACAGCACCAGCGGCGTATCCGCCTCCGTCGGTCCGGATAATTTCCTGACCGTCACCTTTGTCCGCAGCCTTGCCGCAGATGCCGTCATCGCCGAACCCCAGTCCTCCAGCGACCTCTCCACCTGGACGTCCAACTTCACCGTCACCGAATCCCCGCGCAATGACGGTACCGTCCTCGTCACCGCCCGGTCAAACACTCCCACCACCACGCGCCTCTTCGCCCGCGTCAGCGTGCGGCCAAGGTAATTCCCGGGCTGGATTCACCCGGGGGCGGCCTGCGTTCCCGAGTGTTTCCGGCGGGTTTTTGGAAAAGCCATCCCGAGCCTCCTCACACCCGCTCCAGCTTCACCGGATACGTGTTGCCGGAGGCAAACTGCGCCACGTAAAGGCTGCCGTCTTTTCCCGCCACCGCATCGTGCGGGTGGAGGAAGGCATTTCCCTGCTGGTGCATGGGCTGGAGCGCCCCCTTGTCATCGAGGACGGGTGGCGTGCCCCCGATGTTTGACACCACCTTGAACTGCTCGTCCAGAATGGAAAGAAAGCCCCGGCTGTTCCGGTCCGCAGGCCAGTTGTCCGCCAGATGCGCCACCAGATAGTGCCGGCCAAACTTCCGGATCTGCCTCGGGTTTCCACCCGGCATCGGCATTTTCTCCAGCACCTTCCCCTCCAGGTCCAGCCGCATCAGGTACTGCTGGTCACTCATGGCGATCAGCAGCGTGGGCGTGCCATCCTTCACCTCCATCATGCCACCATGCGGCCCCCAGTGGGTGATGCCGCCCTCCTTCCCTCCAAAGATCTTCCGGAATTTCCCGTCCGGCCCGTAGTGGGTCAGGAAATCCAGCCCGTAGCCGTCCAGCACGACAAAACCGCCGTCCGGCAGGTGCAGCGTCCAGGATGGCTTGTAGTCGTCCTCCTTCGGGTACTTCCCCGTCGCCTCCGGCCAGCCCCACTCGCCCAGCAGCTCACCGGAGGGCGTGGCCTTGAAGACCCGGTGCCGCTTCAGGTCCGTAAAATACAGCACCTCCCGTCCGCCCTCCACCACCAGGGAAAGCCCGTGCGCCCCCGGCCACGCCGTGCCCCACTTGTGCAGGAGCTTCCCTTCCGGGCTGTAAACGATGAAGTTGTTCCTCACCTCATCCGTCAGCAAAATGAGATTCCCCTCCCCGTCGCAGACCATCCCGTGGCAGTTCGACACCGGCGTCTCCGCCCCCAGCTGCCCCCAGCCCGGCACTACCCGGTAGCGGAACTCCCCCTGCCCCAGCACCGCCCCCTTTTCCTCGGCACGGGCAATAAAAGGTGCCGCCGCGACAAAGCTGGCGGTTAGGCGGGTGAAGGAACGGCGGGTGCGCAGGGGCTTGGTCATAAAAATTTAAAAGTCTGGTATTTCCCGCTCAGGCACATTGACGAAAGTGGCGGCGCCGGCCTCATCCACCGCCTGCGTCACGGCGTTCTGGACAGCCTCGGGCGGCCGCGCTGCCCGGCTACATTCGGGCAGGAAAATTTTTACCTTCTTCATACGGGCGCAACGTCGCCACTTTCCGTGAATGACAAACCGGAAATCCCCGAGATTTGCCGGATTTCCCACTTGTATTGCGACGTCGTCTCATTACCTTGTTGCGACTGAATTTCAGTAGCAGCGCAACCGCCCTGCACGGCGGCACCCCACATTCGGAACCATTCCCTTGAACATGAGCACACCAGCGCGATTGTCAGAACTGCCCACCGGAGGTCGGGCGGTGATCAAGAGCCTGCCCACAGGGTCCCCGCTGCTGACGCGGCTGCGGGAGCTGGGGCTGCTGCCCGGCACCGCGGTGCGGCTCGTCCGGCGGGCTCCCATGGGGGATCCCATCCAGATTTGCCTGCGGGGATCGCACCTCTCTCTGAGGCAGCGGGAGGCGGAGCAGGTGGAGATCACCGTGGAATGAACACACCCCAGCCAGCCCCTCCCGGCGCGACCACCACCCGCCTCGCCCTCACCAGCCGCCCGGCCAATCCCGAGCCGGTCTTCGCCATCGTGGGCAACCCCAACTGCGGGAAGACGACGCTTTTCAACGCCCTGACCGGCCTGCGGCAAAAGGTGGGCAACTACCCCGGTGTGACCGTCGAGCGCAAGGAGGGTGAATGCTGGTCCCAGCACGGGAAACTCCTCAAAATCATCGACCTGCCCGGTGCCTACAGCATGAACGCCCGCTCGCCCGACGAGGCGGTGCTGCGCGACGTCCTCCTTGGCCGCCGGGCGGACACCCCGCGGCCGGACCGCGTCATCTGCGTGGTGGATGCCTCAAACCTCGAACGCAACCTCTACCTCGTCAGCCAGATCCTGGAGCTGGGCCTGCCCGTCATCCTCGTGCTGAACATGATCGACATCGCCGAGGCACGCGGCCAGCGCATCGATGCCGCAGGCCTCGCGGAGCGCCTCGGCATTCCCGTCGTGCCCATGCAGGCCAGCACAAAGAAGGGCCTTCTGGAGCTGAAGGCCGAAATGAGCCGCGCGGAGCAGCCCCCGGCCGTCGGCTTTCAGGCCGCCATCCCGCTCGACCTCCGCGCCGCGCTGGAGCAGACCCGCGCCGTCCTCGGCGTGGGCGGCGTGGTCAGCGCCACGGACTCCCTCCTCGAGCCGCTCTATCTCCTCTCCGACCACGATCCCACCCACTACGGCATCCGCGACATTCACCTCGGCCAGCTCCGCGCCTGCCGGGAAAAAATGAACGCGGATTTCCCCGCGTGGGAAGACCGCCTCGTGGCCACGCGCTACGAGGCCATCTCCGGCCTGCTGGACGGCCTCGTCCATTCCCCGGATGACGAGACCGCCACCCTCACGGACAAGCTTGACTCCTGGCTCCTCCACAAAGTCTGGGGCTGGGTCTTCCTCGCCGGCTTCCTCTCGTTCCTTTTCTACTGCATCTTCACCGTGGCCGAGATCCCCAAGGGCTGGATCGATGCCGCCTTCACCTTCGCCGCAGAGAAAGTCAACGCCTCCATGGCCGAGGGCGACCTCCGCAGCCTCATCGTGGACGGAGCCATCGCCGGCGTGCAGGGCATTGCGGTTTTCCTGCCGCAGATGCTCATCCTTTTCTTCTTCATCGGCCTGGTGGAGGACACAGGCTACATGGCACGCATCGCCTTCATCATGGACAGGCTCATGGGCCGCGTCGGGTTGAATGGCAAGAGCTTCCTCCCCCTCCTCAGCTCCTACGCCTGCGCCGTGCCCGGCGTCATGGCCACCCGCTCCATCGACAACCCGAAGGACCGCCTCATCACCATCCTTGTCGCCCCGCTCTCCAGCTGCTCCGCCCGCCTGCCGGTCTACCTGCTCATGATTTCCACCCTCGTGCCGTCCGCCTCCGTGCCGGCCTTCACGAAGGTCCTCTTCATCATCGGCCTCTACCTCCTGGGCACAGGCGGTGCCTTCTTCTTCGCCTGGCTCTTCAGCCGCGGCCTCATGAAGGGCGCACCCGTCCCCCTCATCCTGGAACTCCCCTCCTACAAGGCCCCCGCCCTGCGCGGCATCCTCATGCACATGTGGGAAAGGACCCGCGTCTTCGTCCGCCGCGCCGGCACCGTCATCCTCGGCATTTCCATCCTCCTCTGGGCCGCCTCCAGCTTTCCCAGAAAAGAGGGCGACACCCACTCCGACCGCCTCGCCCACAGCTACGCCGGCCGCCTCGGCCACGCCATCGAGCCCGCCATCGCCCCCCTTGGCTACGATTGGAAGATCGGCATCGGCCTCATCGCCAGCTTCGCCGCACGCGAAGTCTTCGTCACCACCATGGGCGTCATTTACTCCGTCGAATCCTCGGATGACGACGACATCCAGCCCCTGCGCGACCGCCTGCGCGAGGAAAAACGCCCCGACGGCACACCCGTTTATACGCCCCTCGTCTGCATCAGCCTCATGGTATTTTACGTCTTCGCCATGCAGTGCATCAGCACCATCGCCGTCGTCCGGCGCGAGACCAACAGCTGGCGCTGGCCCCTTTTCCAGCTCGGCTACATGACCGGCACCGCGTGGCTCCTTTCCTTCCTCGTCTACCAGATCGGCACGCGGCTCGGGTTTTGAACAAAAATACTTTGAATCGATTGACTCAGGATTCACCGTAGTATACCATCTAATCAATCTATGATTAAGCGAATTGCGATCTACATACTATTTGCTCTAGGCTCGTCACTTTCTAGAAGTTCCGCTATTGATGAACTCGAAAAACTTGATTTGATTACTGCTGTCGGAACTAAAACTCTATTGCACGTAAAAATTCTTGAAGCCACACCAGCGGGCCTTCGCCTAACCCATGACGGTGGCGTCGGAACCATTCCATATGTGCAGCTACCAACTGATCTACGAAAACGCTACGAACCCGCTTCACCACCTCAACGTGCGCAGCCATCAACAGCGGGAAAAGGCGTTTCACCGGATAACGAAATACATCAAAAATCCAATCCATCAGCTCCACAAAGCTCCGGCAAGGTTCTTGAGCGAAAAGCGTGGGAACAATTCTTTGAACCGGGGCAACCGATCTGTTGGCGCGGAGCGCTTTCTCGGCATGTAGAGCGGTATGATTGACCACGCGCAGTTTGAAAAGCTTTTGGGCATCTCCCCTCCGTG
>JANOAS010000290.1:0-1687 GCA_031411255.1 bacterium
CCGGGCGGCCATTATCGACGAGGCCCAGCGCTCCAGCGCCGTCATCACCGCCGCCTTTGTTTTCCCGGCCCAGATCGCCACCCAGACCCGTCCCGCCGGTGCGCCGGAGACGGTGACGGATGGCAGCCAGGGCGGCGGCAGCGAAATGACTTACACCATCCCCTTCGGTGTCAAAGGCGAAGCCCCGTGGGCCGAGATGCTGGCGAAGGCGCCCATCGTCGTTCTCGCCGCTTCGGAGACCGGGCTCTTCGGCGCGGACGGGCTCTACTCGAAGACCACGAAAAAAACCGGCCTGCCCGCCGCCCTCCAGGTCACCGCCGGGGGCAACACTACTACTGTTTCCGAAGCTGTGCTTCGCGTCTCGGGTGAATCGAGCCGTTTCCACGATGTCACGCTCAAGCACAGCCTGCGGGTGGATTTTCCCGTGCACGATGCCGACCTCGGCCCCGTTTTTGGCCAGCCCGCCTTCGCCTGTTCCCAGGTGCTCTTCCGCCACCCCACCCAGGATTCCTGGGCCGTGTCCGACCTCTGGAGCCAGAACCGCCGCTCCGCGAAATACATCACCGACGCCTGGGCCAATTCCTGGCTGCACGAGCAGGGCCACCCGTGGCTGAACCGGAAGTTCGTCCACCTCTTCCTCAATGGCTTGTACTGGGGCGCCTACGAGGCCGTGGAGCAGAATGACCGCGCCTGGGCCGCCCGGCACAAGGGCGAAGCCTGGCTCGGCGATGCGCCCGTGGATGCCCTCCTCGAGGCCGGCCCCAGCCTCCTTGTCCAGCCCATCTTGGGCGAGGCGGCGGAGTGGAAAGCCTGGCAGCAGGCCCTCCTCGCTGCCCGCCGCACCGTCGCCAGCGGCGTCAGTGATGAGGCGCAGTGGGAGCCCCTCATGAAAAAAACGGATGCCGTGGAACTCACCGACTACATTCTCTTTAACTGGTGGCTGACCAACCTCGACTGGCCCGACCGGAACTACCTCATCCTTTCCGCCGGGGGCCGCTTCCATTTTATTAACTGGGACGCCGAGTTCGGCCTGCGCCAGTCCGACGGCATTCAGGGCAATCTGGGCGAGCGCATCCAGACCGCGCCCGACGGCCCGGCCAATGTTTTCTGGAGCCTCTGCCACAGCGCCGCCTTCCGCCAGGGAGTCCGTGCCCGCCTCGCCGTCCTTGTGGCTGCGGAGGGCGGGCTGAATCCGGAGAGCCTCGCCGCCAGCTTCTCCCGCCAGATCGAGGGCTTTGCCCCCTTCGCCGCCGGGGAGGCCGCCCGCTGGGGTGCCATCTACCAGCGTCCGCCCGCCACCGTGGCCGAGTGGGAGAAAAACACCTCCTGGGTCACCGGCGAGGTCATCCCGAAACGCAGCGAGATCCTCGCCGCCCAGGTCACCCGCCTCATGGATGCCATGGATAAAAACACCGAGACATGGGCCGCCCAGGCCGCGTGGCGCGCCGCCCAGGGCCCGTCCGTCCGCCCCGTCACCCTCTCCCCCGTCGTGGCCGATCCCGCGAAGCGCGACCGCGACCACGACGGCCTGCCCGACGAGTGGGAACTCGCCCACGGCCTCAACGCCAAAGACCCCTCCGACGCCTCCGCCGACGCCGACCACGACGGCCTGACGAACCTGCAGGAGTTCCTCCTCGGCACCGATCCCGGCAAGGCCGACGAACGCGCCAACTTCGTGCGCGAAGAC
>JANOAS010000291.1:0-41675 GCA_031411255.1 bacterium
CCCAGGAGGTACAAACATGGCAACCATAACAAAACGTGATCTGGTCATCAAGATCAGCAACGATACGGGCCTGACCCAGCGTCAGGTGTTCGCGGTCATCCAAGGCGTGATCGACGACATCACTGGCCATCTGGCCAAGAACGACGAAGTCGTTCTTCGCAACTTCGGAACCTTCATCGTGAAGGAAACGAAAGCGAAGATCGGGCGCAATCCCAACGCTCCTGAAAAGGACGTGAAGATTCCGCCACGGGCTGTCGTCAAGTTCAAGCCGGGCAAGGAAATGAAGGAGAAAGTTGCAAAACTTCTCCCCGTTCTCCGCAAGGCGGCCAAAGGCTAAAAGCCCGCCAACCCACGAATGCGACACCTGCGCGGCTCTCGACTCGTTCATGTTGCCCCGCGCCTCTCGAACGTTCCCCGTTCTTAAATCAACCACAATCTGATTTTGGGGGCTTCAGGCAAAGCAAAGCGGTCGAACCCGCAGGTGTCCATTCCCCGGGCGGCATTCCTCGAATTTGATTTCGGCGATGCCTCCCCCGTTCTTCGTCCCCCGCCGCCCGCCGCTCCGCCCTCTTCTCCCGTTGAGCCACGCGTCGAGTCCGTCTCCCAACTCACCCGGCGCATCCGCACCCTGCTGGAGGGATCTTTTTCCTCAGTCTGGGTTGAGGGCGAGGTGAGCAACCTCAGAAGGCAGTCATCTGGACATAATTACTTCACCCTGAAGGATGAGGGTGCTCAACTGTCCTGCGTTCTCTTTAAGAATACTGCGCGTGCGCTGCGCGTCGACCTCAATGATGGCGACCACATTCGCGCATTTGGTTCACTTTCCATTTACGAGCCCCGTGGGCAGTACCAGCTGGTCGTCCAAGATCTTCAGCTCGGTGGTGTCGGCACCCTTCAGGCCCGGTTTGACGCATTAAAGCGCAAACTGTCTGCGGAAGGACTTTTCGACCAAGCTCGCAAGAAGGACCTCCCCCAATTTCCGCTCACCATCGCCATCGTCACCTCGCCCAGCGGGGCCGCCCTGCGCGACATGCTGCATGTGTTTCAACGGCGCGCCCCCTGGCTCCGGATTCTGATTTGCCCGGCGCGGGTTCAGGGTGCCGGCGCTCATCTTGAACTCGCCGACTGGCTACATACCCTAAATTTTCCCCCGGCCGGCTGTCCCCCTGCCGATGTCATCGTCCTCGCCCGCGGTGGCGGCAGCATCGAGGACCTTTGGGAGTTTAATGAGGAGGCCCTCGCCCGGGAAGTCGCCCGGAGCCGGATCCCCGTTGTTTCCGCCATTGGGCATGAGATCGATTTCACCATCGCCGACTTCGTGGCGGATCTCCGTTCGCCCACGCCCAGTGCCGCTGCCGAACTCCTCTCCCCGGACGGTCCTGTGCTCCATCGTCGGCTTGATTCGCTTTCCACTTCGCTGGAGATCGCGTTGACCCGCGTTCTCGACCACCGTTCCACTGTCCTCGACCTTGTTTCGCAGGGCCCGTTGGTCTCTGAACCGCAGCGTTTCGTCGGGCAGCTCATCCAGCAGACGGACTCCCTCGAAAACGACCTCGCCCATTCCTTTTCCACTTCTCTCGGCGCGAAGGCAGCTCTTCTGGCAGCCTCTGCTTCCCGCTTTCACAGCCTTCGCCCTGACCACGTGCTGGAGGCCTGCCAGCAGCAGCTCGCTCATCTCGATTCACGCCTGACATTAAATGTCGACCACCGTCTGCAGACCCTGGCGGCCACACTACAGCAGCAGTCTGCGCTTCTTCGCTCTCTGGGCCCTCCCGCCGTTTTTGCCCGTGGCTATTCCATGACAACTTCGGTCAGTGGACGTCCGGTCCACAAGGTCGAGGACGTTGTGCCGGGGGAGATTCTTTTGACCAGGGTTTCGGATGGCGAAATCCAGAGCACCGTCCGCTAGTTCGTTCGTCGATCCCCTTCGATGACGATTCGTTCCACGTGGAACTTTTTTCCCCGAAGCAATTCCAGAAGGCTTCCATTCCCGCAAAGGTGTCCGCAACCGACGACGACCATGGCTGGTCTCTCGCCCCGGCAGAGTTTTTCGATTTTCGGCAGCCAGTTGCGGTTTCGCTCCAACACCAAGCGTTCTTTGAGATCCGGGAATTTAGCGAAGCCCTCGTCCTGTAGCGCACCGAGTGCGGCTTCATCCCCTTTTCTCCAGGCGTTCAGGAGGGAATTTGCCAGAGTTGGACCCTTTTCTGCCTCCGTGAGGGATTCGACAAGGAAGGTTTCGGACTGGTCTGGGGTCATCCCGCTCATCAACTGGATTTGTTCCGCTGTTGTTTCAAACCCTCCACTGGGCCTGCCATCCCTCAGAACCAATTTTTGCAGGGCTTTGTCGAGCCCCAAGTCGGCTCGGGCTCCGATCGCCCGGTAGCCTTCCATCGCCACATCTACGGCCACAGCCCAAGGTTTGAGCTTTTGCCACGCCTGCCCTTTGGTGGAAAACTGACCCGCACTTCGAACTTTCAGCCAGGTTTCAGGTGAAACCGTCTCGTGAAGCGTCCTGCCCGGGGGCAATTTCAGGGAATCTGGATCCACTCGCTTGGACGGGGTATCCGTGGTTTGTCCGGGCGCGATTTCGAACCAGACCTCGTTGCTTTGCCCGTAGGCAAGTTCATAGACGCCCGGGTAAGGCAGATCACCGGGTTGGAGCAGATGCATTGATCCGGCAAGAAAGACCGGCACGCTCCCACCGGAAACCTTCCAGACGAGCCCCCCCGTTCGGTTGGCGTCAAAAACGACACTCCCGGCAGTTTTCGGAGGAGTGGCCTCCCGGCACCCTGCGGAAAAAAGCAGGGTGAGGATTACTGCGCAGGCCATCAGTAGTTTCATCGCCTGCGAGCTTATTCCTGCTTGGGCTCCGCACAAGTGCCGGGGTTGCCCTCCTGTCTCTTCGCGGTTACTGTCCCCCGCCATCACCCTCATGCCTGAAAACTTTGTCCATCCCATCCATTACGACGTCATCGTCGTCGGTGCCGGCCACGCCGGAGTCGAAGCCGCCCTCGCCGCAGTGCGGTTGGGTTGCCGAACGGCCCTTTTGACGCAGAATCTCGACACGATCAGCCAGATGTCGTGCAATCCAGCCATTGGAGGCATCGCCAAAGGTCAAATCGTTCGTGAAATCGACGCCCTCGGGGGACTGATGGGATTGAACACCGATGCGACTGCGATCCAATTCCGCATGCTGAATGCGAAAAAGGGCCCGAGTGTTCGCTCGCCGCGGGCCCAGTGCGACAAGAAGGCCTACCAGTTTCGGATGAAGGCAATTCTCGAGTCCACGGAGGGACTCGATCTCCATCAGGGAAACGTCGCTGAACTCTTGGTGGCAGATTCGTCGATTGAGGGACTCCGCACCTCCCTTGGCATGATCCTTCGTGCGCGGTCCATCGTTGTGAGCGCGGGTACTTTTATGCGCGGGCTCCTGCATGTCGGCCTGCAAACTCAGAGCGGGGGCCGGATGGGTGATGGAATTTCCACGCTGAGCGACAGCCTGAAACATCTCGGTTTTGAGGTTCGGCGGTTTAAGACTGGCACTCCCTGTCGTCTCAACGGGCGAACGATTGACTTTTCCAAGTGCGAGCGCCAGGAAGGCGACACTCCGCCACCGCTGTTTTCCTACCTCCCGGACACCCTGACCAAGGGACCCGACGACGTTTTTTCCCTGAATCAGTGGAAGGATGGTGCGTTCCACGTGGAACAAATTCCCTGCTGGATCACCTACACGAACGAGCGAACCCACGATGCCATCCGGCAGAACCTTCACAAATCCCCCCTCTATGCGGGGAAGATCGAGGGAACGGGCCCGCGCTATTGCCCATCCATCGAGGACAAGGTCGTCAAGTTCGCCGACAAAACCCAGCACCAGATTTTCCTGGAACCAGAAGGGCGGCACACCACGGAGTTTTACGTGAACGGGACGTCCACGTCGCTTCCTTACGAAGTGCAGTACGAGTTCATCCGTTCGATTGCTGGTTTGGAGAACGCCCAGATCATTCGCCCCGGCTACGCTGTGGAATACGACTACTGTCCCCCCACGCAGTTGCATCATACGCTCGAGACCAAGCAAATTGATGGTCTCTATTTTGCCGGCCAGATCAATGGGACGTCCGGATACGAGGAGGCCGCAGCCCAAGGCTTGATCGCGGGGGCCAATGCCGCCCTGAAAGTCCTGGGAAAACCCGCACTCGTGTTGAACCGGGCCGAGGCATACATCGGAGTGATGGTGGACGACCTCGTCACCCTGGGCGTGACGGAGCCCTACCGCATGTTCACCAGCCGGGCTGAATTCCGCCTGCTCCTGCGCCAGGACAACTGTGATCTCCGGCTCACCCCGAAGGCTGCGGCTCTCGGGCTGGTCACTCCAGCGAGAGCGGCACGCTGCGTGGAAAAGGCCGCAACTCTGGAGGCCGCCCACCGGTTTGCCGCCTCGGCAAGCCTCGAAGGAATCAAGCTGCAGCGGTGGTTCCGGCGTCCGGAAAACACCACCGAGAGCCTCCCCTCCGGGATCCGCAGCGAATTCGGAGAAGAGATTTGGAGCCTCCTCGAAACGGATTTGAAGTATGAGGGGTATTTGACCCGCATGAACGATGGGGTCGAAAAACTGAAGAAGCTCGAGGATAAATCGATTCCGGACTGGGTCGACTATGCCACGCTGCCTGGGCTGAAGCTGGAGGCGAGGCAAAAGTTCGCCGCATTGAGACCAGCCACCCTTGGTCACGCCGGGCGCATTCCAGGCATTACGCCCGCAGATGTGACGCTCCTCATGATCTGGATCGCCAAGCCGTCAAGTCACTCGCGCGAGGAGACTCCCGACACCTGTTCCAGTTGCTGATCTCCCAAACTGAAACGGCGGAGCAAACATGACGCCGAGAACAAGCAAAGCAAGATAATCAATTACTGGTAAATTGATTATGGAAATATTTGCGCTCTCTCGCGGGAATGTGGCCCGACGGAGATTCGTGCTTCTTTCTCCTTGCGCCCGCACCTCTTATTGCGTTTCCTCAGGGCACTCATGTCTGCATCGTCTCAAGAACTGAAAATCCTCAGTGGAAACGCCCATCCGGCGCTGACCGAGAGCATCTGCGCTGCCATTGGCGTCCGTCGTTCGGACGCCACGGTTACCACGTTTCCTGATGGCGAGACGTTTGTAAAGATCAACGAGAACATCCGCGGAGGGGACCTCTTCATCGTCCAGCCGACCTGCCCGGCGACAAACCAGAATCTGATGGAGTTGCTCATCATGGTGGACGCCGCGAAGCGGGCCAGCGCCGAACGGATCACGGCCGTCATCCCCTTCTTCGGCTACGCCCGGCAGGATCGCAAGGACCAGCCGCGCGTGCCGATCACCGCCAAGCTGGTGGCCAACCTCCTCGTCGCCGCCGGCGTCACTCGCGTCCTCACGGTGGACCTGCACGCGGCGCAGATTCAAGGGTTCTTCGACATCCCGGTTGATCATCTCTACGCCGCACCCGTGCTCCTGAAATATCTGAGGCAAAAGGGCTTTGGCCGGGAGAACACCGTCATCGTCTCCCCGGACGTCGGGGGCATCAAGATGGTGCAGGCCTACGCCGAGGCGCTGGACTGGCCCATGGCGATCGTTGCCAAGCACCGCAAAAGCGCCACGGAAGTCCACGCAACCACGCTCATCGGTGAGGTGGAGGGCAAGGACGTGCTCCTCATCGACGACATGACCGAAACGGCGGGCACCCTGACTGCCGCCGCCAGCCTGCTCCAGCAGCGCGGAGCCCGGTCGATTCGGGCGGCCGTCAGCCACGCAGTTCTCGGGGATCTCGCGATCAAAAGACTCGCAGAATCATCAATTGAGGAACTCATTTGCACAGACAGTGTGCCCATGGCCCACGGCCCCAAGGTGACCACACTCAGCATCGCCGGACTCCTGGCCGAGGCCATCAACCGCATTCACGACGGACACTCGGTCACATCTCTTTTTGACATCTCGAAGGCCTGAGTTAATCTAGCCGCCCTTTTTCTAAAACTTTTCAGCAGGGGATAAAAACTTTTTCTCCGCTGGCTTACCAACCGCACTCCATCATGGCCCAACGCTATTCCATCACCGTCTCCCCTCGTACCATCAGTGGTACAGGTTCCCTCAAGCGCCTGCGCAGCAGCGGCGTGGTTCCCGCCGTCATGTACGGCCGTGTCACCGGAAACACGAACCTCCAGGTTAACGCCAAGGCCCTGAGCGAAGTCCTGCACCGCGCCACCGGGGAGAACATCCTCGTCGACCTCGACATCGAAGGCGGCGGCAAGCAGCTCGCCCTCGTTCAAGATGTTGACCACAACACGCTGAGCAACACCATTCTTCACGTGGATTTCCACGCCATCAGCGAAACGGAAAAGATCCACGCCAAGGTCCCCCTCCACCTCACCGGTGAGGAAATCATTACCAAGGGCGGTGCCGTTCTTGAGCACCAGATCCACAAGCTCGAGGTTTCCTGCCTGCCGAAAGACCTGCCTGACACCATTGAGGTGGACGTGAGCGAACTCGGCATTGGCAAATCCCTCCATGTTTCCGACATCAAGCTGGCCGCAGGCGTTCATGCCAAACTGGGCGGCCACGTGATCGTCGCGATCCTCATGCAGCCCCGCGTGGCCGAGGTCGCTCCTGCCGCAGAGGAAGCCGCCGGCAAACCGGCCGCCAAGAAGGCCGCTGCCAAGAAGGCCGCCGCCCCTGCGCCTGCCCCTGCTGCCAAGAAGTAATTCTCAGCACTTAAAATGTAAAAAAAGCGCGGAGGGCAGCCTCCGCGCTTTTTGTTTGCCCGCGTCCCATGGAAGGCAGGCTGTGTAAACAGAGGAAGGCTATTTCTTCGGCCCGGCCTTGGCCAGCACGCCGGTCAGAAGCTTCGCGAAGGCGGCGGGATCGGAGCTCCCGACCTGTTTGTCCAGTTCCTTCTCATCAGCCCCGAGGAACTGGATGTGGGGAATGCCTTCCACCTTGTACTTCTTCATCAGGGCGGCGTTTTCCTCCTCGTCTGCATCCAGGTAGGCCCAGACGAACTTGTCGTGGAACGGTTTCACCTCGTCGCTGGGATAAACTTTCTTCTTCATCGTCTGGCAGGGTCCGCACCAGGAGGCGGAGAAAATGACGATCATCGGCTTGCCGGACTTTTTGGATTCGGCGGCCGCTGCGGCATACTTGTGCTTGAATTCCAGCCCTGCAGCTGGTTTCACCTCCGCAGCAGGTGCTGCGGCGGCTGTTGCTGCGGCTTCCGCCGCGTGCGAGGTGGTTGAGAGGCCCGCCAGTGCGAGCGCGAAGGTCAAAACAATGGATTTGGTCATGTGTTGGGTTGGTTGGTTGATTCGTTGCCCTGTGGGAAGCGGGGTGGCGTGGCGGGCTTGTCTTTCAAATTCCGTCGAGCAGTCCGGTGCTGTCGCCGAAGCCGTTCACTCCCATTCCCATGCGGTCGAGCAGGGTGCGGTAAAGATTTGTCACCGGACTCGCGCCGCTGAAGGCGAGATGCTGCCCCGGGGTCAGCCTCCCGCCGCCCCGGCCCGCCAGGAGAAGCGGCAGGTCGTCATGCGCGTGGGCGTTTCCGTCCGCGATGCCGCAACCGTACAGGATCATGCTGTTGTCCAGAACGCTGCCGCCCCGCGCGTCAGGCATTGACTTCAGTTTCTGGAGGAGATAGGCCACGTGCTCGGAGTAAAATCGGTCGATCATTGCGATCCTGGCCAGTTTTTCCGCATTCTCCTGGTGGTGGGAGAGAAAGTGATGGGAGTCCGGCACGCCGATTTCGCCGAAGGTGCGGTTGCTCCCCTCGCTCGACATCAGGAACGTGGCCACCCGCGTCGAATCTGTCTGAAAGGCCAGCGCCATCAGGTCAAAATGCAGCCTCAGGTGTTCGGCATACGTTCCCGGCACGCCCGCAGGCGGCGCCTCCATGGTCGGAGGAGCGCTGGCGGCGAACTTTTCCGCCTGTTCGATCTGCCGCTCCACCTCGCGCACCGCCGTCAGGTATTCGTCCAGTTTTTGCCGGTCCGCCGCAGGCAGGCGGGACTGGAGCGAGCGTGCCTCGCCCAAGGCGAAATCCAGGACGCTCTTTTTCTGAGCCGCGCGCCTCGCCTGCCCCTCCCCCGCCGGACCGGTGGAAAAGAGCCGCTCAAAAACAGCCCGCGGGCTGGCCTCCGGCGTCATCGGTGTGGATTCAGATTTCCAGGAGAGATTGTACTGGTAGGCGCAGGCGTAGCCCGCATCGCAGCGCCCGGCGGCGCGTTCATTGTCGCAGGTCAACTCCAGGGAGGGCAGCCGGGTGAAGGCGCCCAGCTTTTCCGCCATCAACTGGTCCACGGAGCGGCCCGCCTTCAGGTCCGTGCCCGCCGTCTTGCGCGGGTGGACTCCGGTCAAAAAAGCCGCACTTGCCCGCGAATGGTCCCCGGGTCCGTCGCCGTGCGCTTTGGCCTGCTCGTGATCCAGCCCGCTAAGGATCTGGATTTCCCCGCGCAGTGCGGAGAAGGGCTCCAGCGTCGGCGTCAGGCCCCAGCTGCGTCCCGTCTCCTTTGGCGTCCACAGCGGCATATTCCGCCCGTTCGGCGCGTAGAGAAAAGCCACGCGCACTGGCGCACCGGCCGCTCCCACGGCAGCCGGGAGCGACTCCAGGGCCGGCAGGCCGAGGCACACACCCAGACCGCGCAGAAAATGTCGCCTGTTCATTACAGCCCGCACTGTCGCCGCACTCGGGCCTTCCATCAACCTCCAATCCCCTCCCCCAGCTTGCCACGCCCAGCTGCGTGGAGTAGTGAGGGCCAGCCCCACCTCATTTCATCGCACTCATGAACATCCTCGTCACCGGCGGCGCCGGCTTCATCGGTTCAAATCTCATCCACTACCTGCTCGGTCCCGCCGGCGCCGAGACCGGCGTCAGCATCGACCGTGTCGTGAATCTCGACCGTCTCACCTACGCTGGAAACGTGCAAAACCTCAAGGCGGTGGAAAACGACCCGCGCCACGTTTTTGTGCACGGCGACATTTGTGATTCCGCTCTCGTCCGGCGGCTGCTGGCCGAGCATGCCATCGACGCCGTCATGCACCTGGCCGCCGAGTCCCACGTGGACCGCTCCATCGACGGGCCGGAGGACTTCGTGCAGACAAACTTCGTCGGCACCTTCCGCCTCCTGCAGGAGGCGCGGGGCCATGCGAAAAACCACCCCGGCTTCCGTTTCCTCCACGTCTCCACGGACGAAGTCTACGGTTCCCTCGGCACGGATGACCCCGCCTTTTCCGAGACCACCGCCTACGCGCCAAACAGCGTCTACTCCGCCTCCAAGGCCGGCTCCGACTTTCTCGCCCGCGCCGCCCACCACACCTACGGGCTCGACGTCGTCACTACAAACTGCTCGAACAACTACGGACCCTTCCAGTTCCCGGAAAAACTCATCCCCCTCATGATCGGAAAAGTCCTCCGCGGCCAGCCCCTGCCCGTCTACGGGGATGGCGGCCAGGTGCGCGACTGGCTCTACGTCGCCGACCACTGCCGCGCCCTTTTTCTCGCACTCACGGGTGGGAAATCCGGCGAGACCTACTGCATCGGCGGACGCTGCGAGCAAAAGAACCTCGACGTCGTCCGGCGTCTCATCGACGAAGTGCAGAGCCACATGCCGGCGGATAAAAGGAAGGACCCCGAGTCGCTCATCACCTTCGTCACCGATCGTCCCGGCCACGACCGCCGCTACGCCATCAACTGCGAAAAAATCCAGCGCGAACTCGGCTGGGAACCACAGGAAAACTTCGCCACCGGCCTTGCCGCGACCATCTCCTGGTACCTGGCAAATAAGGACTGGGTCACCGCTATCGAGCAGGGGACCTACCGCGGAGAAAGGCTGGGCGTGGGTCAGGGTTAACGTACTTCTGCCATCCATTGTGAAGCCCGGAAATCCAGCGCTCCGCACTTCCTGCCTCCGAACTTTGAACTTTGAACTCTAAACTTTGAACTCCCCCACCCTCCCCGTACTCGGCATCACCCTTGGCGATCCAGCTGGCATCGGCCCGGAAGTCGCGCAGGCCGCGCTGGCTTCCGGGAAACTCGACCCGCGCTTTAGCTACCGCGTCATCGGGGAAATTCCGGACGGCGTCCTCCCGGGCCAGCCCAGCCAGGCCAGTGCCCGCGCCGCACTGGAGGCACTCCACCTTTCCGCTGCCCTCCTGAACTCTGGCGAGATCGAGGGCATCATCACCGGCCCCGTCAGCAAGGCACGCCTCGTCGAGATCGGCTTCGACTGTCCTGGTCAGACCGAGTTTTACGCCCGCGCGCAGGGGATCACGGATTTCGCCATGCTCCTCACGGGCGAGCACCTCACTGTGGGCCTCGTCACCTGGCACATCCCGCTCATGCAGGTGGCCAGCCACCTCAGCATTCAGGAAATCGTTCGCGTCGGGCGGCTGGTGGAGGCCTTTTGCCGCGCCCGCGGCCATGCCGAGCCCCGCATCGCCGTGCCCGGGCTCAACCCTCATGCCGGCGAGGATGGCCTCATGGGCCGGGAGGAAATTGACATCGTCACCCCCGCCATCCGCCAGCTCCAAAGTGAGTTTCCCGGCTTCAGCGGTCCATACCCGCCGGACACCCTCTTTGCCCGCGCCGCACGCGGCGACTTCCACGCCGTCCTCTGCCTCTACCACGACCAGGGCCTCATCCCGCTCAAGCTGCTTGATTTCGACACGGGCGTGAACGTCACCCTCGGCCTCCCCCGTGTCCGCACCAGCCCGGACCACGGCACCGCCTTCGACATTGCCGGCCGCGGCCTTGCCCGCCCGGACAGCATGATCACCGCCATCAACCTCGCCGCCACCCTCACCGCCGCGCGGCTGGGGCTGCGTTAGGAAATCCGGAGCCACGCCATGAAAGCACTCCGCTGGCTGGGGCGTCATTGGTTGGAAATCCTGATCCTGTCCTTTGTGGTTGTCCCCGTCCTGTTCACAGGCTGGGTCGATTTCAACACCGGCCGCAAGAACGCCCGCTCACCACGCGCACTCGCCGAAAAACGCTTGATCACCAGCCCGGATGGAACCCGGCCTCCTTCTCTAGCTTCCGCTCTCCTGCCCGCAGGGCTTGCGTGGGGGGATGCATTTGGTTCCAGTGGATCGTGGGGCTTGGAAAAGAATCGTGTCTTCGACGACCTGCCCGATTCCATCATCGATTTCGCCCCAGGGGTGGCGATGCGCCATTTCATCTACGCTCCCGGTTTCGAGCCCGTCGAAGTCCCGGCGGAGCAACAATCCCCCGTTGTTCTCCAGCCAACCACCCGCTCCAGCCTCATGGCCACCGGCCCCGTGACGGATGCTTCGGCCCATCCGCTCGACCTCAAACCGGAGCAGCTTCGCCTCTGGGTGCGCACGCCATCGGGAACCTTCGTCCCGCTGCCGTGGGGCTGGGGTGTCACGTTTTCCGGCGGTTATGTCAGCACCACCGTCCTTCTTGTTGGGGACATCTTTTCCATAGAAGCCCGGCACCCGGTGCATGGCCAGGGGCTGCTGAATCCCGTGGAGCTTCTGCCCAATGAGCACAACTTCCTTCCTCCGCTCGTCCTTGCCCCCGCTCACAGGCTGGTCATTCGCGGTGGCCTGGCGAAACCGGCGGCACCGTAGTCCGGGATTCCCGGGTCAAATCCACATCCGCTTCAGAAGCCACATTTTCACCGCCTGCGTGAGCCCGACGTAGCAGAGCAGGGTCGCCAGGAGGATCGGCCAGTAGAGCGGCGGCAGCGCCGTGAAGCCTAACACTGACGCAAAGGGCGAGGTGGGCAGCCACACGGCCACGGCGATGATGGCGGCGGTTGTCAGGGTGAGCTGCCAGCTGGCGCGGCTTTGGATGAAAGGAATGCGGTTCGTCCGGATGACGTGCACGATGAGCGTCTGCGTGATCAGGGATTCCACAAACCAGCCGGTCTGGAAAAGCGGGGCCCGCGCCGGATCCCAGCAGCCGAAAACGTAGAGCATCACGAAAAACGTCGTGTAGTCGAAGATGGAACTGATGGGGCCGATGAAGAGGACGAACTTTTTGATGTCGCCTATGTGCCACGGACGCGGCAGGGCCGTCTGCTCCGGGCCGACGGTGTCCGTGGGGATTGGCACCTGGGAGAAATCATAGAGCAGATTGTTCGTCAGCACCTGGATGGGAGCCATGGGAACGAATGGGAGGAAGGCGCTGGCTCCGAGCACGCTGAACATGTTGCCAAAATTGGAACTCGCCCCCATGCGGACGTATTTCAGGATGTTTACGAAGACTTTCCGGCCTTCGATCACGCCGTCGTCCAGCACCATGAGATCCTTTTCCAGCAGAATGACCGAGGCGGCGGCCTTCGCGATGTCCACGGCGGAATCGACCGAGATACCCACATCCGCCACATGCAGCGCCGGGGCGTCATTGATGCCGTCGCCCATAAATCCGACCACATGGCCCTGGTGCTGCAGCGCGCGAATGATCCGCTGTTTGTGGGCCGGCGCGAGCCGGGCGAAAACGTGGGTCTTCTCCACCGCCTCCGCCAGTTCCGCGTCGCTCATCAGCTCCACCTTGCTGCCCAGAAGAATGGCGTCGGCATTCAGCCCGACCTGCCGGCACACTTTGCGCGTGACGAGATCATTGTCCCCCGTGAGCACCTTGATGGTGAGTCCATGCTGCTGGAGCGCCTTGATGGCCCGGGCCGCGCTGTCCTTGGGTGGATCGAGGAAGGCGATGTAGCCTTTCAAAATCAGCCCGCATTCATCCTCCTTTGAAATGAACTCGTCGTCCGCCAGCGGCTTGTGCGCCACGGCCAGCACGCGGAATCCTTCATCGTTGAGTTCCTCGTAGTGCTTGATCAGCTCCGCCGCACGCGCGGGTTCCAGAGGAAAAATCTGGCCATCCAGTTCGTATGCCGTGCAGCAGGGGAAGACGGCTTCCGGCGCCCCTTTGGTCAGCAGGTGATGCCCTCCCTCCGGCTTGGCCATGACGACTGACATCATGCGCCGGACAAAGTCGAACGGGATCTCGTCCACTTTTTGGTAGCCCGCGATGAGTTCCTCCTTTGCGTCCTCATGACTCAGCACCGCGCGGTCCAGCAGGTTCTTCAGTCCAGTCTGGAAGTGGGCTATGAGGTAGGCATCGCGAAACACGTCCGCGTTTTCCTTCCGCATCACGTCGCAGTGCCGCTGGAGGATGACCTGGTCCATCGTCAGAGTGCCCGTCTTGTCCGTGCAGAGCACATCCATCGCGCCGAAATTCTGTATGGCATTCAGCTGTTTCACGATCACCTTTTTCCCGGACATGGCCAGAGCCCCCTTCGACAGACAGACGGAGACGATCATCGGCAGCATCTCCGGGGTCAGGCCCACCGCCACGGCGATGGAGAAGAAAAAAGCCTCGCGCCAGTTGCCCTTGGTCAGTCCGTTGACCACGAAAACCAGCGGCACCATGACGAGGATGAAGCGGATCATCAGCCAGGTGAAATCCTTCACCCCGCGGTCAAAGCTGGTCGGCTCCACTGCGCCTGTCATGCTGCCCGCCATGCTGCCGAAGTAGGTCTGCGCTCCCGTGGCGAGGATCACTCCCGTGGCCGAACCGCTCTCGATGCTGGTGCCTAGAAAGCAGATGTTCGCCAGTTCCAGAGGGGAAATGCCAGGCCGCTCTTCGCGCCCCGCGTGCTTCTCCACCGGCATGGACTCGCCAGTCAGCGTGCCCTGGGAGAGAAACAAATCATTCGCCGCCACGAGCCGGAGATCCGCCGGAATCATGTCCCCGGCGGAGAGCGTGACCACATCACCCGGCACCAGATTTTTCAGCGGGATCTCCTGTTCCTTTCCGCCCCGGATCACTGCCGCTGTGACGTTGATCATGGCCTTCAGTTTTTCCGCCGCCGCATCCGCCCGTGCCTCTTGGATGAAGCGCAGCGTGACGCCAAGCACCACCATCAGGCTCATGACCGATCCGGCGCGGGCGTCCCCTGTGGCGAAGGAAATCGTGGCCAGCACCACGAGGAGGATGACCAGCGGATTCCGCGCCGCCGTCAGCAGACGCCACGGCCAGCCGAGATGAGTTCCCGCCGCCACCACGTTGGGCCCTGTCTCAGCCAGACGACGCGCCGCTTCCCCGTCACTCAGCCCATCCAGGGCCGTTTTCATCCGGCTGAATACAGCGCCCTCCTCCAGCACGGAGGCCTCGGCCAGCAGTGGAGCAAAGTGAATTGAGCGGTCAGCACCTGCGGATGGAGCGAGATGCTGGGAAAGCCGGGGCAGGTGATTCATGGTTTAAGGGTAGCTGTGCCGGCGGCTCGTTTACGTCCTATTTCGGTGTCCCTGCCGACGTGGATCAGCTCCACGGGTCGGAGCTCACGGGTTGAGCCGCCAGATGGAAAAATTCAGGGCAGTCGCGATGCTTACCCAGAGCAAATAGGGAACCATCAGCATGCCGGCTGCCCGGTTGATGCGCCAGAACGTGCCAAGCGTGACGGCCAGTACGAACCAGAACAAAATGATTTCCGCCAGCGCCCACCCGGTGCGGTGCATGCCAAAAAACAACGGAGTCCACAGGGCATTGAGCACCCACTGAAAGAGAAACAGCTGAAGCGGCCGGCGCTGGACCTTCCATCCGCCTTCCCGCCAGATGAGCCAGGCGGCCACGGCCATGAGCGTGTAGAGCGTGGTCCACACGGGGCCGAAGACCCATGCAGGCGGCGTCCACGAAGGTTTGTGAAGCGCCGCATACCAGCCGCCGGGGGAAACAAAGACTGCGGAGGCTGCTGCGGAAAAACAAAGAGCGAGCCAGGCGAAAAGGGCGGCGGTTTGTCTGAGGAATGGGGTCATGGCTGGGTCACATCAAGGGCACGGATCTTGTCGACCCGTTCCTCTGGTGTTTCAACCCACATGAAGAGCGCCTGAACAACACCCATCAATCCCGGGAATTCCTCGTGCTCGCGTTTTAGTTCGGCAGCCGCCTGCTGGAAGGCGGCGTCTTGTGCCGGGGCCTGGCCGGTCTCCACTTGCTTTGGGTCTTCGGCAGCCTCCGCCGTGAGCGCCACTTCATGTTTTTTGAGAAACTCCATTTTGACGCGCAGCCCCTCAGCGCAGGTCCGGATGGCCCGGAAGTGCAGCTCCAGGGTGCTGACCAGCAGGTTCCAGTCCTTGTAAACAGAGGCGTTCAATCCACTGACCTGGCGCTGCAGGGAACCCAGCGCGGTGACGAGTTTGTGGTCCTCCGCCTGGAGGGATTTCCACGATTCCAGAGCACGGGCCAGGCGGTCATCCGCCCCGCCTTCGATGAAGTTGCCTATGTCGTCGAGCAGGCGGCGGAACCGGGTCAGGATTTCCTCCACTGCAGCCCACTCATCGTTCCATGCCGCCGCCCACGCAGCAGGGCCTCCCTGTTCTGCACCCAGGGCGGATGCGCGATGCAGGGCCAGCGTCAGCTCCGCTTCGAGTTGGCGCATTTGAGCCGAGTCGGCCCGCAGACTGGATTCCAGCCTGTCCAGAAGCGGTGGTGTTTTCTCTTCGTTCATGTCGGTGGTGTGGGTTGCGCCCCTCCCAGCATGGCGATCCGTTGCCAGGTGGTCGGATGCTCTTTTCCTGCCCGCATTCTCGGTTTCGCCGGGCTCGCCGGCTATGGGGTGTTAACCTACTGCGGCACCGTGAACGTGCGCCCGGACTACTTTCACCAGCTCAAGCACGGCGAGGGGGATCGAGGCAAGAAGCATCAGCACCAGGCAGTCTGGCAGTGGCATGGGTGCGACGTTCAGGAACCGTCCAAAAACGCCATTTTGCTGGCTCAAAACTTGAAGTCCGAATGAGATGGCGATGACGATGACGAGGTTCAGGTTTGTCCGGAGTGGAATGCGCCAGACGGGCTTTGTTTCACTGCGCGCGCCAAAGGCGCGGAGGAGTTCGGCAAAGACGAGGACGGCAAAGGCGCGGGAGCGCGCCTGGTCAGGGGTCGTGGTTTGCAATGCGCAGTAGTAAACAACCAGGGTGATGGCGGCAGTCAGCAGGCCCGTGAAAAGCATCGTGTGAAGAAAACTGCGGTCCGCGATGCCCTGCAGGCGGTGGCGCGGGGCGCGCTTCATGACGTCGGGGTCGATGGGGTCCGTGGCCAGGCAGAGGGCCGGAAGTCCATCCGTGACGAGGTTGATCCAGAGCAGATGAACCGGCAGCAGGGCGGCCGGCAGGCCGATGATGACGCAAACTGCCATGATCAGAAGCTCGGCCGTGCTGCCAGCCAGCAGGTATTGCAGGGTTTTTCGGATGTTGTCGTAGATGCCGCGTCCTTCCTCCACGGCGGTGACGATGGTGGCGAAGTTGTCGTCGGTGATGATCATGTCCGCAGCCTGCCGTGTCACCTCGGTGCCGCCCCTGCCCATCGCGATGCCGATGTCGGCCCCCTTGATGGCGGGCGCGTCGTTCACACCGTCGCCCGTCATGGCGACGACGTCCCCGCTGGCCTTCCATGCGCGAATGATGCGCAGCTTGTGTTCGGCGCTGACGCGGGCGTAGACGGCGGTCTTCGGAGCAAGGGTGCGGAGATCCTCATCGCTCATTTTATCGATCTCTGTGCCTGAAACGGCGGTGTCGGTTTCTCCGGCTATGCCGAGTTCGCGTGCGATGGCGGCAGCGGTGTGCGGGTGGTCGCCAGTGATCATCACGACGCGAATGCCGGCCTCCCGGCAGCGGGCGACTGCCTCCTTGGCCTCCTGCCGCGGCGGATCATGCATGGCGCTCAGCCCCACGAAGACCAGGTCCCGCTCCACCACTGCGGAAGTCAGGCTGGCCGCCGGGGCCTCCTCCACATTCCGGTTCGCCGAGGCCAGCACGCGCAGGGCGCGACTGGCCATCGACTTGGTCTGGTCGAGTATCCGCTCCCGGTCCTCCGGCGTCAGTGGGCGTACTCCGGAGGAAGTGTAGAGTTGCGTGCACTTGTCCAGCACCGCACCAGGCGCACCGTTGACGAAGGCCCGCAGCCTGCCGTCCGGCATCCGGCGAACGACCGAACTCAGCTTGCGGTCGGAATCAAAAGGGATCTCGTGATGTTTTGGCATCTCCCTGGCAATGACCTCGCGGTTCGCACCAGCTTTCAGGCCTGCGGCGAGCAGGGCGCCCTCGGTGGGGTCGCCTACGGCCTTCCAGACACCGTCTTCTTCGACGAGGTGGGAATTGTTGCAGGCGGTAATGATGGTGGCCAGCTCAAGCAGCGGTGCCGCATGCTCCGGACCGGCGGGTTTTTCCCCGGCAAGCACGGCGCCGGCCGGGTCGTACCCGTCTCCAGTGACCGCGTAGTTTTTTTCGGAAACGTAGAACTCCTGCACCGTCATTTCTCCCATGGTCAGGGTGCCTGTCTTGTCCGTGCAGATCACATTGGTGGAGCCCAGGGTTTCCACTGCCGAGAGCTTGCGCACGAGAGCCCGGCGGCGAGACATGCGGGACACGCCGAGGGCCAGGGCTACCGTGACAATGGCGGGCAGCCCCTCCGGTACGGCGGCAACGGCGAGGCTGACGGACGTCATGAAAAGCTCGTAGGGACTGGTTCCACGCATCAGGCCCAGGCCAAAAAGCAGAGCGACGATTCCCAGGGCGGACCACACGAGTACGCGGCCGAAAGATTCCAGCTTTCGCTCCAGCGGGGTGTCCTCCTCCGGGCCTGCCTGCTCCAGCATTCCGGCAATGCGACCCAGCTCTGTTTTCATGGCGGTGGCCACCACCACGGCCCGTCCCGTGCCGGCGGCGACACTCGTTCCCATGAAGACCATGTTGTGCCGGTCACCGATGGGGACGCTTTCAGCCGCCAGGGTTCCCAGCTCCTTGGACACGGCTTCGGATTCCCCCGTGAGCGCGGACTCGATGCAGGTGAGCGCAGCGGCCTGAAAGAGGCGGGCATCCGCCGCCACGAGGTCCCCGGCCTCCAGCAGCAGCACATCCCCCACGACCAGGCCCGCCGCCGGCAGCGCGACCACTTTGCCGTCGCGCCGCACTTTGGCCTGGGGTGCGGTCATCAGCTTGAGCGCCGCGATCGATTTTTCCGCGTGGAACTCCTGATAAAATCCGATCACGGCGTTCAGCACGACCACTGCGAAAATGGCGACGGCCTCCACACCTTCACCCAGGATGGCGGACAAAACCCCGGCACCGAGCAGGATCCAGATGACGAGGCTTTTGAACTGGCCCAGAAAAATGCGCCAGGCACTAATGCGGTCAGCATCCCTGAATTCGTTCGGGCCGTCTGCGGCCAGCCGTTTTTCCGCCTCACCGGAGGAAAGGCCGTCTACCGCCACGCCCAGCCTGGCCAGCACGTCGTCTATCGTGCGGCTTTCCCACGATTCATTCTTCGGGTTTTGATCTGGATGCGAGGGTGGTGTCATGCTGGGGAAATCAGGAGGGCCGCGTGCGGAGACGAGCCCTCCACACGATACACCCGGGTCCTGCCAAAAGAAATGACCAGGCAGGACCGGGCGTGGTGGCGGCAAGCCGCGCAGGGGGCGGGATCAATGGCGAATCTGGCCGCGCCGGATTCCACCCGGGCCGTAGGCGCGCTGTTGCTGTTGCGCGCGGCCCTCGTAGTGCCGCTGGTTTCCGCCGTAGTAGTACTGGCCACCGTGAGAGTAGCGGCCGCTGTACTGGCGGCCATGGTCGAGGAAACGGCCGTGCTCATAGTTGCCGCCGTAGTAGTAGCGGTTGCGGTAGACATACGCGTCGCCGACGTAAGTGTCCGGCAGGACGTCATAGGTGCCGAAGGACGCCGACACAGATGTGGGTGCCGGAAGGCCCGGCGGGGCGAGCACGACGCAGGACGTAATGGAGGCGGTGACCACGGAGGAAAGAAGCAGGACTTTAAACGGGTGCATGGAGGATGTGTCGTTTGTTTTGAAGTGGCGAGAAGTTCGCCCGGCCCCTTCATCGGTTGTTTCCAGGACCGCTGCCATGGGGTGTGAACCCCAGACGCCGGGCCCGTCTACAGACGATCATTCCCGTTGGATGCGGGTGTCCGGCTTGACCAAACATCCAGAAGCACCGTGGTCACAGTCAACGCGACCGGTCCGAGGATGAGGCCGGCCGGTCCAAAAAGCATCAGCCCGCCAACCACGGAGATGAAGACTGGCACCGTGTGCATCTTCAGCCGGTTTCCGACGAGGATGGGGCGCAGCAGATTGTCGATCGTGCCGACGACCAGTATCCCCCACAGCGCAAGGATGAGAGCCTTTCCCCAGCTGCCCTCCAGCGCCAGAAAAACGGCGGCTGGGAGCCAGACGACAAAGGCCCCCAGAACTGGGACGACGGCCACGAGGGTCATTACCACGCCCCACAGCAATGGCGCCGCGAGGCCGAGCCACCAGAACATGAGCCCGCCCAAAAGCCCCTGGGCCGAGGCAACAGCGAGCGTGCCGTAAACGGTGGCAAAGACGGTGTTCCCGACTCTGGCAAAGAGCCGATTCACCTCCGCCCCCGTCAGTGGTGCCAGCGAAGCGAGCGTCAAAAGAATCTGGCGGCGGTCGCGCAGAAAAAAGAAGAGCAGGTAGAAGGTGAGACAGAAACTCACCAGCTGCCAGAGCGAGCCCCTGACGAGGGAGCCGCCAAAGCCGCTCAGCCATGCGGCGAAGGTCCGCGCAGCGGCGGGGAGGTCTATTTCCTCCTCCACCCATCGTGCCAGCGGGGCGAGCCGGGGCTGGTTTTCCAGGGCTTTGCGCCATTCTCCGGACGACACCTTCGCCTCCACGAGTGTGGCGCCGCCCGCCGCCTCTGTGATGAGCCGCTGGCCGACGAAGGTCGCCGGCACCACCACCATCAGAGCGATGACCAGCACGGAGACACCTGCGGCCAGACTGGGCTGGCGGAGCTTTGACTCACACCAGCGCTGGAGCGGTGTGAAAAGGACGGCCAGCGCCATGGCCCATGCCAGGGCGGAGATGAAGGGCGCGACCAGGCGGAAGCAAATCCACAGGCCGGCAGCCGTCAGCACGACCAGGACCAGGGTTCGCATGTCCCGTCCCGGCTCCTCTGGAGAGGGGGCATCACCGGCAACTTCATTGTTGTTCATTTGGCTCATCGGTTCGATTCCGGGGGGCCCGGCACCGTCGCCAGTCCGGGCGCTGTTTCTTGCGCCTCACATCATCGCTCTCCTTCCGCTATTCGCAGGTTAAAATCACTTTCAGTGCCCGCTCCCGTGAAGCGTGGGCAAAGGTCTCATAGGCCTGCATGATTTCGCCGAGCTGGAAATGGTGTGTGATCAACTGCTGCGGGTGCAGCCGACCGGAGGTGACCGTTCTCATCAGCATCAGGGTTGTCACTGCGTCCACCAGGCGCGTCGTGATGGTGACGTTGTGCGACCACAGTTTTTCCAGATGCAGCGGCACGCTTGATCCGTGCACGCCTACATTCGCGATGTGGCCGCCGGCGGCGATGATTTCCTGGCAAAGGCCAAAGGTGGCCGGCATGCCCACCGCTTCGATGGCCACGTCCACGCCCTGGTCCTTTGTCAGCGCCATCACCTTCTCCCCTGCCCGTTCCCGGGCCGAATTCACCACAGCCGTGGCACCCAGCTGTTTTGAGATTTCCAGCCGGTGGTCGTCCTGGTCGATCATGATGATGGCCGCCGGAGCGAAAAACTGGGCAGTCAGCAGGGCCGCCAGCCCGATGGGACCGGCCCCGACGATGGCTACTGTGTCTCCTGGTTTCACGCAGCCGTTGAGCACCCCGCACTCGTAGCCGGTGGGCAGGATGTCGCTCAGCATCACCATCGCCTCACCGTCGGCTTCGCCGGGTATCGGGTGCAGGCTGGTGTCGGCCAGTGGGATGCGAACGTACTCCGCCTGGGTGCCGTCGATGGTATTGCCCAGGATCCAGCCGCCCGAGTCACAGTGCGAGCACATGCCGCGCCGGCAGTTTTCACACTTTCCGCACGCGGTGATGCACGAGATCAGCACCCGGTCACCGCGGCGAAAGCGCGTCACCGCACTTCCGGCTTCCTCGATGATCCCGATGCCCTCATGCCCGAGGATGCGCCCCTCCGTCACGGAAGGAACGTCGCCTTTCAAGATGTGGAGATCCGTGCCGCAGATGGTGGTTTTGGTCATCCTGACCACCGCGTCCGTCGCTTCCTGGAGTGCGGGCCGGGGCTTGTCATCGAGGGCCTTTTGGCCGGGACCGTGGTAAACAAGAGCTTTCATGAGCGTGGAGTACTGTCAGTTGGGGGGGGGCGTGGATGGGCGCTTAGACTTCCACCTGTTCGTGGGCTTCCACGAACCACAGGTTGTTGTCCGCTCCGCGCGAAATCTCCGTCAGAATGTCCACCGTTCCGGCGTCTTCCAGCTGGGCGACCTGGACCATGGATTTGCGGACCAGCTCGCCGAAATAGGAGATCTCATGGGCCAGGCCGGCCACATGCTTGCTCGCGCTGGATATGTCCAGCGGGTAGTCCGGCAGGCTCGACAGCTTCGCCACCGCGCGCACTGTGCCCACCGCCGTCCCGCCCAGCTGGACGATGCGCTCCGCGATCACATCCACGTACCGCACCGTGTCGGTGAAGACGCGGTCAAAAAGTTCATGCAGAGCGATGAAGTTTGGCCCCTTCACGTTCCAGTGCGCCTGCTTGGCGACGAGCATCAGATCGATCGAGTCGGCCAGCCGTTCTTGAAGGAGGGCGGTGATCTCGAGGCGGTTTTTTTCCGGCAGGCTGTTCCGTGTGTGAGTGAGCTTGGTTTTCATGGCGCCCACTCTGAGCCACGGGCAGGGCCTGCCGCCATGGGGTGTACTGCCCAGCCAGCACCCTGTGATGATGCTCCACTTGACGTTTGCCCGTTGCGCCCGCTCATTGGCACCATGCGCGACCTGACCGACCCACGCTGGATCAAATTCAAGGGACCCCTCTTTTTATTGCTCGGAGCCCTCGCGGGAGGGCTCATCCTGGCGGAGCTGCCCAGCTGGCGCGTGGCCCTGCTGCTGGCAATTTCGATCTGGGGATTCTGCCGGGCCTACTACTTCGCATTTTACGTGATCGGGAAGTACGTGGATCCCTCCTTCCGCTTCAGTGGTCTCGGGTCGGCGGTGAGATACCTGCTCGGTTCCCGCAGCACCGAGCCGGACAATCAGCCCTGAGCCAGCGGAGCCTTCAGGGCATGAGCAGGGGGTTCGCTCCGCAGGGGAGGAGCCCGGGGCTTTGCCTTCGCCCACCTCTGAGAAATCCCCATTGCCCCCCGGGCCGGACGCGTGAAGAATCCGCAGCCGCCGTTGTGGCTTCCTCTTCTTCCCCGCCTCGTGGATCCTGCCTTTCAACACCTCTCGTTTCGTCCTGCTGGTCCTGAGGATCGGGGGGAGTTGTTGCGCATTTTTGCCAGCGCGAGGGAAACTCATCCGGAGGTGGCTGGCATGCATCCGGACTACCGGGCTCGGTTGATCCGGCATGAGTTCGACAGCCGGCAGCGGGGGTATCCGTTTGATTTTCCCGGGCTGGAATTTCTCCTCATCGAGCACGACGGGCGTGCCGTCGGAAGGCTGTATGTGCAGAGGACGGACCCGCGCTGGATTTTTCTCGTCGACCTGGTGCTGCTGCCGGAATGGCAGGGGAGGGGACTGGGAACGTGGCTGCTCCACGGCTTGCAGGAGGAGGCCCGGGCGACGAACCGTCCGCTGCGCCTGCACGTTGAGAAGGTGAATCCGCGCGCCCACCAGCTCTACCTGCGGTTTGGGTTCCGGCTCCTGAGTGAAATCCGGACCCACTATTTGCTGGAGTGGCGGGCGTGAAAAAGGCGAGGGCGCAGCCTGCGGCGGACCCGGTGCAGGCGTGGTTTGCCCGGCAGGGGTGGGAGCCGGCGGCATTTCAGAAACAGGCGGGGGCCGCCTACGCAGCGGGGCGGAGCGGGCTCATTCATGCGCCCACCGGAGCGGGGAAGACACTGGCGGCGTGGCTGGGTCCGGTGGCAGAGGCGCTGGCTGCCGGGGAAAAAGATCCGCCCCTGCGCGTTGTCTGGCTCACCCCGCTGAGGGCGCTGGCGGCGGACACGGCGCAGGCGCTGCAGCAGGCGCTGGCGGGGTTGGGAGCCCCGTGGCGGGTGGGATCGCGCACCGGAGACACGACGGCAAAGGAGCGCGCCGCGCTCAAGCTGCGCCTGCCCTTTGCCCTCGTCACTACGCCCGAGAGTCTGTGCCTGCTCCTCAGCCAGGAGGACGCCCGCGAGCGCTTCGCCGGGCTGCGCTGCGTGGTGGTGGACGAGTGGCACGAGCTGCTGGGCACGAAGCGCGGGGTGCAGGCGGAGCTGGCCCTCGCGCGGCTGCGCACTTTTTCCCCCGGCCTGCGCACGTGGGGGCTCTCCGCCACCATCGGGAACCTCGATGAAGCCTGCCGGGTGCTTACCGGCCCGCCGGCGGAAAACCAGGAGCCGGGCGTGCTCATTCACGCAGCAGTCAAAAAGGTGATCGAGATCGAAACCCTGCTCCCGGCGGAGGTGGAGCAGTTCCCGTGGTTCGGCCACCTGGGCGCGACGATGCTGGGCGAGGTGGTGAAGCGGATCGAGACGGCGCGCACGACCCTCCTTTTCACGAACACGCGGTCGCAGACCGAGATCTGGTTTCAGGAGCTGCTGGAGGCCCGTCCCGACTGGGCGGAGCAGCTGGCCATGCACCACGGGTCACTGGAAAAGGACGTGCGCACCGAGGTGGAGGAACGCTTGCGCCAGGGCACGGTGAAGTGCGTCGTCTGCACCTCCAGCCTGGACCTGGGTGTGGACTTTTCCCCTGTGGAGCAGGTGCTGCAGCTCGGCAGCCCGAAGGGGATCGCCCGCCTGCTCCAGCGGGCCGGGCGCAGCGGGCACCAGCCAGGCTCTGTGAGCCGTGTGCTGGGCGTGCCGACGAATGCCTTCGAGCTGGTCGAGTTCGCCGCCGCGCGTGTCTCCATGCGTGAGGGGCGCATCGAGTCCCGCCGTCCGCTCGTCCTGCCGCTGGACGTCCTGCTCCAGCACCTGGTGACGGCGGCGCTGGGCGGTGGCTTTTTCTCCGCTGCCATGCTGGCCGAGGTGCGCTCCACGCACGCCTACGCTGGGCTGGGCGAGGCGGAGTGGGCGTGGCTGCTCGGGTTCATCACCACGGGCGGCTCACTGCGCGCCTACCCGGAGTACCGGAAGGTCGAGGTGGACTCGGCGGGCTGCCACCGCGTGACGGACGTGCGCCTCGCGCGACTGCACCGCATGAGCATCGGCACCATCCTCAGTGATGCCGCCGTCTCCATCCGTATGGTCAATGGCAAGCGGCTCGGCACGGTGGAGGAGTGGTTCATCTCGCGGATCAAGGTGGGCGGCATGTTCATCTTTGGCGGGCGGCGGCTGGAGCTGGTCCGGTTCAAAGACCTCACCGCCACCGTGAAGCCAGCCACGCGAAAGAACGCGCGCGGCCAGATCCCGTCGTGGCAGGGTGGGAAGAGCCCGCTCAGTACGGAGCTTGCCGCTGCGGTGGGCCGCCAGCTCGTCGCGGCGCAGGCCGGGGAAACGCGCGAGCCGGAGCTGGCCTGGGTGGCCCCCATTTTGGAAATCCAGGCCGCCTGGTCCGTGGTGCCTGGTCCCGGGCAGCTGCTCATCGAGCAGACGGAAACGAAGGACGGCCATCACGCATTTGTCTTCCCCTTTGCCGGACGGCTGGTCAATGAAGGCATCGGCCTGCTGGTGGCGTGGCGCATGGCACGGGGAGAGGCGCGGTCGATCCAGGTGACGCCGAATGACTACGGCTTCGAGCTGCATTCGCCCGCGCCGCTGGAGTTCACCGCAGACGAGTGGCGCGTCCTCCTTTCCCCGGAGGGCCTGCTGGAGGACCTGCCCGGCTGCCTGAACACGGCAGAACTGGGCCGTCATCAATTCCGCGAAGTGGCCCGCGTGGCCGGCCTCGTGCTCCAGGGCTACCCCGGCAGCCCGAAGACGGCGAAGTCCCTCCAGGCCAGCAGCGGCCTGCTCTACGACGTCTTTACGAAATATGATCCGGACAATCTGCTCCTCGCCCAGGCGCGGCGGGAAATCCTCGAACGCCAGCTGGATGTGGTGCGCCTGGAGGAGACGCTGCGCGGGCTGGCGGGGAGGGAAATCATCCTAAAGCACTGCCCGCGGCTCACGCCGATGGCCTTTCCCCTCTGGGCGGACAGCATTTCCTCAAACCTGAGCACCGAGGACTTCGCCACGCGGCTGGAGCGCATGCTCACCCAGCTGAATGCCGCTGCGGACGCACGCGATGGCCGTTGATTTGCCCGCCGCTCCGGGGCAGACTGGGCGCGATGACACTCCCGCTCTGCGGCCAGACGCTGACGCTCCTCCCCGAACGCGCCGCGCTCTGGGAGGAGGAGCGCGCGCTCATCCTGGCGGATGTGCATTTGGGCAAGGCGGCCGCCTTCTTGAGCCACGGTCTGGCCGTGCCCGAGGGCGGCACGGCGGAAGATCTGGCGCGCCTCTCCAGCCTGCTCCGCAGCACCCGGGCGCAGCGGCTCATCATCGTGGGGGATCTCTTCCACGCCCCGGCGGGCCTGACTTCGGGCATCTGTGAAATGATCTCCGCCTGGCGTGCAGAGTGGCCGGGTTTTACCGTCGCCCTCGTCCGGGGAAATCATGACACCATGGCTGCGAAGCTGCCTGCAGAGTGGCGCATGGACGTGCATGATCCGGATCTCGTCATGGGCCCGTTCAGGTTCATCCACGACCCGGCCCACCACGATGGCGGCAACGGCTTCGCCATTTCCGGCCACCTCCATCCGTCCGTGCGCCTGAGCGAACGCCGCGTCTCCGGTTCCTCCGCCGCCTGCTTCTGGCTCGGCACCGCGTGCCTCGTTCTGCCCGCCTTCGGCACCTTCACGGGAAACAAGGCCATCCGTCCCGCTCCAGGAGACCGCCTCATCGCCTGCACCGCCGGGCGTCTCATCGAGGTGCCGGCCGCGCTGCATGGGGTGTGATGCTGGTGCCGGTGGGTCGGCGCGCTGGAGAGGGCGATCGGCAAAATGACCTTCATTCATGCTCGCCGGCAATTCAGCGCATGCCCTGGGAGCTGGCGTCGGTCATGAGGCGGTGGCTTCCATTTCGGTTTGGACGTTCATGATTTCAGGACAGCGCGGATATCCTTGAGCAACAGATAAAGGTGCTGCGGCTCGATGGGGGAGGCCGTGAATCCGCACTTTTCGTAGAAGGCTTTCGCCGTTGCGTCCTTGGCATGGACCAGCACCGCGCGGCACCCGAAATCCTCGGACGCCCGCAGGATTCGATGAAGAGCGTCCTTCATCAAAGCCTTGCCGAGGCCGCGCCCTCTCTCTGTTTGCGCCACCGCCAACCGTGCGATCAGGATGAGAGGAACGGGGTGCCGGGCCAGACCTTTGGTCACTCGTTCCGGTGGCTCATGCCGGGCAGCCGAGGCGGCCGCGAGAGTGTAGTAGCCGACGACGGCGTTGCCCCGCAGGGCCACGAAGGTTTTTGCCGACAAGTTGCTGTGGTTCTGCACGGCAAACTTCAGCAGGTAGTCGTTCAAGGCCGGAACCCCGCAGTCGAATGCCGACGTGTCGAATTCCTGGCTGACGGGAAATGTTCCCGAACGTAGTTCACTGCTCATCAAGAACACTCGGAGCGGTCATCAATCTGCTGAGTGGGGGATTTATGGAGGCAGGCGCCTCAAGGGCGGCACAAAACGAATCCCAATTTGCAGGCGACAATTTGAAACTGGCCTCTGGCGCAAACAGCAGGTTGTCCAGCCGCTCGGCCTCAAGACCCGTGGCGGACGGTGCGCTGGCGTGTGAGGCCTCCCGCTCGGGCTGGTTGAATGCCCGGCTAAGTAGAAAGTCCTTCATTGTCATGCCAAAGTAGGCCGCGAGCGTCTTGAGCTTGCGATGCGTGTCATCCGGAATGTCGAGCGTCAATCTGGCCATTGTCGTTTCTCTTGCACCGCAGAATACCACACATTTCCGCATTTGCACAAATGCGCATTTCCGCCAAGGCGGACGGTGGTTAGACTCGCTGCTCACGGCTGTGCGGGACGGCGGAGGCGTGTCAGCTCCTGGGACAACTCGGCGAGGGACCATTCGCGATCCCAGAGGTTGAGCCTTGGCTGGGTGAGGCTGCCGCGGACGAGGAAGTCGTGGTAGGCGAGCGGAGTGTCCTCCAGCGGGAGCAGGGAAATGCGGCGGCCTTCGGGCCAGGCGGCTGTTTGCTGGGCGAGGCCGCCGGCGGCTCCGGTGGAAAGGTAGGTGCGCACGGCGAGGTTGAGCGAGCCGCGCGGGGAGACGAGACCAAGGGCGCGGATGAGCAGCTCATCCGTGTAGAAGGCGGCGTCCTGGAGGATGAGGTGGCCTGACTGGATGCCGGCCTCCAGCCTGGCCTCGCGCACGGGCGAGCTGGCGGGGGCACGGGTGGCGAGTTCGGAAAAACCGCTGCGCTTCAGCCAGTCCGCCAGTGGCAGCGCGCCGCCCTCCATTTTTGCCTGGCCGGAGCCGGTGAGGCTGCGGATTTCCTGCGCAGAGCCAGCCAGGCGCACGGTGCCGTTGATGCGGCCGGCCGGCGGTGCAGCCCCATCCGGCAGGAACACGGCGGCCAGGGTGGCGAGGTCCAGCCCCTCGCTCGCGGCTTCGAGCAAAAAGGGAAGCCCGGGCGTGCCGAGGTCGATTTTCAGCCCGCCCTTTACGTCGCCACCGGGCAGATGCACGGCCCACGGGGCGACCTGCACGAGCCGGCCGGCGCGCTGGATTTCCGCCGTGGCGGGGGCTGCCAGCGCATGGCCTAGCACGGTGAGACCGTCCAGCGAAACCCGGCCCGTGGATGAAGCGGGCAGGAGCGCCGCGAGGCCGGTGGCTCCGGCGAGTGTTTTGCCATCAGCCCCCAGCAGACGAAGCTGGCCGCCGGCCATACGCACCTGGTCCAGCCGCCAGCGTCCGGAGCGCGCGGAGACCGCGGCGGCGGCCACTACTGGGGCGGGGTGCTGCTCTGGCACAGTCGCGATGGTGGGAGCAGGAGGCTCCGCAGGCGCAGGCGCGTCAGGTGGCGCAACCGGTGTGGCGCCGGTTTCGGGCAGAACGGGCGCGGTGATCAGCGGAGCCGTGGCCACCGCCGGACCGAGGAATGAGGAGGACGGCGAGACCGGCGGCTCGTCGAGGGAAAGCGAGGGCACGGAAATTTCAGTCGGGGCGTCAGCCAGGACCGGCTGGGCCGGGGCCGGCATCGCTGGCAGAGGGGCCGACTTTGCTTTCGGCAGGGAGGGGAGCACTGGAGTTGCCGAAGCCAGTGCCACTCCGGGCATGGTTTCCGCAGGGCGCGGGGGCAGGGCCACCGTTACGTCCAGGCCGTTGACCAGGACTTCATGCACCTCCAGCCGCCCACCCAGCAGGGCGCGCAGGCCGGGGCGGCTGGCGTGGAGGCCGGAGACGGAAATCTTGACCGCGTCTCCCCGCGTCAGCCGCAGGTCGCTCAGCCCGGCCACACCGTTCCAGCCCAGGTCCAGCCTGCCGATTTCACACGCCAGCCCCGTTCTGGCCGCGATCCGCCGTTCTACGGCATGGCGAAAAACCGGCAGCCGGATGATCCAGGGCAGCGCCGCCACAAGCACGACCACCGCGCCACCCATCCGGGTGAGGCGGCGCCGCCAGCGCTGCCAGCGTGCCGTGGGTGGCTGGTAGGGAAAGGGATCAGGCTGGACGGCCATCGTTCAACACCGCCCCGGGCGAGTCCCCCCCTTTTCATCCGTCAGCCGGGCGGCCGCCTCCCGGAGGATGAACCTCTCCTCCGGGCTCAGGCTTTCCTGTCCGTGAATGCTGATCTTTTCCAGGATAGGGTCCACCCGCTCTGCGATGTACTCGCGCGGCGTCACCACCGCCTCGACTGCCGCTTCCTCCGTCTGGTTTTCCTCCCTTGTGTTGAAGGCATGAGCCGGCACCCACGAGTGCTCCCGCTCCTGGCGCGCGCGCTTCCGCTGCTCCTCCATCCAGCGGGACCGGCGGCGTTCGCTCTCCCTCACATTTTCAGAGAAGCTCGTGCCCATGGCGTGGGCGTAGAAAAAGCCGGTCACCGCACCCATCGTGTGGGCCAGCGTCGCGACCTGGCCGGTCAGGAGCTGGGCGGCGTCCGGGTTGCCCCGCTGGAGCAGGCGCAGGCAGACGTCAAAGGCATTGATGCAGAAAAACGAAACCGCCACGTACTTCAGGGTGAGCGGAAACTCCGGCAGAAAGGGCAGGCGGAGCTGGCGGTTGGGCTCGCACACCCCGGCTGCCGCCATCAGCGCGAAGACGCCGGCCGAGGCACCGCTCACCGTGACGGCGGGGTTTGCCCAGATTTCGGCACTCACCCCGACCAGGCCGCCCAGCAAAAACATGCCCGCCACATGCAGCGGCCCGCTCCGCTCCTCGACGATCCGGCCAAAGACGAGCAGGCCGATCAAATTTGTAATGAGGTGCCACCAGCTGGCGTGGACAAACTGGCAGGAAACGACGCGCCAGAACTCAAAGAGATGCTGCAGCTGGCTGGCCTGGGCTGTGCCGCCGGGGCTGCCGCCGGTCGGGTGCAGCACGTGCTGCTCAAGGAAAACGAGCAGGCAAACGAGCGAGAGACCCAGCGTCGCGAGAGGGCGGCGGTGAAAACCACCCGGGTTCCGCCAGGCTTCATCCAGGCGCAGAGACTCTCGATCAATCGGCATGGGGGAGTGGCGGCACCAACACCGCATCCCACATTATGCCACCATCGGGCAAAATGTCCAGCCACGGCTCCGCCCGAAAAAAAACGGTATGCAGCCCTGCTTGCCAGTTGCGCCGGGTGGTGAAACTGCGGAGATTGACCGTGATCGGGGACCCCAATCATCCCCCCGGTCTCTTCAGACCATGGGTCAAAAAATCATTCGTTACGGTGCACTGGCCGTCATGCTGGTGCTGGTGCTGCACATCATTCGCGGAAATCGCGCGGCAAAAACGGAGGGCGACGTCACGATCGAAATGAACGGGCAGATCTCCCGTCCGGAGGGCGCCGGAGACACGAGTTCCATGCTCCTCATCGTCGAGTACATCGCCGTGGCGGCCATTGGCGGCGTACTGGCGGTCACGTGGCTCATCCCGATGCTGGGCGACCGGATGAGCGAGGCGGTGCTTGGCTCGAATGACGAAGTCACCCAGGACGACGCGGCAAAAGCGACGAGCAAGGCGGCGCTCGGGGACTTCGAGGGCGCGGTGGAGGACTTCAAGCAGATCGCCGCCCAGGAACCGCAGAACCGGCTGCCCATCGCGGAGATGTCGCGCATCTACGCCGAAAAACTGCACGATCCAGCGAGCGCACGCGCCGTGGTGGAGGCCGCACTCGCCCGCGGAGGGTGGAAGCCTGATGACGAGGCGTATTTTCATTTCCGGCTGGCTGCGCTGCACGCAGCGGCCAAAGAGTGGGCCCAGGCGCGCGAGCGGCTCGGCGTGGTGGAGACGCAATTTGCCGGCACGCCGCACGCCGCCGCCGCCCATCACAAAAAGCGCGAACTGGACGAGCAGGAGTTCATCGCCAGCCGCCCGCACGGTCAACCTGGTCATTCCTGAGTGCCCGTGGAGTCGACCCCGGCCCAGACTCCGCCCCAGGTCATCCGGCGGCGGTTCCCGCCTCTGGTGTGGGTGACGTTTGCTGCCATCGCGGGCATCCTGCTGGCGGAGTACTGGTCTGTGGCAGCGCGTCCCTTTTTCTGGAGCCTGGCCGTGCTGGCGGGGGCGGCGTGGTTTCTCCGGCGGCAGGGGCTGGCGGGTCTGCTGGTTTTCTGCGCTGCGGCATATGGCTTCATCCACGCGATGACGGGCGACACCCTGCAGCGCTTCCCCCTGCGCCCGGCGCTGGAGGCCGGGGCCACCATGCCCGTGACGGTCACCGGCCTCGTGCTTGAGACGCCGCTGCTCCGGGGAAAATCAACGCGCTTCCCGGTCGAGATCGAATCCCTTGAGACGGGATCACAGACATTTTTCACCTGCGGGCGCATCCTCGTGAAGCTCCCCGCCGATGCCGCGCCGCCCCGCTATGGCGACCGCGTCCGCATCCTCGGCACGCTGCGTAAACCCGAGGGCGCACGCAATCCGGGGCAGTTTGACTCCGCCGACTGGCTGCGCCGGCAGGGCATCGCCGCCGAGGTGCAGGCCACGCTGGGCGGGGGCTGCACAGTGCTGGAGAGCGGCCGGGGAAATCCCCTGAAGGCGCTGGCCTGCCGCTCGCGCGACTGGATCGCCGCCACCGTGACGGCGGAGCTGGAGGACGCCCCGGCCGAGGCCGCTGCGGTGAAGGCGATGGTCCTCGGCACCCAGGAGCAGATCCCGGAGGAAATCGATCTCGCCTTTCTCAACAGCGGCACGCTGCATGTGTTTTCCGTGAGCGGGCTCCACGTGGGCCTCGTCGCACTCATCCTGTGGCAGGTCCTGCGGGCGCTGGGCTGCGGGCGGCGGACGGCGGCGGCCCTGTCGATCCCGCTCATCTTTTTTTATGCCCTGCTGACTGGCTGGCAGTCCTCGGCAGTCAGGTCCGCCGTCATGGCTGGTCTGGCACTGGGTGGGCTGCTTGTGGACCGGCCGGCCTCCATGACGGGGAACCTCGCCGCCGCCGCCCTCGTCGTGCTGGCGTGGGACACGCAGCAGCTTTTTTCCGCCGGGTGCCAGCTTTCCTTTGGCACGCTCATCGCTCTCTCGTGCCTGAGCCAGCCGATGATCCGCGCCTTCCGCCGCCTCTACTCGCCAGATGACTTCCTGCCGCGCGAGCTGCTCACCAACCGGCAGGAGTGGCTCTACGGCGCGCGGAAGTGGATCGTCTCCAGCATGTGCATTTCGCTCGCGGCCGGCATTGGCTCCGCACCGCTCACGCTCTGGCATTTTCAGCTGGCCACGCCCGTTGCCCTTGTGGCGAATCTCGTCCTGATCGTCCTCGCCGGGTTCATCCTCAGCACCGCCTTTGCCAGCATGGTGGCCGGGCTCTGCTCGTGGCACGGGCTGTCCCACGTGCTGAACCATGCGAACTGGGCCTTCGCCCGCGCCTCCATCTGGTTCGCCACCGCCTTTTCCCACTGGCCCGGGGCCTATGTGAAATGGAACCTCCGCACCCTGGGCGAGACTCCGGTGGACCGCGTGACCGTCTACGATGCGGGCGAGGGAGCCGCCGTCGAGTTCACCCCGCAGCAGGGCCAGGCGTGGCTTTTCGATACCGGGGACCCCTTCCGCTACCGTGCTGTCACCTCGCCGGGCCTCGGGTTTCACGGGCTGGCGGGCGTCTCCGGGCTGCTCCTCAGCCACGGGGATCACGAGCACGTCGGCGCCGCGCCGGAGGCCATTCCCGGGTTGCGTCCGGACCAGATCATCGCGCCCCCGGGCCGCTTCCGCTCGCCCATGTTTCGTGCCGCTCTGGAAACAGCCCAGTCCCGCGGCGTCTCCGTCCGGCAGCTTGGCACCGGGGACGTGCTCGACCTCGACGGCGGGGCCACACTGCGCGTCCTCTTTCCACCCAGGGACTGGACCGCCTCCCTCGCTGACGACCGGGCTCTCGTCTGGAAAATCGAGCAGGACGGCTGGCGGCTCCTCTTTGTTTCAGACGCCGGGTTCACCACCGAGAGCTGGCTCCTCGCCTCGGGGCAGGACCTGCGTGCCGATGTCCTCATCAAGGGCCGCCACGCCGGTGATGTCTCCGGCCTGCCGGATTTCCTCGACGCCGTCCAGCCCGGCCTCGCCATCTGCACGAACGTCCCCTTCCCCTCGGAGGAGCAACTCCCCCCCGCCTGGGTCGCCGATGCCCGCAGCCGCGGCCTCGTCATCTTCGACCAGCTCGCCACCGGCGCCGTCACCCTCCGCCTCACCCCCGGCCGTCTGGAGGCCGTGCCCTTCCTCGGCCAGCGGCCGTGGGTGCGGGAAAAGTGAGGCGGCCCCGGTGGCTTGTCCACCCTTCCGTCCGCTGTGGATTTGCTTTCCTGGACGCAGACCGCATATTTCCCCATGTCAGCGAAGGAGGCCCTCGTAGCGGAAATTGAAAATCAACCCGAATCCGTGTTGATTGAGACTCTTCATTTCATCCGGTTTGTCTCGCGCCAAAACCAGGATGAACGCTGGGCAGAGGTGCTGCCTGATCGCACTGTCGAACAGGAAATCCTGGGCTTGATCGAGGCTCCGTGATGCCCATGGGATTTGCCGGGAAAAGTGACAACCACCCCGCCCCGCGTATGGGTTCCCCACCCATGAAAAAACTCCTCCTCCTTTTCCTCGCCCTTGCCTCGCTGGTTCGCGCGGCGGAGCCCGCTGCCACGGAAACCCGGTGGCGTGATCTGCCGGCGTGGCGGCTGACGGATGGGCGGACTGAGGCGGTGGTGGTGCCGCAGCTGGGCGGGCGGGTGGTGGTCTACGGGCTGGTGGGCGGGACGAACTGGATGTGGACGGGTGAACCCGGAGCGGAGCGGAAAAATCCGCCGCTCTACTGGGGCGGGGACAAGACGTACCTCGGCCCGCACAGCAACTGGGCGCTGGTCCAGGACACGATGTGGCCGCCGCCGTCTCCGGATTTCACCCCGTGCGAGGTGGTCACGCCGCCCAAGGGCCTCCTCAGCACGCTGGGCTCGCCTTGGCCCGGCTCGGGGGCGCGCATCCGGCGGGACTATGCCTTTGGCCGCGATGGTGAACTCGTCATCACCCACAGCATCGCCCCCATCCCCGGTAGCCGGGAAACTGGCGCACTCTGGACCGTGGCGCAGACGGTTCCGGCGGATCGTTTCCTCGTCCCCCTCGCCGCGCAGAGCCCGTACACCGGCGGGTATTTCCGCTTCGGGTTTGAAAAGGCTCCCGGTTTCCCCGCCGCGACCGCCCTTTCCAGGACCCTGCTCCAGCTGAAGCCGGTCGTGGGCTCCGGATTCAAACTCGGCGCCCATCCGGCCAAACCCGCGCTGGCCTCGCTGAAAGACGGCCACGCTTTCATCCAGCGCAGTGATGCCCAGGACGGCCAATACCCCGAGGGCCTGCCCGGCGCTGGACTCACGGTGGAGGTCTACCACCACGACCTGCCCGGCCCCGGCGAGTACATCGAACTCGAACAACTCTCCGCCCTCCGCCGGCTGGACCAGGGGATCACCCTCGTCACCCGCTGGAACGTCCAGACGCTGCCCTCAGGATCTCCCGAAGAGCAGCAAAAGGCGGTGGAGCGGTGGCTGGGGGAGTAGGGGTGGATCCTGCGGCGTGGTGAGCAGCCTGCGAACGTTGGCTGGCAGCTGTGAGAGCCGAGAGAAGCCGGAGGTTCGGCGGCGTCGGGTTTCCGTGGGGGGCCCTTGTCGGGATTTTTTTGGCTAAATGGCTGATTTGACGAGTTTCTGTTTAAAATGATGTGGCGTTTGCACGACGGAAAGTGAACAAAACTGTGCAGAAAGAGCAAAAAACCGCACGGAAAGAGGAGAAAACCTTACAGAAAGTGGAAAAAACCACCAAATGAGAGCATAAAAGCATGCAGAAAAAGAAAAAAAGCTGCCAGATGTGGCAAAAAAGTTGGCCTAAACGGTGGAAAGGCAGGGCATGTGCATAAGAATTTGGGACCGGCCATCCAGCTGGTTCGCCGAATTCCGGGCGGAAGCGGCCTTTGACCGCAGGGTGGCCTCGGAAATGGGACGCGGACGTAAGTCCACGGTACTCACTCCTCCCGGTCCGCCGGAAGCCTGGCGCTGCGGAGGCCGACGAGGAAGGCGACGGTGGTGCCGCTGGCGAGGACGAGGGCGGCGAAGGCGGCGAGCTGGAGCCACGGGACGGTGAACTGGAGGGTCCAGCCGAAGGTTTGTTTGTTGATGATAAAAATGAGGATCCAGCCGAGGGCGAGGCTGAGGGCCAGGCCGAGCCCGGTGCCGGCGAGGGAGAGGACGGCGCCCTCGGCAGCGGTGGCGCGGGCCATTTCCCCGTGGCGCAGGCCGAGGGCGCGCAGGGTGGTCAGCTCGGCCCGGCGCTCGAGGAGGACGCTGGCGAGCGTGAGCCCGAGACCGGTGACGGCGACGATGACGCCGATGAGTTCCAGCGCGTAGGTCAGGGAAAAAGTCTGGCGGAAGATGCGCAGGATCTCGGCCCGGAGGCGGGAATTCGTAAACACGCTGAGTCCGGGGTGATCGTGCAGCAGGCTGGCGCGGAGGTCGTCGGGAGAGACGCCTGGCTTGACGAAGAGGGCGAGGTTGGCCAGCTGCTCGTGGCCGAACCAGCGGGAAAAATGCGTCCGTTCGACGAGCAGGGAGCCGCGTTCATTCCCGTAGTCGGCAAAGACGCCGGCAAGGGTGACGCGCTTAAACCCGGCGGGCGTGGGCACGTCCACGGCATCGCCCCGGTGGAGGCGGAAGCGCTCGCTGAAGGCCTCGCTGCAGAGGGCGAGGGTGCTGTTTTTAGCGGGATCAAAGATGTCGCCCGAGCGGGGCTCCTGCACCCAGGCCATGTCCACGCGGCGGTGCATGAGGCCGAGGTCCACGCCGCCGAGCAGGGTGGAGAGGCCGTTCACGGTGACGGGGGCGAATTGAGACGGGGCGGCCTCCGCGACCTCCGGCCTGGCGACGATGGCCTGCCACGTGGCGGGGGAAATGCGGTTGCGCGTGGAGGCGCTCTGGGCGCCATCGCTGGAAATGTAGAGGTCGGCGTGGAAGGTGCGGTCGATCCAGCCGCGCATGGTGCGGTCAAAGCTGCCGACCAGGATGGCCATGCCGCCGGTCATGGTGACGGCGCAGAGGAGGCACGCCGCGGCCAGCCCGTGACGGCCGGACGGACGGCGCAGGTGGCTGGCGGCCAGGCGCAGCGGCAGCGACCACGCACCCGCCGGAGCCAGCAGCCGCGCCAGCACCCGGAGCACGCTGGCCCCGAGACAGCCACCGCCAAAAACGCCGCAGAGGACGGCCACATAGCCTGCCCAGGGAAAGCGCCCTCCGCCCTCCAGCCGCAAGGGCGGAGCCAGCAGCAGCAGGCCGCCCACGACCCAAAAAGCCAGCCCCAGCCACGGGAGACGCGTCATTTTCCCCCCGCCCGCTGGAGCCGCGTGCCGCACGAGGAGCTGCGCCGGGGGCGTGGCTGCCGCCGCCCGCGCCGGGAGCCAGCCGGCCAGCACGCTGGCCACCACGGCCAGCGCGACGACGAGGAGAAACTCCCCGGGCTCGAAGCGGGCGCCATTCGTCGAGGTGGCGTAGTAGAGGGCGTTCACCGTGCGCGAAACGAGCCGCACCGAGACCTGCGCTCCGCCCCACCCGAGCAGCCCGCCGGCCACGCCGCCCACCACTCCCAGGGCGGCCGCCTCCACGAGCCAGGCGGCCTGGATCATGCGCGGGGGCACGCCCAGCGAGCGCAGGATGCCGATTTCCTCCCGCCTCCGCACCACCGCGCCATCCAGCGCCTGAAAGATGAGGTACAGTCCCACGAGGAGCGCCAGGAGGGAGAGCAGCGTGAGGTTCAGCCGGAAGGCCTGCGTCATGGTGGCTGCGGCCTTCCGGCGGTCGTGGGGGGAGGAAACCACCCAGCGGTCGCCGCCTTTTTTCTCCACGGCCTCGCGCAGCGTCACGCGCGCCTGTGCGGCCAGTGGGCCCTCCTGCACGAGGCACTCGATCCGGTCCAGCCGCCCCTCGCGTCCGGCCAGCGCCTGGAGCGAGGGCAGGTCCATCAAGAGCAGCGTTTCCGGCACCTGAGCGCCAGCCTGGTTCGCCGGGATGAGCCCGGCCACGGTGAGCGTGGCGACGTGTTCATTGACCACGAGGGGAAATTCCGAGCCTGGTTTGAGGTGCTCCTTTTCCGCCAGCGCAGCGCTGATGTAGACGGCGCGGGGATTGGCGAAGACGGACCAGAAATTTCCCGGCCCTTCGCTGAACCACGCCGCATCGTTGCGGCGGGTGGCGGGGAAATTCGTGAGCGCCACGAGGTCGACGCCCATGATGGTCCACGTCGGCCGGGTGCCGATTTCCTCCTCGTGCTGCGGGTCGCGCGGTTTCGCGCCGGTCGTCTCCACCACGGCCAGGAGGTGGACTGGCGCGTCGCCCAGCGCCTCCCGCACCTCCCGCAGGGCGGACTCCGGCAGTTCCCCGGACGGGCTGCTCACCACCCAGTCGCTCTGCGTGGTGATGAGTTCGCTGAAGTCCTGAAACGACGCCACGGCGGCGCGGTTGGCCAGGCGGACGGAAAAATAAACCGCCACGCCCAGCGCGAGGATGAGGGCCAGCAGCACGCTCTGCCGCAGCGAGGACCGCCAGTGGCGCAGGGTGAACCGGGTGAAAAGCAGGGCCAGCATGGGCGCGGAAAAATCAGGCCTCCGGGAGCATCCGCCCGTCCTTCATGCGGAGGACGCGGTGGCAGATGCGGGTGGCCTCTGGGCTGTGGGTGACGAGGACAAGGGACGTGCCGGTCTCCTCGGAAAGACCCTCCAGCAGGGCGAGGATGTTGTCGCCATTGGCGGAGTCGAGGTTGCCCGTTGGCTCGTCGGCCAGGAGGAGTGCCGGCTCGTGCACCAGCGCCCGGGCGATGGCGACACGCTGCATTTCCCCGCCCGAAAGCTGGGAGGGCAGGGCGTGCGAACGGTGCGCCAGACCCACGCGGTCCAGCACCCGCGCCACCCGTCCAGAGCGCGCTCCGGCCGGCACGCCGGTCAGCTGGAGCGGCAGCTCCACATTCTCCGCCGCCGTCAGCGTGGGCAGGAGGTGGAAAAACTGGAAGATCGTCCCCACCCGGTGCCGCCGCAGCGAGGCCAGCTCGTCTGCGGAGAGGCCCGCCACCTCGCGCCCCTCCAGCACGAGGGACCCCGAGTCCGCCCGGTCCACGCCGCCGAGGCAGTTGAGCAGAGTGGTTTTCCCGCTGCCAGACGGCCCGGTCAGCGCCAGCCGCTCCCCGCGCCGCAGGGAGAAGGAAACCCCATCCAGCACCCGCCGCGCCTCATACGCTTTGACAAGGTCGCGGGCGGTGAGGATGGGGGCGTCAGAGTCAGTCATGGAGAAAAGTGGGGCGAGCGCATTGATTACGCCGGCCGTCCTCCGGTGGAGGCGCTCACGCCAGCACGTAGTCCCGCATGGCGGTGCAGATGACCGTCACGGAGAGGGCGCCTGCGTCGGGGTGGCCGATGGAGGCTTCGCCGAGGGTTTTGGCGCGGCCGAGGGTGGCGATCATGGCCTTGCTGGCGTCCTTGCCGGCGATGGCGGCGTCGGTGACGGCGGCGATGGCCTCGGGGAGCGGGAGACCGGTGACCTCAAGGGCCTTTTCCGCAGCGGGGTGCAGGGCGTCCACCATCGTCTTGTCGCCTGGCTTGGCCTTGCCGCGGTTCATGACGCCGTCCACGGCGGCTTTCATGAAAAGAGCGAGCCCCTCGGAGTCAAAAACTTCGCGACCGGCCAGCGCCTTGCCGCCGTCGCGGAAAAGGGTGCCAAAAATGGCCCCGGAGGCGCCGCCCATGCTGCTGATCATGGCCATGCCGGCCGCGCTGAACACTTTGTCGATGCTGTCGGCCGGGCCGCCGTTCAGTTTTTCCTTCACCGCAGTGAAGCCGCGGGCCATGCCCAGCCCGTGGTCGCCATCGCCCAGATCCCGGTCTGCCTGGGACAGCATGGGTTCGGCGGCAATGATCCGGTCTGCCACGTTGAGCAGCATCTCTTTGACTTGTTCGTTGGTAAGGGTGGTCTTGGGCATGTTCAGGAAGTGATGGTTGCTGCAAGCGATGCTGGGGAGCCCGCCTCTTGTCAAAGGAAAAGCCCCGCCGCAGGAGCACGCCTGCGGACGGCACTATGGTGTCCTCACGATTTCCTTACAAATCTTTTCCTGTCCGGTCTTGCCATGCCGTGGCTGTAGAGGGTACTGTCATCTGACCCGACCACGACCAGCCTTTCCCCATGAAAACGCATCCCCTCTTTAAAATCGTCCCCCTGCTTGCGCTCGGCCTCTCTGCCGCCCCCGCCGCACGCGGAGAAATCAAGCACGTCCTGCACATCACCGTGGACGGCCTGCGCGGCGACCTGCTGAAAAACCTGGTCAACACTGCCCCGGCGACGTACCCAAATTTCAAAAAACTCCGTGACGAGGGAGCCGTCACGTTCAATGCCCGGTGTGATTTTGACTACTCGGAGACCATCCCGAACCACTCCGGCGTGGTCACGGGCCGTCCGGTGGTCGATCCTCCGGGGCAGACGGGGGTGGCTCACAAGTACACGTCCAACGGCTATTCCGGCACCGCCACCAGCGGCGACAGCATCCACCAGCTCGGTACGGCCACTTATTCGTATAAATTCAGCACCTTCGACATGGCGCACGATCGTGGTTTCAGCACGGCGGTCTATGGTGGCAAGGCGCGGATGAACCTCTACGTTCATAGCTACAATGCAACCAAGGGAGCGGCGGACCTCATCCTGCCCGACAACGGAAAGAACAAGGTTGATTTCAACTCCGTGGCCGACCTGACCACCACGGCGAACCTGCCCAACGTGAAGAATGCCGTCATCGCCGACATCACGGCGAACACCCTGCGGCGCTACAATCTGATCCATTTCACCGATACCGACACTGGCCAGACCGGTGGCGGGCATAATGTGGGCTGGGGCAGCACCAGCTGGAACGTGGCCGTCAGCACGGTCGATGGTTACATTGGGTCGATCCTGACCGCGATCGCGGGAAACGTGAATTATGCAGGTAAAGTGGCCGTCGTCCTGACCGCAGACCATGGCGGCGGCGGTGGCGGAGCCGGACCCGGCGCCACCTCCGACCGAAATCATGGCGACTCGTCCAGCATCATGAACTACACCATCCCGGTCATGATCTGGGGCTCCGGCATCCCCGCCGGCGTGGACGCCCACACGATCTTCAAAAACCGCGCAGATGTCGGCGCAGACCGCCCGAATGGAGCGACCATCTACACCCAGCCGCTGCGCAACACCGACACGGCCAACATCGCGATGGCCCTGCTGGGCACGCCGTTCGTCACCGGCTCCTATTTCAAACCAGAAATGCAGGACACCCCGCGCGTCACGCGCTCGGCCGGCAGCGTGACGATCAGCTGGCCGAAATACCTGACCGGCTACGTGCCAGAGTCGTCGGACCGCCTGGACACGGCGGGCTCCTGGACGGTGGAGTCTGGCACCCCCACCGAGGCCGGTGCGGATTTTCAGCAGACCATCACCGTCGCTCCGACGGTGAACCGGAAATTCTGGCGCCTGCGCAAGCCGCAGTAGCCTGCGCCGCTATTCGATGAGCGCGCGCAGCGCGGCATCGCGCGCGACATGCTCGTCGTCAGAGAGGACGGGCGTCAGATCTCCTGTTTCGCGCTCCGGCAGGTCCAGCCACGAGCGGCACCCGCCAAAGGCTGGCCGCTGCTCCAGCCGCCACGGCTCGGGCAGTTGATAGATCCGGCAAAAGGCGATGCTCAGCCCGGTCACGTCCCCGTAGCCAAAGCGTTCCCGGATCACCTCCTCATTCCAGACATGAAACGGGGCCAGCCGTGCCGCCACCTCCCAGTCGGTGATGTTCTGGTGCCACTCCAGCCGCGCGGCGTGGCGGATCTCGATCACCTCCGGAGTGGCCATCGCCGTCACCACTTCCGGCGTAGGCTGCCAGTGGACGCGCGCCGCCTGCTCGTGGAAGTGGGTTGGGAAAAGGAGAAATTCCGAGCACTGCCACTGAAAGCCGCCCTTCCCCTCCGCGATGCCGCCCTTGCGCAGGATGAGGCTCTGCGCGCCCCCGCCCAGAGCGTCGCAGACCAGTGACCATTCCTTGAACCCGACCGTTGATGATTTCAAACGCAGCATGCCGCAACTCTCCGCCGCCCCGTGCCAGGGTCAAGGCGGTACCGGCCCCGTGTGCTGGATGCGGTGGACAAGGCCCTGCGGCTGGGGATTTTGGCGGGCATGTCACGGCAGCCTGTTTTTCTCGACCCGAAAAATGACTGGGCCTTCAAGCGCATCTTCGGATCGCGCCAGAGCACGGGCGTGCTCACGGTTCTGCTGAACGATCTGCTTTTCGGGGGGCGGCCGGTCATCACCGGACTGGAAATCATCGAGCCCTACCTGCCCTCGCAAGTCAGGCACTTGAAAGACAGCGCCGTCGATGTGCTGGCCCGGCTGGACGACGGGCGGGAGGTGCTCATTGAAATGCAAATGCTCCCCGTGGCCGGCTACCGGGCGAGAGTGCTCTACAACGGTGCCAAACGGCTGACGGCTCAACTGGGCCGGGGGCAGGATTACCGCCACCTGCGTCCAGTGACCGTGATCACCATAGCCGATTGTATTTTACTGCCGGAGACCACCGCGTGGCTGAGCCACTACGCACTGCTGGAGACAACGACGAGGGCGCCCTACTCGGCAGCGGGACTCGACCTCATTTTTCTGGAACTGCCCAAGGCCAGCGAGGACGTGATCCCCGTGACGCATCCGCAGGGCTTACGTATGGCCAGCCCCGGTTTGTTATGGAAATCAAGTATTGAAAAATAGTTCTGTACAAATTACCATAATGACTATTTAAACTGTGGATGAGTTCCATTAAATCCACCCATCCCACGCCTCCTGCGCCCACCACAGAGTCTTCCAGCACACCACCCGCCCCCGGTGAGGAGGCTGTCAAAGTATTGATTGCCAAGTTTTCAGCCTTCGATGATGCCCGCACCCCGGGGCGCACTCGACATCCGCTCGTCGATGTCCTGATCTGCGCTCTCTTCGCCGTTATCTCAAATTGTGACTCTTACACTGCCATGGCCACTTTCGCCGAGACGCAGCTCGAGTGGCTCCGACGCTACGTGCCACTGGCCGCAGGAGCGCC
>JANOAS010000292.1:0-21198 GCA_031411255.1 bacterium
GTGGGCGCAGGAGGCGTGGGATGGGCGGGTTTAGTGGAACTCATCCACAGTATAAATAGTCATTATGGTAATTTGTACAGAACTATTTTTCAAAACTTGATTTCCATAACAAACCGGGGCTGGCCATACGTAAGCCCTGCCAGTCGTTGCCTGCCTGGATTCCGCTTTGCCGACCTCCACGAACTCGCTTCGGTGGAACCCGTCTCGCAGGCGGTTCGTGAGTTCCGCCGGCGTGTGCGTGCCGGGCGGGATGCATGAGTCGCGCAGAGACTCTCAGCGCGTTTCAGCCGCGTCCACACTTCGGAGGATTTCGATTCGCTGGGGTGTGGCTGTGGTTTCCATGGCTGGCTTAGAATAAGCGCGACGTGGTGAATGAAAAGCAAATTCAAATTCAATCCGGTTTCATGGCATCCAACGCACGCCCCCTGCCGCCCGGGCGCTCCAGATAGCGCCGTCTGTAGGCCAGCGGAGGCAGACCGATCTGGGCGGTGAAGGCACGGCTGAAGTGGCTCTGATCATAAAAGCCGCAGTCGTGGGCAATGGTGCCGAGAGGTTTGGTGGTTTCCTCCAGAGCCCGGCGGGCATTGAGCACCCGCACTTTTAAAATGTACTCGCCAGGCGTGATGCCGAAGAGCCGGCGAAACTCCCTCTGCAGCTGGCTGACAGAGAGGTGCGCGAGCGTGGCCAAACCCCGCAGGGTGAAAGGCTCTCCATAGTGCGCCAGCACGTGCTCCATGACGGGCGTGAGCCGATGGTAGTCGCCCGGAGCGGAGCCCGCGTGCTCGTAGGGCCGCATGACCCCGGCCACACCTGTGGTTCCTCCACCGGCTCCACGCAGAGGGATTTTGGTGCAGACGTACCATCGCGGCGTGCGTTCATGGTCCAAAACAAGCCAGACTTGGTCGCTCAGGGGCCGTCCGGATTTCATCACCTGCTGGTCCTCGGCCACGTATTGCGCGGCCAGGGAGGGCGGGTGAAAATCATAGTCCGTCCGGCCCTCCATTTCCGAGCTGTCCCGGCACCCGTGCATGGCCGCACTGCATGAATTCACGGCCACAAACCGGCTCTGCGCGTCCTTGACAAAGAGGTGCACGCCGGGCAGGTGCTCGAAGAGCCCGAGCAGCTGCGCGGGATCATCAAGCAGAGCGGTCAGGCTCGAAAGGGGGGAAGTCTGGCGGTCCGGCATGCGCTTTTAATACCAAAAGATGCGGCATCCATCAAGGACGGGAACGGGTTCAGGTGATAGGATTGGGCATGTTCGATTTCCTGGCCACCAACCCTCATGACCGCGCCCGCCTCTGTGGCGGCGGACGCACGCGCCGTGAATTTCTCCAGATCGGCGCCCTCTCAGCCGTCGGGCTGTCCCTGCCGCAGTACCTCGCGGCCAGGGAGGCAGGCGCGGTGAAACCAGGCCACGACAACAAGTCGTGCATCATGATTTTCAACCTCGGCGGCCCGAGCCACATCGATCTCTGGGACATGAAGCCCGACGCCCCGTCCGAGATTCGCGGCCCCTTCAAGCCGATCCGGACCAAGAGCGACGCCTTCGAACTTTCCGAGCTGCTCCCGCGCCACGCCGCCATGGCCGACAAATTTTCCCTCGTCCGCTCCTGCCACCATGACGGCGCGGCCGTGCACGACGCGGGCTGGCAGATGATGCAGACCGGCCGCCGCTTCACTGGCGGAGTTTCCACGCCGCATGCGGGCTCCGTGGCCTCCTACCTCATGGGGAGGAAGACGGACCTGCCGCCGTTCGTCGTGCTGCCCCAGCTCATGGGCCGCGGAGGCGGGAACCTGCCCAACGGCCAGGCGGGCGGCTTCCTGGGCAAGGCGCATGATCCCTTCGCCCTCATGGCAGACCCGTCGCAGAAAAACTTCAAGGTTCCCGACCTGCTGCCGCCGGACCAGATCGCCGGCCTCAGGCTCGACCGCCGCCAGAAGATGCGGGACCTCGTCGACCAGGCCACTGCGGGCTTCGAGGCGAGCGAGGATGCGCGGCTGCTGGATGAGAACTTTCACGCCGCCTTCCGCATGATGACGAGCACGCAGGCCCGCGCCGCGTTCGACCTCTCCCAGGAGCCCCAGGCTGTCCGCGAACGCTACGGCATGAACCGCTTTGGCCAGTGCTGCCTGCTCGCCCGCAGGCTGGTGGAAAACGGCGTGCGCTTCGTCACCATCAACACTTTTTTGACCGTCTTTGACGAAATCACCTGGGACATCCACGGATCGAAGCCGTTCACCAGCATCGAGGGCATGAAGGACATTGTCTGCCCGATGTACGACCAGGCGTACAGCGCCCTGATCGAAGACCTCGCCCAGCGCGGGCTCCTGGGCGACACGATGGTCGCCGCCCTCTCCGAGTTTGGCCGCACGCCCAAGGTCAACCCCGCCGGCGGCCGCGACCACTGGCCGCAGTGCTTCACCTGTTACTTCGCCGGCGGCGGGGTGAAAGGCGGACGCGTCATCGGCGCCAGCGACCCGGTGGGCGGCTTCCCCGCAGAGCGCCCGGTCGGCCCCGGAGACATCGTCGCCACCATCTTTCAGGGTCTCGGCTTTGACCACCACGCCACCCTGCCCGGCCCTGCAGGACGCCCGTTCTACCTCACCGATCTCGGCACGGAGCCGGTTCGCGAACTTTTTGTTTAATCATGACGCGCCTCCTTCCATTTCTCCTGCTCACCGCCGTCGCCACCGCCGCAGAGGACGCCCCCACGTTCCGCAATGACGTACTGCCCATCCTCTCCAAGGCCGGCTGCAACACGGGCGGCTGCCACGGAGCGCTTGCGGGCAAGGGCGGGTTCCGGCTCTCGCTCTTTGGCTACAACCCTGAGGCGGACTGGAACGCGATCACGCGTGAATCACGCGGACGCCGCCTCGACCTTGGCGACCCGGCAGCCAGCCTTTTCCTCACGAAGCCGACCACAGCCCTCGCCCATAAAGGCGGCAGGCGGCTCGCTGTGGACTCTGAGGACTACCGCCTCATCGCCCGCTGGATCGAGGCCGGAGCCCCTCCACCGCGCGCGGAGGACGCCCGCCTCACCACACTGAAAGTAACGCCGGCCGGAAGCATTCTGCCGAAGGGCGCGTCCCTCCCGCTGACCGTCACGGCCGTCTACAGCGACGGCCGGGAGCGCGACGTCACGCGGTGGGCCAAGCTCACCTCCACGGACGAAACCGTGGCGGAGGTGGCGAAGGACGGCACCGTGAAAATCATCGGGCCGGGCCAGGGAGCAGTGAGCGTGTGGTTCTCCAGCCGCATCGTCATCGCCAGCCTTACCTCGCCATGGGAGCACGACGTGCCGGCCGGTGTCTTCACCGCAGAGCCGCGGGAAAATCTGGTGGACCGCCACGTGCTGGACCAGCTCCAGCGTCTGCACCTGAAGTCGTCACCCGCGGCTGATGACGCGACGCTTGTGCGCCGTCTGTACCTCGACCTCACGGGCAAACTACCCACTCCGGAGGAGGCGAAGGCGTTTTCGGCAGACGCCGCACCAGACCGCATCAGCCGCCTGACGGATGACCTCATGAAGCGTCCGGAATTTACCGACTACTGGACCTACAAGTGGAGTGACGTCCTCCTGGTAAACGGCGGCAAGCTGCGCCCCGCAGCGGTGAAGGCCTACTACGACTGGGTGCGCACCCGCGTGGCAAACAACACGCCCTGGGATGCCCTCGCCCGCGAACTCGTCACCGCACGCGGCTCCGCCACGGAGAATGGCGCGACCAATTTTTTTGCCGTTCACCAGGACCCGGAGACGATGGCCGAAAACGTGAGCCAGGCGTTTCTCTCCCTCTCCATCGGCTGTGCGAAATGCCACAACCACCCGCTGGAGAAGTGGACGAACGACCAGTATTACTCGTTCGCCAATCTCTTCGCCCGCGTCCGCGCCAAAGGCTGGGGAGGCGACCCGCGCAGTGGCGACGGGCAGCGGACGCTCTATGTCCTCGACCAGGGCGACCTCATCCAGCCCCGCACGGGCAGGCCCCAGCCACCCGCACCGCTGGACGCACCGCCCATCGCGATGGACGACCCGCACGACCGCCGCGAGGTGCTGGCCGGCTGGCTCGCCTCCCCCGCGAATCCCTACTTCACCCGCGCCATCGTGAACCGCGTCTGGGCAAACTTCATGGGCCCGGGTCTCGTCGAGTCTGTGGACGACCTCCGCGCCTCGAACCCCGCCTCGAACGAGGCCCTTCTCGCCGCACTGGCGGAGGATCTCATCGCGAAAAAGTACGACCTCCGCTCGCTGATGAAGCTCATCGTCACCTCGCGCACCTACGCCCGCAGCAGCCGCACGCTTCCGGAAAATGCGGACGACCGGCGCTTCTACTCCCACGCTTTCCCGCGCCGGCTCCCGGCGGAGGTGCTCAGCGACGCCATCGCCGACGTGACGGGCGTCCGCGACACCTACACCGAGATCGCCCTCAACGACGGCTCTTCGGAAAAAACCGAGGCCTACAAGCCCGGCACCCGCGCCCTGCAGCTCGCCGACAGCGCCGTGCGCAGCTACTTCCTGAAAACCTTTGGCAGGAACACCCGCGACATCACCTGCGAATGCGAGCGGTCCAACCAGCCCAGCCTCGTCCAGGTTCTGAACCTCTCCAACGGGTCCACCCTGAATGACAAACTCGCCGCCAAGGAGGGGCGCATCACCCAGCTGCTCGCTGGCAACCCCGCACCGGAAGCCATCGTCGAGCAGGCCTACCAGCTCTGCCTCAGCCGGAGGCCCACAGAAAAGGAGAAGGCGGATTTTGTTTCCGCCCTCGCCACCACCGACGGGCTCCGCCCCGCCGTGGAGGACCTGTTTTGGACCCTCATCACCAGCAAGGAATTTCTCTTTCAGCACTGAACGCCCCCATGAGCCGCCGCCTGCATTTTTTAAAAAACTGGAACTGCCTGCCCTGGCTCCTGTGCCTTGCCTCCGCCGCCGCAGAGCCCGCACCGTCCTACAACCAGGACGTCGCGCCCGTCTTCCGGGCCTACTGCGCAGGCTGCCACAATGACAAGGACCGCGAGGGCGACTTTTCCCTGGAGACGCTGGCCGCCCTGCGCAAGGGCGGGGACAAGGGCGACCCGGTGAAGCCGGGAGATGCGGATGCGTCCCACCTGATCCGGCAGATCGAGAAAAAGGCAAAGCCCGCCATGCCCCCGGCCGACGAACCGCAGGTCCCGGCCGCCGAGCTGGCGATGCTGAAGCGCTGGATCGCCGCAGGAGCACCCGGTCCGGAGAAGGACGAGTCCATCCTCAGCACGCTGGTCGTCCCAAATTTGCCCGCTGCGGCCAGCACCGCCCCGGTGACCTCCGTGGCCATCTCGCCAGACGGCAGCCACAGCGCCGCAGCACGCGGCAGGCGCGTCGAGGTCCGCACCGGCGATGCCGTCGTGCTCCAGCTCCCGCCGCTGAAGGGAAAGGTGAACTCAGTCCATTTTTCCCCGCATGGGAACCGCCTCGTCGTCGCCTCCGGTATTCCCGGCCTCTCCGGCACGGCCACCATCTTTGCCACGGCCACAGGTGCCGTGCTCAATGAACTCACCGGCGCACGCGACACGCTCTACGATGCCGAGCTTTCCCCGGACGGCGCCTGGCTGGCCACCGCAGGCTACGACCGCGTGCTGCGACTCTGGAAAATGCCTGAGGGCACCCTGACCAGGGAGATCAAAGGGCACAACGGCGCCATCTTTGACCTCGCCTGGCATCCGGACAGCCAGGTCCTCGCCACCGCCAGCGCAGACTTCACCGTGAAGCTCTGGCGCGCCGGCGACGGCCTGCGCCTCGACACACTGAACCAGCCGCTGGCCGAGCAAACCGCCGTCACCTTCACCCCGGACGGTCAACACGTCATCTCGGCCGGTGCGGACAAGCGCATCCATCTCTGGAAATTCATCAGCCGGGACCGACCGGCGCTGAACCCGCTCCTGGAGGCCCGCTTCGCCCATGAGGCACCTGTCTCCGCGCTCTCCCTCTCTGCGGATGGACGCCTCCTCGTCACCAGTGCGGACGACCGCGTCATCAAAGTGTGGAGCGTGCCCGGCCTCGTCGAGCAGCTCGCCTTCCCTCCGCGGGCGGACATCACACCCGCCCTCGCCTTTTCTCCTGACGCCTCGGGCTTTCTCGCCGGGGGCATGGACGGCACACTCACCCGGCTGAGCCTGGCCCCGCCGGCAGCGCCTGCACACACCACGCCGCCTCCCGCTGCCGCTGCCGCCACGACTGGTGGCACCGGGCTTCCCATCACCGTTGAGGGGGCCATCAGCCGTCCGGGCGAGGCTGGTCTCCATCGCTTTTCCGCAAAGGCGGGCCAGACCGTTTTTCTTGAAGTCAACGCGGCCCGCGCCAAGTCGAGCCTCGATTCCCGGCTCGAAGTGCTCGACGCCGCCAGCAAGCCAGTAGCCCAGGTCGTCCTCCAGGCCGTGCGCGACTCGTGGCTCACCTTCCGTGGAAAAGACGCGGCCACCTCTGATGACTTCCGCGTCCAGAACTGGCGGGAAATGGAGCTGGATGAATACCTTTACTGCAATGGCGAAGTCGTGAAACTCTGGATCTACCCGCGCGGGCCGGACAGCGGATTCCGCGTTTATCCCGGCAGGGGCAACCGCTTCACCTTTTTCCACACCTCCCCGCACGCCCACCCTCTCGGCGAACCCTGCTACATCGTGAAGCCCCTGCCACCCGGCACTCCCGTCGTGCCGAACGGCCTGCCCGTGTTCCACCTGAACTCCGAAAACGACGACGATCCCTCGCTTCAGGCCGGCCGGGATTCCGTTCTCCTCTTCACCGCCCCCGCCACCGGCGACTACCAGGCCCGCGTCACCGATGTGCGCGGCTTCGGCGGTGAAAAGGACTTCCACTACACCCTCAGCATCCGCCTTCCGCAGCCCGGTTTCACCATCGCCCTCGACGGCCTCGGGCCTAAAGTCTCCCCGGGGAGCGGAAAAGAGATCACCGTGAAAGCCACGCGGCGCGAGGGGTTTGAAGGCCCCATCCGTGTCGATGTGAACGGCCTTCCCGCCGGGTTCACCAGCAGCGGACCGGTCACCATCGAGCCTGGACAAAACGAGGCCCTCCTCGTCCTCAACGCAAGCCCCGATGCCGCCGCTCCGGACGACGCAGCGGACAAAGCCGTGGCCGTCACCGCCACCGCCACCATTAACGGCGCAGAAACCACCCAGCCCGTCGGCACCCTGGGAGACATCCAGCTCGGCCCGCCCGCAAAGGTCCTGGTCGAGATCCTCCCGGAAAGGGACGGCCAGCCCGCCGCCTTCACCATCCATCCGGGCGAGACCATCACCGCCCGCGTCCGCGTCCAGCGGAAGGACTTTGCCGGCCGCATCGAGTTCGGCACCGACGACTGCGGTCGCAACCTCCCGCACGGCGTCTACGTGGACAATATCGGCCTGAACGGACTCCTCATCGTCGAAGGCCAGAGCGAGCGCACCTTCACCATCACCGCATCTCCCATCGCTGCGGAGGGCCAGCGCCCCTTCCACCTCCGCACTACGGCAGACGGCATCCAGGCATCGAGCGCGGTCATCCTGCGCGTGGAGAAATAGGGCGGGCGGCATCCGCCCCGGGGCGCCCTCGTGCTTTTCCATCTTCTCCGGCATTGCCAGTTGCCCCGGTGCGAAATGGCCGCTTCCTTGCGGTCGTGAAACTTCGTCAGATTTTCATTTCACCGGAGCACAACTATTTCGGCCACCACGGACAACCTGCCGGGGAGGCGGAGGTGTCCTCCGTCCCTGCAGCCGAGGTCGTGGAGGGCAAGGGGATCGTCGGCGACCGCTTCTTCGGCTGGAAGGACGGCTACAAGGGCCAGGTGACCTTCTTCTCCATCGAGGTCTACGAGGCCGTGCGCAACAAGCTGGGCGTCCATGACAGGCCACCCTCTGTTTTTCGCCGAAATCTGCTGGTGGAGGGGGCAGATTTGAACTCCCTAATCGGGAAGGAATTTGAGCTGCAGGGCATCAAGTTCCGCGGCACCCAGGAGTCCGCCCCCTGCCACTGGATGGAGCAGGCCTTCGCGCCAGGTGCGGAGGAGGCAATGAAAGGAAACGGCGGGCTGCGGGCCGTGGTGCTGACGAGCGGCACGCTGCGCTGCGAGCCGGTGAATGAGGAGGACGAAGCCCGGTGATCCCCTTCAGCGCAGCCGTCCTCGCGGGCGGACGGTCGACCCGCATGGGCGAGGACAAGGCTTTTCTCGTCGTCGACGGCCAGCCGCTCTGGCAGCGACAGGTGGCGAAGCTCACAGCTCTGGAGCCGGCGGAGACTGTCCTTTCACTGCACGCGGAGCAGAAAATTGAAAGCGCCCCAGTCCCCATTGTGCGCGATGCGCATCCCGGCATAGGACCGCTCGGCGGCATCCTGGCCTGCCTGGAGGCTGTGAAAACTTCACCGCTCCTCGTGCTGGGGGTCGACCTCCCCGGCATGACGGAGCACGTCCTCCGCACCCTCCTGCTCAACATGAAAACCGGCTGCGGCGCGGTCTTCAGCCGGCGCGGCACATTTGAGCCGCTCTGCGCCATTTACCCGAAGCTCATGCTGGAGCTGGGGCGCGAGATGCTGCTCCAGAACGAATACGCCCTCCAGGTGTTCATCCGCCGCGGACTCCAGCGCGGCTGGATGAAGCAGGTGGAGATTGGTGATTCACTTCAAGCCGCCTTCGCCAACCTCAACACCCCGGAGGATCTCGCCCGGTTCACCGCATGAAGGATGCCGCCGCCAGATCCCGCCAGGTGCCGCGCTGGCTCGCCACCGAGGACTCCGTCCTCGCGGCGGAGGACGTGGTGGCCGTCGAGGAGCCGCTGGAGATCCGCGTCGAGGGCCGCCCGGTGGCCGTCGTCATGCGCACCCCCGGGCACGATGAGGAGCTGGTCGCCGGCTTTCTCCTCACCGAGGGCGTCATCCGGGAAAAGTCCGACCTCTTTGAAATTTCCACCTGCCCGTCCCTCACGGCCGGCACTCCCTCCGGCGCGGTCGACGTCGTGCTGACGAAGCCGGATTCCGTCGACTTCGAAAAATTGAGCCGCCACGTCTTCAGCGCCTCCAGCTGCGGCGTCTGCGGCAAGGCCACACTCGACAGCGTGCTGCAGAGTTTTCCCCCGCTGCCTCCGGACGGCTTCAACGTGCCGCGCTCGCTCCTCTTTTCCCTGCCGCAGCAGCTGCGGGCCGCGCAGACGACCTTCGACAGCACGGGCGGCCTCCATGCCAGCGCCCTCTTTGACGCAGAGGGCCGCCTCCTCCTTGTGCGCGAGGATGTCGGCCGGCACAATGCCCTCGACAAGGTGCTCGGCCACGCCCTGCTCCACGGCTGGCTCCCGCTGGACCGCCACGTGCTCCTCCTCAGCGGACGCATCTCCTTTGAGCTGATGCAGAAGTCCCTCGCCGCCCGCCTGCCCTTCATCGCCGCCATCTCCGCCCCCAGCAGCCTGGCTGTCGAGTTTGCCGTGGCCTCGGGGCAAACACTGGCCGGTTTCCTTCGCGGAGAAAAGTGCAACGTTTACACCCATCCCCATCGCCTCGTCTGATCCCACCCCGCCATGCGCCTTCGCAAAAAACTCCGCAAATCCCCCCCGCCCCCCGGTCAGGCTCCCGGCACGCCCGTCCACGTGGGCGAGCGACTCACAGAGGGCACAACCATTCAAGTCTACAGCTATGACAAGGGCGCTTTGGAGACCGTCACCACCCAGGTGTGCACGGACTGCTTCCGGTTTCAAAAGGATCCGCGCATCACCTGGCTTCACGTGACCGGCCTGCACGAGTCGGCAAAGATCTCCCGCCTCGGCGAGGCCTTCGGCCTGCACGCTCTCGTCATCGAGGACATCCTGAACACCCACGGCCGCAGCAAAGTGGATGAACTCGATGACGCCCTCTTCGTCGTCACGAGGATCATCACTCCGGAGCCCGCCAGCGGGGGCGTCGATCACCAGCACCTCGCCCTCTACATCGCTCCGAATCTCGTCATCTCTTTCAGCGAGGCCCCCACCAAAGTCTTTGCCCCCGTGATGCAGCGCATCGCCGAAGGCAAGGGCCGCATCCGCGGGCTCGGCGGGGACTACCTGGCCTGGGCCATCCTCGATGCCGTCGTTGACAACTATTTTGCCGTCATCGACACCCTCGACCAGCGCCTGCAGACCCTGGACCAAGATCTGCAGGATGGTGCGGACGACGTGGAGACCGCGCAACTCTACCGGCTGCGAAGCGAGGTCACCGCCTTTCACCGGCTCGTGCGGCCCGTGCGGGAAATCGCCAGCGCCCTCGCCCACTCGGAGTCCCCGCTGCTCACTGAGGGCTCGGCCATTTACTACCGGGACCTCTACGACCACGCCGTCCACGTTCTCGACCACGCAGACGACCTGCGGGAAATGAGTTCCAGCCTGCGGGATTTCTACCTCTCCATCGTCAACAACCGGATGAACGAGATCATGAAGGTGCTGGCCTGCGTGTCCACCGTCTTCCTGCCGCTCACCTTCCTTGCCGGCATGTACGGGATGAATTTCCACCACATGCCCGAACTCGACGAGCCCTGGGCCTACCCCGCAGTCTGGGCCATTTGCTTCATCATCGCCGGCGGCATGTTCTGGTTCTTCCGCCGCAGGAACTGGCTGTAGGGCCGGCTGCCGCTACTCGCCCACGAGGCACTCGATGGCGATCAACATCGCGGACACGCGGCTCTCAACTCCCAGTTTTTCAAAGATGTGGATGGTGTGCTTTTTGACGGTGGCGGGGCTGAGATCGAGGATGGCCGCGATGTCGTGATTCCCCTTTCCCTGCGCCACCCAGAGGAGGACTTCGGCCTCCCGCGGTGAAATGCCGAGCTTCTCCAGCGGGGCGTGGCTGGAGAAATCCGGAGCCGTGCGCAGCCGCTGTTGAGTGGCCCGGGCCAGGCGCGAGCGTATGGCCGCCAGCAGATCCCCGCTGGAAACCGGCTTCGGCAGGTAGTCATCCGCGCCCAGGTTCATGCCCGCACGAATGTCCGGCGGATCCCCCTTGGCAGTCAGGAAAATGAAGGGCAGGGCACGCGTGGAGGCCCGCGAGCGGAGAGCGGCCAGTATTTCCAGCCCATCCATGCCGGGCAGCATGATGTCGCACAGGATCAAATTCGGCAGACTCTCCCGTGCCAGCTGAAGCCCGGACGGACCGTCCCCGGCCTCAAGCACCCTGAACCCCTCAAGGACGAGGATGTCCCGCAGGTTCCGCCGCAAAGGCGCGTGATCTTCGATGAGTAAAATGCTGTTCATGAAAGGGGAAGAATGACCGTGGCCGTGGTGCCGGCGCCGGCCTCGCTCTGGAGGGAAAACTCACCTCCATGAAGCGCGGCACTGCGCTTCACGATGGCCAGTCCCAGTCCCGTGCCGGGCACATCGCCCACGTTGGCTGCACGGTGAAAAAGCGTGCCCGCCATGGACAGGTCGCCAGCCGGGATCCCGATGCCGCGATCCCGCACCACAAAGGTGATGCGCCCGTCCGCCACTGCTGCGGTGAACTCCACGGGCTGGTCCCTGGCACTGTATTTCACGGCATTGGAAAGCAGGTTGGTCAGCATGCCGCGGGTGAGGGCGGCATCCAGGTTGAGGCTCGGGGGCATGCCGCCCAGCTCCACGTTGACCGGGTTCCGCCCCTGGGTGCTGGTCTGAATGTCCCGCGCCACCTGGTGGCACAGCTCCGCGACGTTCACCGGAGCCGGTCGAAAATCGATGCGCTGGGCTTCGAGGCGCCCCAGCAGCAGCACTTCCTCGACCATTCCTGAAATCTGGTGCGTCGAGTCCTGGATCTGCGCCAGCGCCTCATTGCGGCGGGGTTCGTCGAGCCTTTCCCCGTAGTTGATCAGCAGATCGGCCGATGATTGAATGACGCTCAATGGTGTGCGAAATTCGTGCGAGACCGAATTAATAAACTGACCGCGCAGCCGTCCCAGTTCCCTCTCGGCCTCAAGGGCGGCATGAAGCTCGACCGCACGCAGGGCGGTCAGCCTCGCCTTGGCCGCAAAGCCCGCCAGTGTGGAAAGCAGCAGCACGGAAAGGACGCCGACCACAAGTGGCAGGTGGGGCGGCGGATGGGTGAACAGCGCCCCGTATTGCGGCCCCCGGCTGGCAACGCCCCTCCACTGGACATTGCCGTCCCCCACCACAAATTCACGCCCTGTCCCCGCGTTTTGTCCCGGGTCCAAAACTCTAATCGTAATTGCATTCGATACTCCGGCGATTTCGACCGCCGGATCGGCGCACAGGCTGTCCAGATCCAACCAGCCCACTAGGTAGCCGCCCGCATCCTGCAAGGAGGCCATGATGATGCATATCTGATGGGTCGCCCAAGGCAGGCTTCGCGGATACTGCCGGTCGGCAAATCCAGCTTCACCAATTTCCTTGATGCTCCGAAGCAGGTCAGGAAACGCCGTGAGATCATCCTTCTCAGTGAGGATGGGAACAGCCTTCAGGTTCCGCGTCCAGGAAACAACGGGCTTTCCGGAAACCATCGTGATGTACGCCATCGACTGGAGATGCGCCGGGGGATTTCTCCAGGCCATGGGCGGGAGGTTTCGCTCCCTTTCATTCGGCATCCTGTTCCTCGCGATGTTTATCCAGCCCATGTGGCGAATGGTCACCACCTTGAGTTTTTCCTCCACCGTGGCGGCAGTGGCGGCGAAAAGCGCCTCGTCACTCGCCCTCGACGCGGCCCGGTAATGCCGGATCGCCGTGACCAGCGGGACCAGTGCCAGCACGAGCACAAGAATCGCCACGGGAATGGGATTGAGAAACCAGTAAATCCGCCTCATGCGGCCAGACTACACGCTGGAAAGAATGCAGGCCAATACTCCCGCGGGTGCATTTACGATTTTGGAAAGACCGGCGAAAGCTTCATCACGCACAAACTCCAACCCGCACCCCCAGCCCCCGCAAGCCATGAAACTCCGCCACACCCTCCTCGTTCTGCTCGCCTGCAGCCTGCCTGTTCGCGGCGCCGGCATCGATCAAAACCAAAACTCACTGAGTGACGTCTTCGAGGCGCTCTACTCATCCGCCACCACGCCCGGCACCGATTTGGATGGGGACGGGCAGACGAACCTTGAAGAATGCATCAGCGGAACGGACCCCACGAATGGCGGCTCAAAGCTCGACCTGGTCGCTTTCTCCGCCTCTGCCACCACGGCGCAGGTCAGTTTTGCCAGCGTGGTGGGAAAACAGTATCAGCTGCAGTCCACCAGCACCCTGGCAGGCTGGGCGGACGAGGGCGGTTCACTCGCGGGCACTGGCGGCGTGCTGGCATCCTCGTGCCCGGCTGGCGGCTCGCGCTCGTTCCTCCGCGTCTCAGTCGGAGACAGGGACGCTGATGCTGACGGAGTCACGGACTGGGAGGAAAGCCTGCTCGGACTCAATCCTCAAACCGGCGACACTGCTGGAAATGGCAGCGGTGACTACGCCATGGCTGTCGAAATGCTCGCTTCACCCAGCACAATTCTCATCGTAGCCACGGACGCGCTCGCCAGCGAGACCGGCCCAGACACCGGCACGTTCACCGTGATCCGGCGCGGTGGTTTCGCCGCGCTCACCGTCAACCTCACGAGGACCGGGACTGCCACTTCGGGAACAGACTACACAGCCCTGCCCGCCACCGTCTCCTTCGCTCCCGGGGCCACCAGCGCCACGATCACCGTCACGCCTCTGGCGGATGCGCAGGCCGAATCCGCTGAAACCGTCATCCTTTCCCTCGCAGCCGGCAGCGGCTACACCGTCGGCACGCCGGGTTCAGCGACTGTCAGCATCGGCACAGCCACCGGCACCGCTCCGGTGCTCACGAATGCCAATCACGCAGGCGGGCTTGTCGATGGGCCGTTTCAGTTCGACCTCGCCGCGGCGCCAGCCCCCACCTCCTGGTTTGCCAGCGGACTCCCGGCGGGACTCACTCTGAATTCCAGCACGGGCCGCATCTCCGGCACGCCCCAGGCGGCGGCAACTGGGCTGAACCTGCTGACCGTCGGCGCACAGAACAGCGCCGGAGCCGCCACCATGCTCCTGGCCATCACCATCACAAATACCGCGCACAACATCACGAGGGAATCCTGGACCGGTCTGGCCACCACCGGCGGCGTCAGCGGCGTGCCCGTGTATTCCGCTCCCAGCACCACCGGCACCATCTCGCTGCTGCAAGGGCCCGCAAATGTCGCGGACGGTTTCGGCTCGCGCATCCGCGGCTGCGTCCATGCCCCCATGACGGGAAATTACACCTTCTGGATCAGTGGCGACGAGTCAGCGGAGCTTTGGATTTCCAGCACCGCCGATCCGGCGGACAAACTGCTCCGCGCCTTCCTCACCGCTCCCTCGGCAGTGAACCAGTGGACCCTGGCCGCGACCCAGAAATCACTCCCCATCGCCATGACCGGCGGCCAGGGATACTACATCGAGGTGGTGCAGAAAGAGAACACCGGCTCCGATCATGTGGAGGTCGGCTGGGCGAAACCCACCGACGCGACCACCGCGCCCAGCGAAATCGTTCCCGCCTACGCCCTTCATCCCTACACTGCCCCGGCCGTCTCTGCAGGCTCATCCACCTTGTATCTGGCCACGCTCACTCCACAAAATGGAGCCGCCTCGCTCGGTTCCGGAACTGGAGTCCTGCAGGTAAATGAAACCCAGACCGCCGCCACGCTGAGCTTCAGCTTCTCCAACCTCTCGTCCCCGGTCAATGGAATGCACGTCCACAGCGGAGCCCACGCTGGAGCCATTATCTTTGACATCGATGATGCCCACCCGGATGGAAACGACGTCTACCAGTGGACCTTCACCGCCACCGGCAACATCACCGCTGCCAACATTGCCGACATCATTTCCACCGGGCAGGCCTACATCAACATCCACACGCAGAACTACCCGTCCGGCGAGATCAAAGGCTTCTTCCAGCTCGCAGTCGGCTCACAGTTTTTCACTCCACCGCCCGCCGCGCCCGCCTGGACGGGAGCCGCGCCGACTGATGCCGAAGCGGTCAGGTTCCTCCAGCAGGCCAGCTTCGGAGCCGACGCCGCCTCCATCGCCTCGGTGAAAAGCCTCGGCTATTCCGCGTGGGTCGATGACCAGTTTACGAAGCCGGCCACCAGCCACCTGACCAACACCACGGCAAACATCGCCGCCATTCCACCGCCCCAGCAAAATCTCACACCCAGCCCCTATTTCCTGCGCTCCTGGTACAAGACCGCAGCCACCGGGCAGGACCAGCTCCGCCAGCGCGTCGCCTTCGCCCTGAGCCAGATCACCGTCATCTCGTTTGACAGCATCCTGTCCCAGCGGGCCAGGGCCTGCGCCTACTACTACGACATTCTCGGCACTGACGGCCTGGGGAATTTCCGCACCCTGCTGAAAAACGTCACGCTCGCCCCCGCCATGGGACTTTACCTCGACATGCTGGGAAATAAAAAGGCCGATCCCGCCATCGGACGCACCGCCAACGAAAACTACGCCCGGGAGGTGCTGCAGCTCTTCAGCATTGGTCTCAACCGCCTCCATCCCGATGGGACGCTTGTCCTCAGTTCGCATGGAACACCGGTCCCCACCTACGATCAGAGCGTCGTGGTGGGCTTTGCCAACACCTTCACCGGCTGGACAACCGCCCCCGGCGGCGCAGGACTGCAGGACACCCTGCCCATGGTCAATGCCTCGGTGAATCACGACGTCACAGCGAAGACCATCCTCAACGGCGCCGTGATCCCGGCCGGCCAGACCGGTGCGGCGGACATGGACAATGCCATCGACACCATCTTCTACCACCCGAACGTCGGCCCCTTCATCTGCCGGCAGCTGATCCAGCGGCTCGTCACCTCCAACCCCAGCCCGGCCTACGTCTACCGCGCAGCCAGCGTTTTTAATGAAAACGGCTCCGGGGTGCGCGGCGACATGAAACCCGTGATCAAGGCCATCCTCATGGACCCCGAGGCAAGGGACCCCGCGTACCGCACTCAGCCGGGCTACAGCCACCTGCGCGAGCCTGTCATGCGCATCACCGCCCTGCTGCGGGCGCTCCACGGCTCCTCCACCAGCGGCTACTGGAACATGGGCGGCACCAGCAATGGCAGCAATTTCCAGCTCGGCCAGACGCCGCTCTCCGCCGCCTCTGTCTTCAATTTTTACGAGCCAAACTACATCCAGCCCGGCGAGACCGGGGACAGCAACCTCTACGCCCCGGAATTCCAGATCACCTCCGAGGCGTCCGTCATCCTGAACGCTAACTTCGTGCAGCAGCTGCTCTACGTCGGCGTGGGCAATGCGCGCGAAGGCCAGAGCCAGGACATCAAGGTGTCCCTGACCACCGAGATGGCCCTGGCCGACACCCCCGCCACCCTGGTTGACACGCTCAACACGAACCTCATGGCAGGCCAGATGAGCCAGTCCATGAAGGACATCATCGTGAACCATCTCAACACCCTCAATTCCCCAAACACAGCAGCGCGCCAGCTCGAGCGTGTGCGTGCTGCCGTCTTCCTCATCTGCATCAGCCCCGAATTTTGCGTCATGAAATAACCAGGACTTCAACCCTTCAACCCGCCATTCCCATGCACCCCACACTTGAAAAGTTCACCCGCCGTTCGTTCCTGCGCCGCGCCGGCTGCGCTGGCTTCACGGCCGCCCTCGGCTCCACCCTCTTTGATCTCCGGCTCATCGGATCAGCCGTGGCGCAGAGCACCATCACAACAGGCGACTACAAAGCGCTCGTCTGCATCTTCCTCGCCGGGGGAAATGATGCCAACAACCTCCTCGTCCCGCGCACCGGGGCCGACTATACGAACTACGCCACCGCCCGGCAAAACCTCGCGCTCTCCGCCGGCTCACTGCTCCCGATCACTCCCGCTGGCGGCGCGCCCTATGACCTCGGTCTGCACGGAAGCGTCCCGGAACTCGGCACCCTCTTCAGCAGCGGCAGGCTGGCCTTTCTCACCAACGTCGGCACCCTCGTTGAGCCCGTCACAAAAGCCCAGTACCAGGCCAACTCGGTCAGGACGCCCTCGCAGCTCTTTTCCCACAACGACCAGGTGACCCAGTGGCAGACCTCGCTGGCCGGTGAAATCAGCCGCACCGGATGGGGCGGGCGCATGGCCGACCGGCTCAACAGCGTCAATGGAGGAGCCCCGGTCAGCATGTCCATCTCCGTGTCAGGCGCCTGCACCTGGGAGGTCGGGGATGCGGTCACCCAGTACCAGATCACCACCGATGGCGCAGTCCCCCTCACCGGGGTCGACGCCAGCCGGCTTCAGGCCATGAAGGACATCCTCGCCCTGAGCCGGACCAATCTGCTTCAGCGTGATTTTGCCACGCTGAACACCCGCTCCCTGGACAACTCCGTAGCCCTGACGAATGCCATCAACGCGGCCGAGGCCAGCCACTCTCTGGCCACCACCTTTCCCGCAAACTCCACTCTGGCCAGCCAGCTCCAGATGGTCGCCCGCATCATCAATGCGCGCACGCAGCTCGGCATGACGCGGCAGATCTTCTTCTGCCAGCTCGGCGGATTCGACACCCATGGCGAGCAGCTCAACAGCCAGGCTGGCCTCCTCCAGCAGGTCAGTCAGGCCATGAAATCATTTTACGACGCCACCGTCGAGATGGGCATCGCCGGCAAGGTCACGGCCTTCACCGCCTCGGACTTTGGACGGACGTATCCCAGCAACGGCGTCGGCAGCGACCACGGCTGGGGCACCCACCAGATGATCATGGGCGGCGCCGTGCAGGGCGGCAGGCTCTATGGGACTTTCCCCACCCTTGCCGTTAACGGCCCTGACGACACCGCCAGCGGACGCTGGATCCCCACCACCAGCGTCGATCAATACTCCGCCACCCTTGCCAAATGGTTCGGCGTCGACAACTCGAACATGGCCGACATCTTCCCGAATCTTCACCATTTTGGCCAGACAGATCTTGGGTTCCTCGCGTGAGCACAGGGCAGCGACTCGTGCCGGCATGCGCTCAAAAATCCCAAATGATTTTCCACCGCCGCGCCGTAAGAGTGAGACATGAGAATTCTTCATGCCTTCAGCTGGCTACTGCTTTCCACGGCGGCCATGGCCGGGCCCAGGCTGCGGGCCACCTCGGGAGATGAACGGGCGGAGCCAGCCTGGGCCGAACGTTTGACGCTGCGAGTGGGCCGGACGGAGGGTGACGTGCGGGGCGATTCGGAGAAGGCCATCCAAGCAGCCATCGACTCCGTGGCGCGGCTTGGCGGCGGGACGGTCGAGATCCTGCCCGGCACCTACCGCTTTCGAAACTCCGTTTTCCTCGCCTCCCATGTCCGGCTGGCCGGCCATGGAGCGAATACCATCCTGGTGAAGGAACCGTCCGTGGAAACCGAACTGGCCGTGGACAGCGACTGGTATGACCAGGAGATCACCCTCAAAAATCCGGAGGGATTCCACCTCGGCGACGGCGTCTGCCTGCGCTCCGGGACGACCCGGTTTGCCATCAAGCGGACTCTCGTCGCGCGCAGCGGAGCCCGCCTCAAGCTGGACCGCCCGCTCCGTGACAATGTGTGGCTGCAGGAGGGCAAAGAGGCCTCCGTGGAAACGCTCTTTCCCATCCTGAGCGGAGAAAACATCGAAGATGCCGCCATCGAGAACCTCACACTCGACGGCGACCGCGAGCACAACGGACTGCTCGATGGAAACTACGCGGGCTGCGTCTGGCTCCAGGACTGCCGGCGCATCACCCTGCGCGGCGTGGAGGCGCGAAACTACCACGGCGACGGCCTCTCATGGCAGGTCTGCCATGACGTCATCGTCGAAAATTGCCACTCCCGCGGCCACAGCGGGCTTGGCATGCACCCGGGCAGCGGCTCCCAGCGCTCCGTCATCCGGCGGTGCCGCGTGGAGGGGAACGACATCGGCATCTTCTTCTGCTGGGGCGTGCGCGGCGGACTGGCCGAGGAAAACACGCTCACCGGAAATCGCGTCGGCATCTCCATCGGCCACCGGGATACGGACAACATCGTTCGGGCCAACAACATCACCGGCAGCACGGAAACCGGCCTGCTTTTCCGCAGGGAGAAGGACCCCGGCGCCGCAGGTCATGGAAATCTGATCGAAAACAATACTTTCAGCAACAATGGGAGCGAGAATGGCAGCAGCATTCATCTCGACGCTCCCGTGCAGGGAGTGTCCCTCATCGGAAACACGCTGACCGAAACCCGCAGCCCCGCGCGCAGGACCGGCATCCTCATTGGTCCCGGCGTCGGGGATTTAAAAATGGAGGGCAACACGCTCTCCGGTTTCGCCACAGAAGTGAGCCGGACTGAAAAGTAGGACGCGAGGAAAATCATGGCCCGGGCTGAAGGCATTCGCCTTCTTTCCGCTCCATGCCATTCTGACAGAACAGAGCCGACGATGGCAAGCTGATGAGCATGAGTGGGTGGTTTATTGAAGTCAATCAGGGGCGCGCTTGAGCGGACCAGCCGGGGGAAATCGCGCCAGCGTGATTTTCGGCGTCTTCGACGATCCTTGTTCGAACAGGCATGGCAGTTTGCCGAGCCCAAAGCCGACCCACCTCACATCATGCCATTTCAACCCGACACTAGTGGCAGAGTCCTTTTTCGCCATACCAAGGGACGCTTGGTGCTGGCACCTTGCAGCCAAGGGTGGGCGAGACAGGTTCCTGCACTCGGACGGTCGGTGGGCTGCCACGTCAGCAGGGGCATCAGAAATGCGGCTAGTTCCCGGGCGTCTTTGGTGCCGAGTTTCCGGCGGCGGAGTAGCGCTTCCATGGTGACTGGATTTGCTGGTGTAGGGTCGTGCTTGAGGCGACCGTCGGGCGAGCAATAAGCGGAGGCGCAGTTGCCGGACGCGGCCCATGCGCGGGGCAGTGGGCCCAGCAGGTCCTGCATGAGAACGAGTTGCTCGTAGTTGAGAATCAGGTCGTGCAGATCATCGGCTCCGCGGGCTTTGCGCCACGCTCGTGCGGGGTTGTCAGGGGGTGCTTTTTCAGTGGGCGTCGCATCCTCGTTTTCCTGGCAGCGGGCGGCCAGAGTGTCGTAGCTGCCGTCCAGTGGAGTTGAATTCAGGATGGTGGCGCGCCACACGGTGGAGAATTTTCCCGAGCCCAGTCTGGATTCGAGGCGGTATTTGCCACTGAGAATCGTTCCGGGTTGGTATTGTTCCGCAGCCTCGGCGGCGTCATCATCAGCCACTGAGGGATCATAAGCGCTTTCCGGCAGATCCTGATTAAACTCCTGGTATTTGCGACTGGCAGCTCGGGAGGGATCGAATAAACCACGGCCGGTGGCCAGTTCAAAGACGGTGCAGGCGAGGGACCAGAGATTCAGGCGCAAGTCCAATGGATTGCCCAGCAACACTTCGGGCGGGGTGAACTCGCGGGTGCAGCGGTTGGATCCTTGGCGGAGGACGTTGTCCGCATTTCCCAAATCACTGAGGCGCGCCCGGGGCTTCGGCGTGCGGCGGTAAAGGATGTTCTGAGGCTTCACGTCGGTGTGCGCTAAACCATAGTCGTGCAGGCGGACGAGTCCTCCCAGCAACTGCCGGGTGATGGCACGCACCTCGACGATGGGCAGCGGTCCGCAGTCCACAAAGGTATCGAGCGAGCGCCCATGCAGTTCGCAAGCCATGCAGACATGACCATCTGCAAAGAACGCTTCGTGGAAGCCAATGAGATCGGGCGATGGACCATGATCCCGCCGCAGGAAATGATGGATGCCAATTTCTGTCAGGGCATCGCGTCCATAGCAGCGCCGTTGAATTTTCAAAGCCACGCGTTGGCGTGGCGTGGGTTCAGGAGTCGGAACCTTGATGGAAGGCTTTGCGGATTTCATAAAAGATGCGTCCCAGTAGGGAGGTGTTTTCGGTGACAATGCTGGCTTCTCCGGCCATCTCCTGTTTGAAGTGCAGGGGTTTGTGATAACTGGAAATCAGCGGGTAGTCGAGCGCGACCAGCACCTGGTTGGCACCTTCACGCGCCCACTAGTGTCCGGTCATAACAGATTGAGCGTCAATTGCAATTTTGATTCCAAGGCCTCACCTTCTTGGGCATCATTTTTGAACAGCTCAGCGACAGCCACTTGCGAGAATTGATGAGTCCCCAAAACTTGCAGGATTGTGTAGAGGCTCTGGGGCAAAGCCAGCTCCTTCTTCATAATTGCCACAATCAGGTAGGCGCACATGGCTGTCCACACCTGCGTCAGCACCGCATTCCGGCTCGTCCCAAGGAACACCTTGATT
>JANOAS010000293.1:0-15577 GCA_031411255.1 bacterium
GGCGCAGGCCATGGTCAGGCCCAGCCAGGTGGTGGACGTGGTGTCCACGCGGTCAAAGAGGATGACATTGCGCTGCTCCTCCGCGATGGCCCCGCCCTCGCCATTGAGCAGGTGGTTCCGGTTGAATGCCGACGCCACCAGTTGCTCCGGTTTCGCCTCCGGCAGCAGATCGCCCGCCAGCTGCTCGATGGAGAACTGGTCAAAGCCCATGTCGGCATTGAGCGCCCGCACCACCCAGTCCCGCCACACCCACTGGTGCGTGTCCCCGTCCTGCTGGAATCCATTGCTGTCCGCATACCGCGCTGCATCCAGCCACGGCAGGCACATCCGCTCGCCGTAGTGCGGGCTGGCCAGGAGCCGGTCCACCACCTTTTCATAGGCATCCGGGGCCGTGTCGGCGACAAAAGCGTCCACCTCCTCCGGCGTGGGGGGAAGTCCGGTCAGGTCCAGCGTCACCCTCCGGATGAGCGTCACCTTGTCCGCCTCGGGCGAGGGCTCCAGCCCCTCCGCCGCCAGCTTCGCAAAAATAAAATCATCCACCGCCCCGCGCGACCGGTCGGAGAAGCGCGACTTCGGCCGCTCCGCCTTTACCGGCGGGATGTAGGCCCAGTGCGACTTGTACTCCGCCCCCTCCGCCACCCACTGCTTCAGGGTTTCCCGCTGGGCGGGGCTCAGGGTCCGGTGGGAATCCGGCGGCGGCATCAGCTCGTCCGCATCCGTGGAAAAAACGCGGGCCAGCAGTTTCGACTTCGCCGGGTCCCCGTCGACAATGGCTCCAGCCTTCACCGCCGCCTCCCGCTGGTCCAGGCGCAGGTCCTTCTTCCGGTGATTGCCGTCCTGCCCGTGGCAGTAGAAGCAGTTTTCAGAGAGAATCGGGCGCACGTCGCGGTTGAAATCAAGCCGCGCCGAGGCAGCCACCGGGGACAGCACGGGGGCGACCAGGGAAACAAGGGCAAGGCGGAGGGAAACCGTCATGGGCTCAACCATCGGCAGCCCCCGCTCCCGTGCAAGGTGGACAATCCCATCGGGGACTCCCTGAATGCCGGGCTGCCGGAAGTCGGCATTGTCCAGGTGGACAGTAGCAGAGCGCGGAGGGCCGGTTAAAGTGGGGATCATGTCAGAATGCCCCAACAGAACCAGAAACCCAGCGGCGGCGTGGTGGACTCATGCCCTGCTCTGGTTGTGCCTTCTGGCACAGCCTGGTCCCGCAGTGGCGGCGGAGGCTTCCGCAAACAAGCCGCAGGGAGAGACCCCCACCGCGCCAAAGGAGGGCGGCGAGGCCGGCGGAGTGAAGCGCAGGAAGCCCGGAAACCTCACGGACGCTGACCGGCAGTGGTGGGCCTTCCGCCCCGTGCTCGCTGTGGAGCCCCCGGCGGTGAAAAGTGATGGCGCCATTCTCCACAATGACATTGACCGGTTCATCCTCGCCCGGCTGGAGCAGGCAAAGCTGGCACCCGCCCCGGAGGCCGCACCCGCCGTGCTCATTCGCCGCGTCACTTTTGACCTGACCGGCCTGCCGCCCACGCCGGAGGAGGTGGATGCCTTCGCGGCCGACCCCGCGCCGGATGCGTATGAAAGGCTGGTCGACCGGTTGCTGGCCAGCCCGCACTTCGGCGAGCGCATGGCCCGGCACTGGCTGGACCTGGTGCGCTACGCGGATGGCGACGGCTACCGGGCGGACGACTACCGGCCCCACTCCTGGCGCTACCGGGACTATGTCATCAAGGCCCTGAACGACGACAAACCCTACGACCGCTTCATCCGCGAGCAGCTCGCGGGAGACGAGCTTTTTCCCGACAACCCGGAGGCCATGATCGCCACGGGCTACCTGCGCCACGGCATCTACGAGTGGAATGCCCGCGACGTCCGCGGCCAGTGGGACTACATTTTGAACGACATCACGGACACCACCGGCGACGTCTTTTTCGGCCTCGGCCTCCAGTGCGCCCGCTGCCACGACCACAAGTTCGACCCGATTCTCCAGCGCGACTATTTCCGGCTGCGCGCCTTCTTTGCCGGCATCCAGCCGGGTGACCGCACGGCAGCCACGGCGGCGGAGGTCGCCGCCCATGCGGAGAGGATGAAAGTCTGGGAGGAGAAGACGGCGGCCAAACGCGCCGAACTCGCGCAGCTGGAGCAGCCGTATCTCGACCGTGCGGAGCAGCAGGCCGTGGGCCGTTTCCCCGACGACATCCAGGCCATGATCCGCAAGCCAGCCGCCGCACGCGAGCCGCAGGAGGCGCAGCTGGCGGAGCTGGCCTGGCGGCAGGTCATCTACGACTGGGAGCGCGTGGACCGGACCTACAAGGGCGGTGACAAGGAGCGCATCCTCGCCCTGCGGCGGGAGCTGGCCGCCTTTGAGAAGGACAAGCCCGCCCCGCTCCCCGTCGCCTTTGCCGCAGCGGACGTGGGCCCCCGTGCCGCCCCGGTCACCATTCCGAAAAAACCAGGTGCCGGTGAAATCGAACCCGGCTTTCTCACCCTGCTCGATCCCTCGGCGGCAAAGGTCACGCCGCTGCCCAACAGCACCGGCCGCCGCAGCGCCCTGGCCGCGTGGCTGACCCGGCCGGAGAATCCCCTCACCGCCCGCGTCATCGTGAATCGCGTCTGGCAGCAGCACTTCGGCCGTGGCCTGGCCGCCAATGCGAGCGATTTCGGCATGCTGGGCGAGAAGCCCACGCACCCGGAGCTGCTCGACTGGCTGGCCGGCTGGTTTGTGCGCGAGGGCTGGTCGCTGAAAAAGCTGCACCGGCTCATCGTCACCAGCGCCGCGTGGCGCCGCAGCAGCCAGCATCCGGACACCGCCGCGGGGAAACTGGTCGATCCGGAAAACCGCCTCCTCTGGCGCATGACGCCTCGCCGCCTGGAGGCCGAGCAGATCCGGGACGCCCTGCTGGCCGTGAGCGGGGAGCTGGAGCCCGCGACCGGCGGCCCCGGCGTCACGCCCGATGTCCCGCGCCGCACCATCTTCACCCGCTTCATGCGGAATACACGCGACCCGCTGGCGGACGTCTTTGACGCGCCGCTCTGGTTCAGCAGCGCCGCCTCGCGCGACACCACCACGACTCCCGTCCAGTCCCTCCTCCTGGCGAACAGCGCCAGCCTGCGCGCCCGCGCCCAGACCCTCGCGGAGCGGCTGGAAAAAACGGCACCCGGCAGCAGCGCATCGCAGATCCAGTCGGCGTATCGGCTCGCCTTTGGCCGCGCCGCGAGTGATGCCGAGGTCCAGTCCGCCTCCGCCTTCGTCACCAGCCAGGCCACCCAGGCCGACCCGCAGCGGCTCGCCTCGGGCCAGGCCACCTTCATTCCGGAAAAGGTGCCATACCGCGACGGTCAGGGCGCCCTCGTCGAGCCCGGCAGCGAGCAAATGATGTTCCGCGTCGGCGACAGCGCCGCCATGCCGCTAGACGGCGCCTTCACCATCGAGGCCTTCGTTGTTTCCCGCTCCGTGAGCGACTCCGGCGACCTCCGCACCATCGCCGCCAAGTGGGATGGGAACAACGCCGGCGCGGGGTGGACGCTCGGCATCACCGGGCAAAAATCCCGCCGCAAGCCGCTCACCGTCGCCCTTCAGCTCGTCGGCATCCATCGCGATGGCCACCGGGGGGGGGGCCCCGTTTTCTCCGACCTCGGCGTGCAGATGAACAAGCCCTACTTCATCGCCGCCGCCATCACCCCGGCCACGGCGGAGGCTGCCGGCCACGTCTTTTTTGCCATCAAGGACCTCTCCAACGACGACGAGCCCCTGCTGACGGCCACCATCGCACACCAGGTCACCGGCGGCTGGTCGAATGACACGCCGCTCACCATCGCCGCCCGCTCGGGTGCCAGAGCCCAGTCCTTTCACGGCGTCATCGACGACGTCCGCCTCTCCTCCACCGCGCTGCCCGTGGCGAAGATGCTCCACACCGCGGATGCCGTCACTGACACCACCCTCGGCTACTGGCGCTTCGAGGCCCGGCCCGACGTCTTCGCCGACCTCGGCCCCCACCACCACACCCTCGACCGCCCCGCCCTCAAGCCCACCCCGCAACAGTCCCCACAGCAGGCCGCCCTCACGGATTTCTGCCAGGCTCTTTTCAATTCCAGCGAGTTTTTGTATGTGGAGTGAAACAGTGAACCATTCGGCCCGCCGCCGCTCACGGGGCTATGATCGTCACGGAAGGAAAGTACGTCTTGAAGCGACTGGCGTCGCGCGTGACCACGGTGAGCTTTTCGAGTTCCGCGTGTGCCCCAATGAAAAAATCGGGCAATGGCGAAGACTTGGTGCCACCGGCTCTCCTGTATTTAACGAAAGCCTGGCCTGCAGACCAGCCCGCCTCATAGGGCAGTTCCGCGTAGTGGAAAATCCCCGGATCAAGCCAGGCCTCCAGCGCTTCATTGGAGGCAAATGCCGGTGCCAGCTCGGCGTAGATGACCGGATTAATGGTGATCAAACCCAGGGTCGAAGCCTTCAGGAACTGCGTCTCGGACCAGCCTGCCCAAACCGGATCGTTTGTCGCGATGTCCAGCAGAACGTTGGTATCCAGAAGAATTCCGCCCATTATTCCCCGCGGGTCAGGCTCATTATTTCCGCCGTCGAAACACCGGGCTTCGCCGCGCCGCGCGCGCTGTTCAACCAGGCTTGCGGCAAAGAGCCATGCCTCTCAGCATGGACCTTCTTGTCGATCCAGTCGGCGATGGCGAGCAACTCGCCCTGCGGCAATTGCTCGATGGCTTCCTGTATTTCGATTCTGCTGCTCATGCGCGAAAATTACCTCTCCCCTGGCCATCCGCAAGCGTCTCGTGACCTCAACACATCCTTCGACAAACCATGAACGATCCCCGCTGCCACCGCCATGCACCGGCAGCAGCACGCCGGGATTTCCCGCACCTCGCCCGTGCCCAACGAGCCACGGAGTGGCTCCCCATGAATAGCCGGGGGTCGCACGACCCCCGGTATGGCGACGAACCCCCGGCAACCCTGGAGGGGTTGGCCAATGCAATCAACGCCTCACGGCAAATAATCCGGCTTCCATTGCAGCTGGGCCTTCCCCACCATCTCCCTCAACTCGTCGATGAAACTCAGCCGCTGATGGTGGGTTTCCTGGTTCCGAATGTAGTCAATGAGCCCCGGCCTCGCCTCCGTGCCCACCGTGAACGCCCCGTATCCCTCCTGCCAGTAGTCAAAGGCCGGAAAAACAGCCTGCCCCTTGATCCACGCAGAGGATGCCGTTTTGATTTCTTTCACCAGATCCGCCAGCGCCACCGTCGGGTGAAGCGAAGTCAAAATGTGGACGTGATCCTCGACCCCGCCGATCCGGTACAGGTGACAGTCCCGTGCTTTCAAAAGCCCCCAGCAGAACCGGTAGAGATCGTCCCGACGTGGTTTGTCGAGCGACGGGATCCGGTTCTTCGTCGCGAAAACGAGATGGTAGGTGATGTCGGTGTAGGTAGCCATGACGGTGATCTTCCGGGATCCTGCCACGCCTCCCGCATTGGGCAACCCCTCCGGGGTTTTTCGATCACCCGCCGCTTTCCGGGGGTCATGCGACCCCCGGCTATTCATGGAGAACCACTCCGTGGTTCAAGGCCAGCCATCCTCCCCGATTTCAAAACCCAGCCCGCACTCCACTCATGAACGATCCCCGCTGCCACCGCTACGAACCCCTCACTTCCCGCCGGGATTTCCTTTTCCGCTCCGGCGTGGGCTTGGGGGCGATTGCACTCCAGAGCCTGCTGGGGCGCGATGCCCGGGCGGCCCTTGCGGCACCGGCGTCCCCTCTGGCGGCGAAGAAGGCGCAGCTCCGTCCGCGGGCGAAAAATGTCATCTTCCTTTTCATGGAGGGCGGCCCGTCGCACCTCGACCTCTTCGATCCCAAACCGCTGCTCAACCGGCTGGCGGGCAGGCCGCTTCCCGACAGCTTTGCTCCGGTCATCACGGCCATGGGCGAGGCCAAATCTCCACTGCTGGCCAGCCAGCGCCAGTGGGCGCAGCACGGCCAGAGCGGTCTCTGGGTGAGCGACTGGCTGCCGCACATCGCCCAGTGTGCGGATGACCTCGCCGTGGTTCGCTCATGTGTCTCGGACGGCATCAACCACAGCGCCGGCGTGTGCCAGATGAACAGCGGCTCCATCCTCGGCGGGCGCCCCTCGCTGGGCTCGTGGGTTTCCTACGGGCTGGGCTCGGAAAACACAGACCTGCCCGCCTTTGTCGTGCTCCAGGACAATCAATCCAGCGTCGTCAACGGCCCGCGCAACTGGGGTGCCGGCTTCATGCCAGCCGTCTACCAGGGCATCCGCCTCCAGGGAGGGAGCGAGCCGATCCCGAACCTCAACACACCCGCCTCCCAGACGCCCGGCCAGCAGCGCTCGCGCATGGATTTCATCAACCAGCTCAACCGCGGCTACGCAGAGCGCTTCCCCGACCAGACGGAACTCTCCGCCCGCCTCACGAGCTACGAACTCGCCTACCGCATGCAAGCCGAGGCGCCCGGTGCCGTCGACCTGGCCGGGGAGAGCGAAGCCACGAAAAAACTCTACGGCATGGACAAAAAGGAGACTGCGGAAATGGGCCGCCTCTGCCTGCTGTCCCGCCGCATGGTCGAGCGCGGCGTCCGGTTTGTGCAGGTCTACCATGGCGCGGGCAGCAAGTGGGACTCCCACACCCAGATGGAGAAAAACCACGGAGCCCTCTGCGTCAGCATGGACCAGCCGGTGGCCGCCCTCCTGCGCGATCTCAAGTCCCGCGGCATGCTGGAGGACACGCTGGTCGTCTGGGGCGGCGAGTTTGGCCGCACCCCGATGAGTGAAAAAGGCGACGGCCGCGACCACAACCCGACCGGTTTCACCATGTGGTTCGCCGGCGGCGGAGTGCAGGGCGGACAGACCATCGGCAGCACGGACGACCTCGGCCTGCACGCTGTGGAGGACCGCCTGCACGTCCACGACCTCCATGCCACCATCCTGTGGCTGCTGGGCCTGGACAACATGGGCCTCATCTACAACTACAAGGGCCGCCCCGAGCGCCCCACGCTCAACGAAGGCGAGCCCTTCACCCGCATCGCTTCATGACACCCCCCATCCCAGGGGAACCCACCATGCCCCGGCACGCCATCCCGCCAGGGGCGGATCGAGCGCGCCTGCCTTACAACTGGTGGATTCACCGTTTACCCCGAACCGTCCCTGCTCCTCATCACTCCATGAAATCCATTTGTCTCTCGCTGCTGCTGCTTGCAGCCATTCCCTGCTTCGCCCAGGACAAGGCCGCCGACACCACCCCCGCCAGAACGCCGGCTGACGGCCCCTTCAAGCCGGAGATCATCGTTCCCGGCGGGCTGGTGCTGCCCCTCTTTCCACCAGACTCCCCGCTGCTGAAACACGAGCGCCTGCACGAGGCCGAGCGCTACAACACCGCCTCGGGCGGCAAGGGGGCGATCACCAATGTCATCAACATTCACAACCCGTCGATCGAGGTGCACCTCGCCGCAAAGGATGCGGCCAATACCGGCACCGCAGTGATCGTCGTTCCTGGCGGCGGCCACAAGATTCTCTGGGTCGGCCCGGAGGGCGCGGACTACGTGCCGTATTTCGCAAAACTCGGCGTCTCCACCATCATCCTGCGCAACCGCCTGCGCGTGGACGGCTACGAGCCCACGACGGATGCGGTGAACGACGCCTTCCAGGCCATCCGCATCGTGCGGGCTCACGCGGCCGAGTGGAACCTCGATCCGGCCCGCATCGGCATGGTCGGTTTTTCCGCCGGTGCGGAACTCTCCGCGCCCGCCACGCTCTTCTTCGACGAGTTCGCCAAAAATCATGGCGAGGCGGCTGATCCGCTGGCCAAAATCTCGCCCCGTCCGGATTTTGTCGGCGTCATCTACCCGGGGCCGACGCCGTTTACAAAGGCGCCCGAGACGGCCATCCCGGTCAATGTGCCGCCCAGCTTCATCGCTTGCGCAGGATCCGGCGACAAGGTGCATGCCCTTTGGGCCACGGATTACTTCACGCCCATGCTCAAAGCCTCAGTGCCCAACCTCGAAATGCACATCTACGGACGCGGCACCCACGGCGTGAGCGCGAAGGACCGCGAAACCATTCCCTACGGTGCCTGGCGCGACCGCTTCCTCGACTGGTTTCGGGATCTGGGTTTCCTTGACAAGCCCGGCACCGAAACCAAGGCCGCCCAGGACGTGGCCGCCTATGCGAAAAAACGCAGCGCCGGAAAATAGAGGAGACCGCACCACCCATGAAACCCCTCCTGCTGACCCTCCTGGCCGTCCTGCTTTCGACAACCCTGCGGGCAGAACCCGCCGCCCCCGCCGCCGGTGCCGGACCGCAGACCGCGTGGCGCGAGCTTTTCAATGGCAAGGACCTGAACGGCTGGAAGGCCAATGTTTCCCCCGAATCCTGGTCCCTGGTGGACGGGACGATCCGCGCCAATGCGGTGAAGACCAGCTCGCACCTTTTCTTCGCCGGGGATTCCGCCGGGGGGTTTGAGAAATTCAAGGACTTCGAACTGGAGGTGGAAACCCGGAGCGAGGCGAATGCCAATTCCGGCATCTTCATCCACGCCGACCTCGAAACGATGCCCGACGGCCAGCGCCTGCACAACGGGTATGAGATCCAGCTGAACAGCTCTGCGGTGGAAAAACGGAAAACCGGCAGCCTGTATGCCGTGGTGGATCTGGACAAATCACCGGTGGACGAGAGCCAGTGGTTCAAGGTGCTCATCCGAGTGAAGGGCAAACGGATCACCGTGCTGGTGAACGGCGCGCAGGTGGTCGACTACACGGAGCCTGAAAACCTCCAAAGGCCGAAGGAGCGCGAGGGCCGCAGGCTGAACCCGGCCGGCGCCGGCATCGCCCTGCAGGCTCATGATCCGAAGAGCATTTTCTATTTCAAAAACATCCGCCTGCGCCCGCTCGACTCCGCCCGCCCGGCCATCGGCACGCTACCGGTGGAGCGGGTGCTTTTTCTCGGCAACAGCATCACCCTGCACTCCCCCGCACCGGACATCGGCTGGACGGGAAACTGGGGCATGGCCGCGAGCGCGGAAAACAAGGACTACGTCCACCTGCTGACCGCAGACCTCGCGGCGGCTGCGGGCGCGGCGCCCCAAATCCTGGTGAAAAACACCGCCGATTTTGAACGCGGAGCCGCCACGTTTGATCCCGGGGTGCGGCTGAAGCCCGAGCTGGAGTTCAAGGCGGACCTCGTCATCCTGGCTCTGGGTGAAAATGTCCCCGAACCCGCCACTGAGGAGGCGCGCGCCGCCTTTGCCGGCGGATTTGCCCGGCTGCTGGCAGCCCTCAAAGCCGGCGGGGCCCCGGCCATTTTTGTCCGCAGCTGCTTCTGGCCCCATGCTGTGAAGGACGGGATCATGCGCAAGGCAGCGGAGGACGCCGGCGCGACTTTTGTCGACATCGCCCCGCTGGGCAGCGACCCGAAAAATGCCGCCAGCGCCGAACGAAAAATCGACCACGCCGGGGTGGCAGGCCATCCCGGAGACGCGGGCATGCGCGCCCTCGCGGACGCACTGCTGTCAGCCATCAAAAAGAAGGCCGGAGTGTGATCCGGCCCTCTCGGGTTTAGAAAGTCAGTCGCTCCTGGCGGTTGCGGATCTCGACGTAGCACTCGCCGCCATGGCCGTCGTGCACGGGGATCATCTGCAGCCCGTGGTCCTGCGCCAGCGACCAGAGCAGCTGGCGGCGGGTGATGGCGATCCGGTGCACCGTGATCTTCGGCATGATTTTCGGCACGCTGGCCCACCGGTGGTTCAGACCTCGCAGGGCCGGCTGCTCAAAGATTTTGTTGAGGGGAACCTCATCCATGTGAACCACCACGGGGGTGTCCAGCCAGGCATTGAGCGGCGCGTGCATGGTGAACAGGAATTCCTGCGGAACCACTCCGCGCGGTGCCACAGGCTTGAAATCCGGCTTTTCCTCCAGGAGTGAGCACGAGGACATTCCCGCCACGAGGGCGGCCAGCAGGAGAGGGGCGAAAAATCGTTTCATGATGGGGTGAAAGGGAGCCGGATGCCCGGACCACAGGTTTTAGACTCAACCGCCGCCCGTTCGTTCAATCAAGGGAAAAGAAGCTGGCTTGTTTGCCAGCCGCCGCAGACGGGTCAAACCGCTCATCGGGGCAGCTGTCCCGCCTGGATTTTCGTGATTTCCTCCGCCGTGGGGCGGAAAAAGCGGGCACCCTTCACCGTGGTGGTGCCGACGAAGTGGAGCCCGAACTCCCGCAAATCCTCGATTCCAGCCGCCTTGATCGTTCCCACCAGTTCACTGCCAGCCCAGCACTGGATGAGACCGGGGAGGATGGCAATGGTGGCGGGTGTTTCCTCGCCCTGAGTCCCCTGCCACTTTCCCCGCTCCATGACGGCCCCGGGAATGTCGGACACCCCGGCGTTCCACCCTTTCGCCTGCCACTGGATCCACAGGGTGCCAACGCGCGTGACGATGTTGAAGCCAGCCGCCTTCGCACTCTTCAGCCCCGCGCTCACCACCACCGGCCCCGCCGGGAGTGCCGTCCAGGGGGTCGCACGCATGGTGGCCGGATCGTTCGGGTCGAAGGTCCAGGCATCGTCGGCAAAGCTGATCGAACGCCACTTGTCCGGCTCCTTGGCCAGCTTCTTTTCAATGTAAGCGGCGGTCGGAACCTCGCGCACAACCATCGGGTGAACCGCATTGTCCAGCACAACCAAAACGGGGGCCGCTCCGTACACGGTGGCGGGCAGCGACCCGATGGCGGGCAAATCGCCCTTTTTAATGGCTTCCATCTCCGCGTCAGTCGGGGTGAACCAGACCATGTCCCGCACGGTGGTGGGGCCGCTGAATCGAAGGGCGCTGAAGGACTCCAGATGGGTGATTTGCTTTTGCTTGATGCTGCCGCAGAGTTTCCCGTCCGCGAACGCATAAACCCCTCCAGGAAGCAGCGCAATGGTCGCGCGAAACTCCTTTTTCCGGCCCATGTGGAAGGGGCGGTCGTCCACCTTGGCCGCGTCCATGTCCTTGCGGGGTGAAAGCCTGCCGGACCACTTGTCCTCGTGCCAGGAGGCAAAGGCCTGGCCGCTGTTGAAGGTGACGAACCAGGAGAAGTACTTTTCCGACGAAACCATGGCGCTCACCACGCAAGGAAAGGTCGCAGGTTTGGTCCAGCCGCCGAACTCGCAGGTGCTGCCCGCAGGCGTGTCAAACGTCCAAATACCATCCTTGAATTCCCCCCTGGTCAGGTCCCCCTTTTTCGTCTGCACGGCGATGGCGGATTCGGGCGAGCCGCTGGTGCGCAGCTTGTACTCAGCCGCGTGGTGCCCCGGTGCCGCCGGTGCCGCTGGAGTGCCGGGAGCGGGGGCCACCACGGGCACGGGAGCGGTGGAGGCTGCCAGCGGGGCGGTCGCGGACGTGGCGGGTTTCTCTTCGGAAGATTTTTTCAGTTTTGCCAGCGCGTCGGTCCACTTGTCGCGCAGTGGCTTGACCACGGCGGGCAGGGCGGCCAGGGAAAACGGAGGGGCCGTGGGGTCCTGTGCAATGAGGGCCGCTTCAGCCATGAGGGCGGCGGCGTCCTGGGGTTTCCCAGCCGCAGTGGCCGCATCGGCGGCACGCTTCAGGGCCGCTGCATATTTCCCCGCCAGGTCCGTGGCAGCGGCAAGGAAAGCCGGTGAAACAGCCGGGGCGGCAGCAGGAACGACGGCCGGCTTTGGCTCCGGCAGCGCTGTCGGGCTGGCCGCCATGGCGGGCGATGCCGCCGGAGCAGGCTCGGTGACTGGTTTTGTCTCAGCCACGACTGGAGCAGGCGGAGGGGTGGCCTGCTCCCATTCGATGGCCAGGCATCGGAGGTCATTCCCCGCACCGTCCCGCATTCCCAGGTTCGTGGGATCGCGGCGCAGGTAGACGGGGTTTTCGGGGTACTTCAGGTCAGGCTCATCGCTCATCCAGAAGGGATCCGCCCACGGCTCACCCGTCACCCAGGTCCAGCCGTCCGGCGACTTCCCTGGGTTGATGCCGCCGGTCCATGCCTCAGGCGGCTGGATCGAGTCACCCCCGGTCAGGCGACTCCAGGAGTCGGTGATAAAGGCGATTTCCTGCTTGCTGGTGAGCGTCAAAAGGTGGCCACCGCAGTCTTCCGCAAATTTTTTGGCCTCCTTCCAGTGCAGCTGGACGGAAGCGATCAAATAATGATGGCCGGAAAATTCCAGCGCCTCGGCCGGAGGGCGCTTCCCCCCTTCCGGAGCCGCAGCCGCAGCAAGCTCCTGCATTTTTTTGCCCAGCGGCCCGGGCTCCTTCGGTCCTTTCGTCGATGGTTTGGAACCCGTCTCCTCCGGCCCAAAGGAGGTGATGAGCGAGGGCGCTGCTTTGGTTCCGGATGGCTCTGGCTCTGCGGGGACGGAAGCAGCCGCCCCCGGCTCCGCTTGCGCAGACTGGTCTGCAGCCTCCTTTTTGCCCCCTCCAAACATCAGCGCCGCACCACCACCGCCCAGGACGACCACCGTCCCCGCAATGGCCGCCACCATGCCCAGCCTCCCCTTCGCCGGGGGGGCCTCCACCACCGTTTCCGCCTCAGCCGGAGCAGGCCGTGCCACGACCGGCCCCGGGGCGGACTTCGCCGGCTTCCGCGCCGGGGCGGACACCTGGACCCGCGCCGTCGGCACCCCGGGCTGGGAAACAAGGAACGGCTCCAGCGCGGCCCGGAACTCCGCAGCCGTCTGCCACCGTTCCGCCGGATCGAGTGCCAGAGCCTTCATCACCACACCGTCCATCTGCTTGTCCCGCTGGGGATTCAGCACACTGGGCGGCGTCAGCGGCCAGTGTGGCACGCGACCAGTCAGAGCCTCGTACATTAGTGCACCGAGGCTGAAGATGTCCACCCGGTGGTCCGCCTGCGGCCAGGCTGCCTCCGGGGCGCAGTAGCCGGGCGTCCCCCAGGCGTCCGCATTCACCCCGCCCGCAGTCATCACCCGCGCCCCGCCGAAATCCGCCACCTTCACCTTCCCTTCGCTGTTGATGATCAGGTTCGCCGGCTTGATGTCCCGGTGCACCACTCCGCGCGAGTGGGCGGCGGCCAGGGCATCGCACACTTGGAGGGAAATCTTCACCACCTCCTTCACCGAGTGGGTGCCATGCAGGTAGTGGAAAAGGTCCTTTCCGTCCACATACTCCATCACAAAATAGAGGCTCCCCCCTGTGGTCAGGCCGAAGTCGTAGACGTGGACGATGTTCGGATGCTCAAATTTCGCCAGAAGCCGGGCCTCGCTCTCAAAACGGGCCGCCACTTCCGGATTCCGGCTGATTTCCACCGCCAGCAGCTTCACCGCCACGATGCGGTCCAGCTTCGTCTGCCGCGCCTTGTAGACAGCCCCCATGCCCCCGGCTCCGGCCAGCTCCAGGATTTCGCACCCAGGCACCTGACCCTGCAGCTCCTCCAGGGCAGGCGGCTGCCACTCCGGCAGGGCGCGGGACTCGTCGGCTACTGGGGTGTTGGGTGCATTCATGGCAGGGGGACTGTTCTGGCTGGGGAATGCCTTGGTCTTCCTTCTAGCATAAAAGACGCCAGAAAGGCAACCAGCAATTGACCCGCTTGCCCACAATTTGTCCCGCTCCGCATACCTTCCGCACGCACTTGTCGTGCATCTCCAGTTGCCACGGCGGGCTAATGGCTTAAAATGCCCGTCCCTTTCATCTCGAAACATCCTCGATTCAATCATCACGACGACCATGAGCGCCAAAGCGAAACCCGCTGCCAAAGCCAAGCCCAAGTCCCTGACCAAGACCAAATCCGCCCCGGCCTCCCCGGAGCGCGGCCAACCCATGACGGGGGCCGAGGTCCTTGTCAGCTGCATGGAACGCGAGGGGGTGGAAGTCATTTTCGCCTATCCGGGCGGAGCATCGATGCCGATTCACCAGGCTCTTACGAAATCCAAGACCATCCGCACCATCCTGCCCCGCCACGAGCAGGGTGGCGGATTCGCCGCTGAAGGCTACGCGCGCGTGACCGGCTAGGCCGGCGTTTGCATGGGCACCTCCGGCCCCGGCGCCACCAACATCGTCACCTGCATCGCGGATGCCTACCTGGATTCCACCCCGCTCGTCGTCATCACCGGCCAGGTGCCCCAGTTCATGATCGGCCGCGGCGCCTTTCAGGAAACGGACTTCTACGGCGTCACCCTCCCCGTGGTGAAGCACAGCTACCTCGTCACCAACCCGAACGACATCCCGCGCATCGTCAAGGAGGCCTTCCACATCGCCCAGACCGGCCGCCCCGGCCCCGTCTGCATCGACATGCCGAAGGACGTCCAGGAGGCCCGCATCCAGCCGGTTTACCCGAAGGAAATCAAACTCCGCGGCTACACCCCGGACCGCGAACTGGACGAAGTGGCCCTGAATGAGGCGATGGGCATGATCCGCGGCGCCAAGCGCCCGATGATCTACGCGGGCGGCGGCATCATCACCGGCGAGGCCAGCGCCGAGCTGCGCGAGTTTGTCGAGCGCACCGGCATCCCGGTCGCCACCACCATCATGGGCATCGGCGGATTTCCCGAGACCCACCCCCTCTCCCTCCGCTGGCTGGGCATGCACGGCTCCGTCTACGCAAACAACGCCGTCAACGAAGCCGACCTCCTTTTCGCCCTCGGCGTGCGTTTTGACGACCGCGTCACCGGCAAGGTGGAGAAATTCGCCGAGCACGGCACCATCGTCCACATCGACATCGACAACGCGGAGATCAACAAGAACAAGACCGTCCGCCTGCCCATCCTCGCCAACGTCAAGCATGCCCTCGCCCGCCTGAACCAGCTCCTCGACAAGGCCGGCTACAAGCGTAAAAAGTCCGGCTGGAACACCTTCCCCGCCTGGTATGACCAGATCACCGAGTGGAAGACGAAGAGCCCCTTCAAATACGTCGACACCCCGGACCTCATCCAGCCCCAGTACATCATTGAGCAGCTCTACCAGCTGACCAAGGGCAACCTGATCATGACCACCGGCGTCGGCCAGCACCAGATGTGGGCCGGTCAGTTCTACCAGTTTGATGAACCCCGCCGCTTCGTCACCTCCGCCGGTCTCGGCTCCATGGGCTACGGCTACCCCGCCGCCCTCGGCGCAAAAGTCGCCTTCCCGGACATGGAGGTCGTTGACATCGACGGCGACGGCTCCTTCCTCATGAACATCCAGGAGCTCGCCACTGCCAAGACCGAGCGCATCGCCGCCAAGGCCATCGTCATCAACAACCAGCACCTCGGCATGGTCGTCCAGTGGGAGGACCTGAAATACGGTTCCAACCGCGCCCACACCTTCCTCGCCGACCCGAACGTCGAGTACGATCCCTCCCACAGCGACGAATCCAAGATCTACCCCGACTACATCAAGATGTGTGCCGGGTTTGGCGTAGTCTGCGAACGCGTCCTCCACAAAAAGGACCTCATCCCCGCCCTCAAGCGCATGCTCGCGGCCAAGGAAGCCTACGTCCTTGACGTGATGGTTCCCTTCACCGAGCACGTCCTCCCCATGATCCCCGGCGGCATGACCTACAAGGACATCATCACCGACTCCGAAGGCGTCCGCAAAGCCGCCGAGGCCAACATGCGCCTCTCCGGCGG
>JANOAS010000294.1:0-8009 GCA_031411255.1 bacterium
CTCCAATCCGACCGACCTCGAAACCATCTATGGCCGGATGCTGTGGCGCATGCAGCGCGCGAAGATGACCCACTCCATCCGCGGCGTCCTCTGGCACCAGGGCGAGAGCGATCAAGGCGCGGGCGGACCCACCGGCGGCTACGGCTGGGAAACCTACCGCCAGTATTTCATCGACATGGCCGCCTCGTGGAAGCGCGACTACCCCAACGTGCAGCAGTGCTATGTTTTCCAGATCTGGCCTAAGGCGTGCTCCATGGGAGTGGACGGCTCCGACAACCGGCTGCGCGAAGTCCAGCGCCAGCTGCCCACCGCCTTTGCCCGCATGAGCCTCATGTCCACCCTGGGCATTGATCCCCCCGGCGGCTGCCACTACCCGCCCGCCGGCTACGTCGAGATCGCGAAATCCATCGCCCCGCTTATGAAGCGCGACTTCTACGGTGCCACCTTCCCCGCGCCCATCACCCCGCCCAACCTCAGGCGCGCCTTCCGCCCGGAGGGCACGCAGGACGAGATCGTCCTCGAGTTTGACCAGCCCGTCGCCTGGGACGACGGCCTGCGCGAGCAGTTCACCCTCGACGGAAAAAAGGGCCTCGTCCTCTCCGGCACCAGGGCTGGAAACAAAGTCACCCTGAGACTCGCCCCCGCCACCACCGCGAAGACCATCACCTATCTCGACAGCAAGGAATGGAGCCAGAAACTCCTCCTGCGCGGGGACAACGGCATCGCCGCCCTCACCTTCTGCGAAGTGCCCGTCCTCCCCTGAAAAAGCCGTCCCGTGCGCATTTCCCCGACGGCAGGAGCAGAACCCCTACCGCCAGGGCCATCCTTGCTATTTTCAGAATGGCAGATTACAAATTGGCCACCGGGCTGTGAATTTCCTCCCCGCCCGAACCCAAACCAACATGAAGAACATCCTGTTCCTGCTCGCAGCACTAGCAGTTGGCGCCATGCCCCTCCGGGCGCAGACGACGGACCTTTCCGGCGTCCGCCTCGGGCCGGTCATCGCCAACGGCCCCATCAAAGTTGAAGACCTCAAGGGCAAGGTCGTCGTCATCGAACAATGGGGCATTCACTGAGGCCCCTGCATTTCCGCGATGCCACAGTTAGTGGCACTCCACAAGCGGAATGACGACAAACCCTTCGTGATGATCGGAATGCATTGTCAAAATGCAAAGTCCGAGGAAGTCCAGAAGACAGTGAAACAACTGAAGATGAAGTTCCCAGTCGTGGACAACGGGAACGTGCCTGGCGGAGGTGGTGGAATTCCCCACACCGTAGTCTTCGATGCCAAAGGCAAGTCCGTCTTTTCCGGCCACCCAGCCGAGCCCGAGTTCGAGAAGGCCGTCAGAAAAGCCCTCAAGGAAGCCGGAGAAGCCAAGCCCGAAGACAAACCTGCGGCGTCGGCAGCCCCCGCCATCCTCGTGCCCGAACGCACATGGACCAACAAGGAAGGCAAAACCATGGTTGCCGCGCTGGAAAAGGTGGCAGACGGCACCGGCACCTTCCTCATGAAAGGCGGCAAAAAGGTTCCGCTCAAGGTGGACCTCCTCAGCGTCGACGACCAGGCGGTCATCGAAAAAGCCCAGAAAGCCGCCTCCACACCGCCGGCAACCCCGGCCACCACAGCCAAGTAACACCTCGCCACAAAAACGCCGCCCCGGTTCACCCAGGGCGGCGTTTTTCGTCGACAGGACATGCACTGCCCGCTCCGGCCTGGCGTGAGACGACCCCGGCAGGAATGGTAGGGCAGGCTGATCCTCCAAGCGCCGCCATGCACCAAGCCAGTGGAGCACCCAGCGCGGGGCATGCTGACTCGGAGCCATGGCCGGGTGTGCACACTCGGGGCGATGCGGCGCTTGGAGGATCAGCCTGCCCTGCCTTTCCCCTGATCCCCCTTCTTCCCACGCCCCAACTGCAACCGAATTCCTGCGGCCCGAAGTGTCCGTCCCGTGGGACAGGCTTTACCTCGCCGCCTTCCCCCTCAACACGTCCCGGGCAGCAGTCGCCCAACCGTCCGCGCCACGGAGCTGCACATCGAGCGACATCTCCGCGGGTATCATCGCGCCACCGCCGGGCGAAAAGACACGAAGCTCCACCTCCACCGGACGCCCCGGCTCGCAGGTGAAGTCCGGCGTGCCGTCGTGGTTCGTGTCGGACATCACGAAATCACCCGGCCCATCATAGCTCCCGTCGCCATTCGCATCCACGGCCAGCAGGTCGCCGCTGTCCGCCGCCAGCACCTCGATCCGCACCGGGCTGGAGGCTGCCACACGCATGTCCACCGGCACCGCAGGATCACCCCCGCGCCGCGCCAGCGAGTGATGCAGGCGCAGGGCGTAAAAAGCATTCCGCTCGGCAAAGCTCGCATTCGTCACCCCCACCTCGTGTCCGTCCGGGCTGTCGCGCTCAATTTTCCACTCTGCCTGCTGGGAAGGCCCGGCGACGGGCTCCCAGCGCACCCTCACCTGCCCCGCCACGCCCCTGCCGGCCTCGCAGATCAGGAGATACTCCTCATTTCCCAGAAGCCGGATCTCGTGCCGCACAACGCCCTCCCCCCCTTCTGCCAGCAGGGAAATCCGCCCTGCGGATGCCTCGTCCCGCCAACGCGCCTCCAGGTGCGCGCCCTCCACCACCAGCCGCCCCGCCGACGCTGCCGCGCCAGGATTTGAAAGCGTAAACCGGGCCGTGGCCGCCTCCGCCTCTGCCACGACGGATGCCACACTCAGCGGCTGCAGATCAGCTGCCGTCTGGGTTGCCGCCGCAGGCTGCGCGGGCTTGATCTCGCCCAGCGGATACTTCTGCGCCCACGTCACGCGCCACTCCGGCACTGTAGCGGCACGCCCGTCCGCCACCGTCCGCCGCACCTCGCCAGCCGCCTCCTTTGTCCGCCCCAGCGCCTGCAGGCACACAGCCAGCGCGACTCCGGCATCCAGCCGCCGCTCGGGCTCCAGTTTTCCACGCTTCACCAGCGCCTCCAGCTCCGCCAGGGTCGCCTTCAGCCCGGCCGCGTCGCCCGCATCATTTTGCGCCAGCGCCAGCACGTGGAGGAGGCCCGGCAGGTGCTGCGTCCATCGGAAGGATTTCGTCAGCCGGATCGCCTCGCCAAACATCCGGACCGCCTCCGCCGTGCGCCCGGACAGGCGCAGCAGCTCGCCGTATTCCTTGTACACACTGGGCTCGCCGCATTTCCGTCCCGTCGCCCGCAGCGCGGCCAGGCCGGCCAGCAGCCCGGCCTCCGCCTGGCGAAAGTCGCCCGTCCGCCGCTGGATCACCGCCAGATCACGCCGGGCGTAGATCGCATCCATCCTGTCCCCCGCCGCTTCGGCCTCCTTCACCACCGCCGCCAGATCACCGATGTCGAACCCGGCCTCGCGGTAGGCGAACCCCATCTTTGCCAGAATGCGCCTCGTGGCGCGGCTCATGGTCACATTGCCCAGCGCATCCAGCCGTGCCGCCGAGTCGCGCACCTCCGCCAGCAGCACCGGTTCGGGTCCCTCAAATTGGGAACGCCAGTAGGCCCGGTTCGCCCGCGCCAGATCGTGATCAAACGAACCCGGCTTCGTCATTTCCAGCACCCGGTCCTGCGTAGCGCACGAGTCCCGCCAGAAACCCAGAAACTTCTGCTCGTGCGCCAGCAGGTGCAGCAGCTGGAGTGCATGATGCCCCCGCTCCCGTCCCGCCGAGTCCAGCGCGCGATCCACCGCCACCAGCCGGCTCACCGCCTCGACATTCCGCCCCGCACCGCAGAGTATCTCGCAGTCGTAGCACACATTCCTGAGCAGGATGTCGAGCAGTGCCTCACTCAGGCCTGCCGGAACAGGGCTGCCCTGGCTCCACTCCCCGCCCGTCTCCAGCCGGATGCCCTGCTGCAAATGCGCCCACGCCTCCGCCTGCCGCCGCTGCGCCTCCGCCACACACCCCAGGGCCAGCTGGTTTTTCACCGCCAGCCCGGCCAGTTTGGACTTCAGCATCCAGTCCCACGCGTTCATCCGGCCCGCCCTCGCCAGCGCGACCATGCGCAGTGCCTCGTCCGCCGCCGCCACCGCCTCCGCAGGTGATCCCTGCGCATCCGTGGCCACCGCCGCATCCAGCGCCACCTCCTCCGCCAGGTCCGGCAGTCCCGCCTTTTCCAGCAGCGGCACCAGCGGCCTCCCGCTCCGCATCATCCCACCAGCATCACCGGCAGCCCGCGCCTTCCGAAACTCCGCCTTCAGCCGGCCCAGATCAGCCGCCTCCTCCCCCACAGCCCGCAATCCAGCCCCCGCGCCCGGCAGGCACGCCGCAAGAAAAACCAACCACACTTTTCCTGAAATTCTCATGCTGGGCATAGTGATGAAAAAAGCTCGCCGGAACGAGGCGTCCGGCAGGAATCCCTTACCGCCTTTTGGTTTCAATAGCAACGGGAACCGCACTCACGCCCGCTCCAGCCACATCTCCACCTCCAGCCCGCGCGGGGTGCGGTTCCTGGCCGTGACGGTGCCGTGGCAAGCGTCGACGCAGGCTTTGACGATGGCGAGACCGAGGCCGACTCCGCCGGTTTCCTTCGCACGGGAGTCATCCAGCCGGAAGAAGGGATCAAAGAGACGCGGGAGAGCATCCTCCGGCACACCGGGCCCGGAGTCGGCGATGCGCAGGGCGATCCCCTCCCCCGAGGGCGCGGCGGAGATGACCACGGGGCCGAAGGTGCCGGCATGGCGGACGGCGTTGCGCACCACATTTGCCACCGCCCGTGTCAGCAGGTCCGGGGCGGCGAGCACTCGCACTGCTTCGTCGATCTCCACCGTGACGGAGCCTCCAGCCGCCTCCCGCTCGACCACGCGGCGTGCCAGCGGCGCCAGCGCCACCACCTCCAGCACCGCCTGCCTGGCCTGGAGCCCGGCCTTGGAAAAAGAGAGCAGTTCACTCACCAGCTCGGACATTTCCCGGACCTCGTCCCCCACGTCCGCGACGCGCGGCTGCAGCTCCTCTGGGGCCCGCTGGCTGAGCACGCCCAGCCCCATTTCCATCCGCGCCAGCGGCGAGCACAACTCGTGCGCAATGTCCCCGAGGAACCTCTTTTGCCCGGTGACAAAGCCGCCCAGACGCGCCGCCATTCGGTTGATCGCCTCGCCCAGACGGCCCAGCTCATCGCTCCGCCGCTCGTCCACCTGCACGTCGAAGTTGCCCTCGGCTATCTTCTCCGTGGCCCGCGTCAGCTGGGAAATGGCGCGCGTCACTCCCGTGATGAGCGGCAGCCAGAAGAGCACCGAAAATACCAGCACGCCCACGCCCGCCCACACCCATGGCATGACGTCGAGAAACAACCCGCCCCTCAGGGAGTCCGTCACCATGACCAGAGCCTTCGGCCCGCGCATGCCGCCCGGGGCATCCAACGGCACACGCATGACCAGCCAGTAGCGCTGCGGGCTGCCAGCCCTGACCAGCTCCCGGTGGTAGCGCTTCACGTCCACCCCGGGAGTGGGGCCACCCCTGCCCCCGGGCGGTGGCCCGGCTTCCTCCTCATCCTGGGGAGACGGCCCTGGACGCGGCGGCGGTCCGCCGGGTGGGCGACCAAAGCCGCCACCAGGCAGGGCTACGGAACGCGGATCCCCCGGCAGCCGCTCGTTCACCAGGCGCATCACCTCTTCCGGCAGCACCGTGGCCGGCCCAGCGATCTGGCGCCCATCCACCGAGTAAACCATGAACGTGTGCTGATACGCCCGGCTGAACCCCTCCAGCGCCGCCGTCCACTGCCGCTCTGGACGGGCCTCCAGATCATTCCGGATCACCTCCGCCGCAGCCTGAACCCGCAGCCCGGTTTCCCCCTCCATCAGCCAGTGCAGACCGGAGCCGAAGTGCCCGCGCAGCAGCACCAGAGCCACCCCGACGAGCACGAGCACGTTCAGAAACAGCCAGAGCAGGATTTTTGCTAACAGCGGAAATCGCGTCTTCATGGCCGTTCAGCGGGCATCCGGGTTGATCAGCATGTAGCCCGCCGCGCGCAGTGTGCGGATGAATCGCGGGTTTTTCGGATCATCCCCCAGCTTCTTCCTCAGCTGGGAAATATGGACGTCCACGCTGCGGTCAAAGACGTCGTATTCCCGGTCGCGAATCTCGTCCAGGAGCTGCTCCCGGCTTTTCACCCGGCCGCGCGCCCGGGCCAGGGAGAGCAGGAGGTCAAACTCCACCGGCGTCAGCACCAGTGCCTGGTCGTCCAGCACCGCCACGCGCGTGGCGGCGTTCACATGCAGGCGGCCCACCACCACCTCGTCCGGTGGTGCCTCTTTTCCTCCGCCCGCCAGCGCCCCGCGGCCAGAGCGCCGCGTCACCGCCCGCAGCCGCGCCAGCAGCTCGCGCGTGGAAAAAGTCTTCGGCAGGTAGTCATCCGCACCGATCTCCAGGCCCACGATCCGGTCCGCCTCGTCCCCGCGCGCCGTCAGCATCAACACCGGCACGTCACACTTCGCGCGGATTCGTTTCAGCACCTCAAATCCATCCATGCCCGGCAGCATCAGGTCCAGAATGACCGCCTGCCACGCCGCGCCCACCGCCGCCTCCACACCCTCCGGCCCCGTGTGCACCGCCACCACCTCGTAGCCCATCGGCTCCAGATAGTCGGCGATCAGCCGGCACAGCTTGCGGTCGTCATCGATGACGAGGAGGCGGTTGGCGGGGTTGGTGGAGTCGTTCATGCAGCAGGAAAACAGGAAAAAGCAATGGGCGTCGTGTGCGGATTTTGGGCCTGTCCGGCGACTGCCGCACCACTTTTACACTCTCTTAACAATTCTCAGGCCCGGTCCACACACAAATCTGACGTTCGTGTGGTTTCATGAGGCGTGATCAGTAACTGCCGGCACGCTGCCACGTGCCGCACTGACACCAGACCAAAAACCTAAACAAAAAACACGAACATGAAAACCACACTGCTCCTCGCCGCCTTCATCACGGCCGCCTCCCTGCCCATCCGGGCGCAGGCCGATGCCCCCGCCACCCCGTCGGCAGCCCCAGCGGCTGCCCCGGATGCCAGGCCTGCCCCGGCACCCCACGCCCCCGGTCCCCGGCCCGATGGCCAGCGCCCCGGTGGGCGAATGATCCCGCCACTTTTCGCCGCACTCGATGCCGACAAGGACGGGGCCCTCTCCGCAGAGGAAATCGCCGGCGCCTCAAAAGCCCTCCTCACTCTGGACAAGGACGCCGACGGCAAATTGAGCGCCGATGAACTCCGCCCCGCCGCTCCCGATGGCCCCCCGCCCGGCCAGCCAGGTGACGCCCGCGAGCACCGCGGAGGCCCGCGCCCGGAGGCAGGCCAGCGTGGCGGCAAACGCGAAAAAGGCCCCCAAGGCCCGCAGCAGGGCGGCCCCGGAGGTCCTCCGCCCCGGCAGGGCGCGGCAGGCGGCCCTCCGCCTCCCGGATCCTTCGCCGGCGGTCCTCCTCCCGGCCAGCCAGGCGGTCCACGCCAGTTCCCGCAGTTCGGCCGCGGCCCGCAGCCCTTCGGCCAGCGCGGCCCCGCTCCACAGATGGGAGCCGCTGGCGGCCCCCCGCCTGCCGGAGCCTTTCCCGGCGGCCCCCCTCCCGGCCAGCCCTTCGGTGGCGGCCAGCCTCCCCGCTTTGAGCGCGGCCGCCAGCAGCCTGGTCCCCGCAGCGCAGGCGGTCCTCCAGCTGGCGGCCCCGGCCTTCCCCCTCCCCCGGCCGGCGGTGGCGATGAACTCCCGCCTCCCCCTCCCGGCGGTCAATAGCCCCTGACACCCCCATCTTCATACCCCCGAAGACACGCGGGCGGCACCACTCTCCCCAAGGCCGGGAAAGGTGCCGCCCGTTTGCGTTTCCGCACAGAGGACGGAAAACGAGCCGCCTTCATCGCATCTGGCCACTTCGGACTTACCGGAACACCACCCCCCCCCCCCCCCCCCCCCACGCCCCGGCCCCAACCCCCCCCGGAAAAAATTGGGGGGGGGCCGGGATTGAACCCCCCGGCCCTTAGGACCCAAAGGATCTGGGCGACCAAAATGGCAAACCCCCCAAAAATACGC
>JANOAS010000295.1:0-13517 GCA_031411255.1 bacterium
AGATGGAGAATGAGCGGTTCCTCACCAGCCAGGAGCCGGTGCAGGTTTACTTTGACACGGCTCCTGCGACCCGGCCGGCCCCGTCCGCAGCCGACTCCAAGAAACAAACCCAGACAGACCCGCAGCTGGAAGACACGGCCGACGTGATGGCAAAACGCAGCATCCTGGAGACAGCCACGGACGCCCCCACTGCCACTCCGACCCCGCAGCCGGCAAAAAAGGAAACCGCAGCCTCGGCGCGCCCGGCCTTCCCGGACTTCAGCGACACGAGGATGGTGCCCCCGGTATCGGGAGGCCGGCCCCTCGCACGCCAGACGACTCCCCTGTTTCCCACCAGTCGGGAGGCGGGCGGACAGACGCTGCTGTCCACGGTGCGCAGCCAGGTGGCGAAGTTCAGCCAGATCGTGGCTGAGGGCGAGGAGGGCGTCATGGGCCGCTTTCAGTCCGACGGGCTGGCCGTCATGCTCTGGTACCGGCCGGCCAGGGCGCGGGACTACATCTTCGGCGTGAAGCTTGATCTGGCCGCCCTCAAGCGCGAGCTGGCCACAGTGCTCGCGGCGGGGGCGGGCTCGCTGGATGACGTCTGCCTCAGCCTGCTGGACGAAAACGGGGAGCCCGTGGCGCTGACGGTGCCTGATTTCAAGACGGACTGGAGCCGGCCGTTTGTCTCCGCAGAGGTGGGAAAAATCCTGCCGCACTGGGAGGTGGCGGCGGCGCTGCGCGACCCGCAGGTCTTTGCCCGGGCGGCGCGCGGGGCGGCGGTCACGCTGTGGTCGCTCGTCGGGCTGGTGCTCGCGGCCATGAGCACGGGAGGTCTGCTCATCGTGCTGGATGTGCGCCGGCAGGAGCGGCTGGCCCGGCAAAAGGTGGACTTCGTCAGCAATGTCAGCCACGAGCTGAAGACGCCGCTCACCTCCATCCGCATGTTCGCCGAGCTGCTCCGCGACGAGGCGCCCACCACGGATGACACCCGCCGGCAGTACGCCGGAGTCATCGATGCGGAGGCCACCCGCTTGACCCGCCTCATCAACAATGTGCTCGATTTTTCCCGGCTGGAGCGCGGGGAAACCCGCCTGCGCCCCGCGCCGCTGGAGCTGAACTCCTTTATCCGCGAGACGCTGGAGCCCTACCGCAGCCATCTCGGCCGGAACGGATTCAAGTTTGACCTGGAAACCTGCGAAGGCCTGCTGCCCGTAGAGGGCGACCCCGACGCCCTCAGCCAGGTGGTGCTGAACCTCGTCTCCAACGCCGAAAAATACGGCGGCGGGGCGCGCGAGATCTCGGTGCGGACAACCCGAAGCGGCACGCGGGCCGTCGTGCACGTGATGGACCGCGGACCAGGCGTGCCGAAGGAGCACGAGAAGCGCATCTTTGAAAAATTCTACCGCGTGGATGATTCGCTGAGCAGCGGCATCCAGGGCAGCGGGCTCGGGCTCACCCTGGCCCGGCAGATCGCCCGGGCCCACAGCGGAGACGTCACCTGCGAACGGCGCGAAGGCGGCGGCAGCCGGTTCACCATTTTCCTGAATCTCAAACAATCCAGCTGACCCATGAAACGAAAAATCCTGGTGGTGGAGGACGATCCCGGCATCCGGCTGGGCCTCCTGGAAGTGCTGAAGCGCGAGGGCTTCGAGTCCGCCGCCTGCGAGCGCGGAGACGCGGCGGTCGCGGCGGTGCAGAGGGAAAATCCGGACCTCGTCATCCTCGACGTCATGCTGCCGGGGCGCAGCGGATTCGACATCTGCCGGGACTTGCGCAAGGCCGGGAACAAGGTGGCCATCCTCATGCTCACGGCCAAGGGACAGGAGATGGACAAGGTGATCGGCCTGGACAGCGGGGCTGACGACTACGTGAGCAAACCCTTCGGCCTGCGCGAACTCGTCGCCCGCCTCCACGCCCTGCTGCGCCGCACTCCAGGCGGTGACGCCTCAGCAGAGGGCGACGCTGCCGTCTTCCGCATCGGCGCTGCCGAGGTGGATCCCGCGAGATTCGAGCTGCGCCTGAACGGGCAAACCGAGTCCCTCACTCCGCGTGAACTCGCCCTCCTCCTCTGCTTCCACCGCCACCGCGGCCGTGTGCTCACCAGGGATGATCTGCTGAACAAAGTCTGGGGCGTGAACTACTACGGCACCACCCGCACGCTGGACCAGACTGTGGCCCAGCTGCGGAAAAAAATAGGCGATGGCGGAGGCAACCCCACCACCCTGCTCACGGTGCATGGTGTGGGCTACAAGCTGGCCGACGCCCCAGCCTAACGCGGACCGCCGGGCCCACCCGGACCTCCAGGCGGGCGGTATTCGTCCGGCGTCAGCTTCCCGTCGCCATTCTTGTCGAGCTTTTTCAGGGACTCCGCAGCCTTCGCCAGCTCTGCCGCATCGATGGTCCCGTCAGCATCCGCATCCAGCGCCTTGATGAGCGGAGGCAGCCCCGGCCCACCAGGACCGCCTGGCCCACCAGGTGGCGGCGTGCCATTTCCCTCCAGGATGCCGCGCGGCGGGCCGCCCGGCTGCAGACCGCGTCCGCCGCCTGGCCCTCCCGGCCCTCCGCCAGGCGGGCGTTCGCCCTTGGAGAAACTCTGGTCTGGTGTGCCCCTCCACTGGCGCGGGACGAACGGAAACTCCGCCGTGATGCAGTAGTAATACGTGCCCTCGGGGAACTCCGGCGTGGGGCCCGTGCGGCCATTGCACTCGTCCAGGTCGCCGCTGTCTTTGGCAAATTCAAAGTCCTGAGTGAAGCGCCCGTCAAACGCCCCGCCCGGTCCGGCGGGGGCTCCGGGGCGTTCCCCTTTTTTCAGTCGCCAGCTGGAGCGCATCTTTTTCAGCGGGCTTTTGGCATCCTTCGCGTCCTCCGGAGCCCAGCTGGTGTAGAGGGGAAATCCGTCCGCCGCCCAGCCCACCTGGAGCATCTTCCTTCCGTCACCGCCCAGCTTTTCCACCAGGCCGGTGGGCAGCGCGTGGTAGTGGTAGGAGCCGTTGGGCTGGACGTGGGCGTTGTGCTCGTCCAGGCCGAGATTCAGAAATCCGGTGGCCGCCTCGTAGCGCCAGCCGGACTGCGGGTCGTTGTTCCAAGTCTCGCCCGTGCCCGGCTCGAAGGGAACGCCATTCAGCGCCACACCCCACCACCAGCCGCCGCGCCGGGCGGGAGATTCGCCGGCCTTCGGCTTCAGAGGCAGGCGAAAGGTGTAGCTCTGCGCCGCGACCGTGTTCGGATTTCCCCGGCGGGGAAAGGCGCCCGGTGCGTGGTCCGGCCAGCCGTTGGATTTCACGACGCGGAACTCGCCCTCCGTCTTGATGGAAACATCATTCACCGGCGTGGCCCCCGCAGCAATGGCCCACGCCAGATCGTCCCGGCTCGCCGTGGCAGGGTCCGCCGCCTCGTCGTGGCCGGGGTGTGCCTGGGCGGCGGCGGTCAGCAGGGCGGCGATAAAATAACGTCCGTATTTCATGATGAAAACTCCCCTGCCGCCGCAACCTTTAGCCAGCGTGAAGCGATTCGCTTTTTTCGCGCCATCCCGGCTCACTCGACCTTGATGTCGCTCCAGTATCCAAACTCCCACGCCCAGCCGTTCGCGTGGTTTTCCAGGCTCACCGGCACCTTTTTCCCGGCCCACGGCGCGAGGTCGATCTCCACCACCTTCCACCGCTCGCCGTCGTGGCCGATGGTCTGGCGCTTCACTTCTTTGCCATCGATCACCACGCGCAATTCCCAGTCGCCTGCGTCTCCGGCGGCGGCTGTGAACTTCAACCTGCCCGCCTTGTCCGCCGGAACCTCCAGCGTCCGGCTCAGCGTGGACGGGGTTTTCTTGTCGGGAAATGGATGCGTCTGGAGCACGTTCTTGCGCCCCTTGAACTCGACCAGCTTCACCGGCGTCCCTTCAAATTCCGGCGCCGTCACCTTCCAGTCCGGGTTCCACAGGGAGACGGACTCCCAGTCGATTCTCGGGAAGGTGCGTGCTGGAGGCGGGGCTGCAACGACCGTGTCCACGCTGCGGCTCAGGGCTTCGCGTTTTTCCTTCGTCAGCGGGCCCTCCTCCGGCGGGGCCAGGATGTACCAGACCAGGCTGCGGAGTTGATCGTCCGGCAGCTGGCCGTAGCCCACAGGCATCAGGCTCTGGCCGGTGTCCGCCAGGCTGGCGATCTGGTCGCGCGCCACCACCTCCTCGCGCCCGCCGATGCTCAGCAGCTTCACGCGCACCGGCGTGTCCTCGCTCACGCGCCCGCTCAGCGTCCGTCCGTCCTTCGTCGTCAGGAGGAAATTTTCGTAGCCCCGTCCGATGATCTGGTTCGGCGTGATCACGTTCGCCAGGAGCGCGTCGAGGTTCGACCGGCCGTTGCCGATCAAATCCGGCCCCACTTTTTGCCCGCCGCCGTGGAACTCGTGGCACTGCCCGCAGATCGCGGTGAAGAGCGTCTTCCCCAGCGCCAGGTCAGGCTCGCCCTCCAGGCACGCCTTGCGTTTAGCGGCGATGACGGCCTTCAGGTCGTCCGGCGTCTCGCTCCACGAGCCCAGCAGTTCCCGCGCCCGTTTTTTCTGGTCCTCCGCCGCCTGCGTGCCGAAGTAGCGCCGCACCGTCGCCGGCAGCGTGGCCGGATCGAGCTTCGCAGAGTTGACCCATTTCCCCTCCACCGCATCCAGCAGGCGTTTGGCGAATTCCGGGCGCGACGTCATCACCTCCGCCGCCGTGGTCCGCAGGGAGGCGGAGTACCCCGTCCACGCCTTCAGGATCAGATCGGGAAATTCACCCCCGCCAATTTCCGCCGCCGCGCGCAGCAGTTCATTCGTCAGCGCTGCGTCCTGCGGCTCGCCCAGCAGGCGCACCAGGCCGGCTTTGGCCTCGCCGCTTTTCAGCTTCCGCACCGTCTGCACCGCCTTCACGCGGTCATCCAGCTTCGCTCCCGGATCCAGCGCCACGCCCATCAGTCCCTTGATGGCATTCGGGTCACCCCACAGCGTCGCCAGCTGCTGCGAACGCTGCCGCACATCCTGGCGCTCGTGCTTCGACCACGCCTCAAAGTGCGACGCCATGTCCTTAGTCGGCTTCACCGCCCCCGCCTCCTGCCCCTTCACCAGTCCCTCCAGCGCCGAGGCCACCAGCTCCCCATCCGTCCCCACCTGGTCGAGGAAATTCAGAGCCACATCCAGGTTCTCCGCCCGCCGCGTGTCGCACAGGCGGCGCATCGTTTTGTAGGTCAGAGAAAGGGAGAGGGGTTTTGTTGTGGGGGCCAGGTCGGCCAGCATGGGAACGTATTCATTCGGCAGGGCCGCGACTTGCGGCTCCAGTGCCATCCAAATGGCGAACGGCAGGGTCTTGTCCTGCACCTGGGCGGAAGCAGTGATCAGATTTCGCAGTAACGAAACAATGCTTGGACGGTTCACTTCGGCGCGATCAACCGTGAGGAAGGAACCGATCCCCAGCTGGCGGGTTGCTATAGCGGCGGCATGCCGGACGGCAGGCGAAGGGTCCTGACAAAGGGTTTCCAACAAGTCAGTGTCAGGGTCCCCTTTGGTTGATCCAACGCGCTCGCCAATCACACGCGCAACTGTGGCTCGGAGTACGTCTGGGCCGTTAAGCGCGCCTCCAAGCAACGCCCGGTCAAGTGCATTGAGGGCGGAAAGTCCCTGCATTGAGGAGGCCCGCACGTCCGCAGGGATTGGAGGACCGTCATTATTCCGCTTTCCGCCTCCGTCCGCGTTTGCCCTGAGCAGGGCCGGAGCGTTGTTGACCGCCTCCTCGATTTCATCCACCGACTTTTTCGTGCCAGTCGTCCGCTCTTCCTGAACAATCTGCTGCATCATTTGGCGACGGACCCAACTGTTGGGTGATGACAAGGCCGCAGCCCGTTCGGCCATGGTGGACCGGGCTATTCTCAGCTTCTCGGGTCTCGAACGTTTTGCCATGCTTGCGCCCTCGGGGTTTCCCACATAGCACACCCGCCAGATCCGCCCCTTCTCCCGGTCCACGCCCTCCGGGTTGGCCTGGGCGTTTTGGTAGCAGGGGTACTTGTCGCACCAGTCCATCACCCAGAGGAAACCATCCGGCCCCGTCTGGATGCTGACCGGGCGGAACCAGCCGTCATTGGCGCGGAGGAAATCCCGCACCGGCGCGGCTTTGAAGGTCGCCCCCACCGGCTCCACTTTTTCCTCGTGGATGGCGTTGTCATGGATGTTGCCAAAGAAGAGGTGGCCGTTCACATCCGCCGGATACGCCCCGCCCTGGTAGACCTGGATGCCCGCATAGGCGGCGCGGAAATGTTTGTGGTTCACGATGCTCGGCAGCAGCTCGTAGGCGTACGGATTTTCCGGTGCACCGCCCTGCCGCTGGTAGAGCCCGCCTGCGGCCATGTGGAAGAGGTGGTCGATGACGCACGCCTCCACAAACCAGTTCCCCGCCGCGTCATAGTCGCAGCCCCACGGGTTCGACGTGCCGTCGGAGAAGACCTCGTGGCTCGCCACCGTCGGTCCCGTTTCCTTTTTCGATCCGTCAAACTTCACCCGGTAGATGCCCGCATTGAACGTGCGCCCCTGGTCGTCCTTCTCACCCGGGCGGCGGACCTTGCTGTGGGTGAAGACACCGTGGGTGAAATACATCTGCCCGTCCGGCCCCCAGGTGAAGCTGTTCAGCAGCTCGTGCCGGTCCTCCATGCCAAAGCCCGTCAGCACCGTCTTGTACTCGTCCGCCTTGTCATCACCGTTCGTGTCGCGGAAAAAAAACAGGTTCGGCGCCTGGCCGACAAAGACCCCGCCCTCGCCGCAGAGGATGGCCGTGGCCAGGCTGAGCCCCTCCACAAAGACCGTGCGCTTGTCCGCCACCCCGTCGTTGTCCGTGTCCTCCAGCACGATCACCCGGTCCCGCGGAGAGCCCGGCCCCGTCGCCACCACGGGGCGGAATTTCTCATCCGCGGCCGTCTTCATGTACTCATTAGGCTGCTTCGCCCCGGACGGGTATTCGTACAATTCCACCACCCAGAGCCGCCCCTTGTGGTCCCACGTCATCGCGACCGGGTTCACCACCATCGGCTCACTGGCAAAACAGCGCACCGCATACCCCTCCGGCACCGTCATCTTCTTGATCGCCTCCTCCACCGTCGGGCACGGCGTGTTCACAGGCGCGTAGACACCATCGAGTTCCTTGGGGGCAGCCAGGGCGGGTCCGGACAGGGCCGCAGACAGGAGAAAAAGAGAGAAGGGGCGTTTCATGAGTGGCGCCCAGTTTCCCCACTCCCACCCGCTGATCAACCCCCAATCCCCCCTCCGGCTTTTCCCTCCATCGCCTGCGCGTGGAAAATCCAGGTGCCCCGCGCTAAGGCCGCGTCACTGCCACCGCATTGCTCCCGTGTTCATTTCCCGTCGCCAGGACCACGTAGGGCTTGGCCGAGATCGTCAAGCCTGTGGCCGGCAGGCCCGCGTCGAAGGAAAAGCTGAGCCCCTCGCCCGCCGGGATGTTCGCGATCACCACCGAAATTGAGCCAGGCGCGAGACTGGCATTCGCACCCGCCCAGTGGGCGAGGAATTCATCACAAGCGGAAACAACTGAGCCGGGTCCTCTGTAAGCCATATGTCGGGCTGCCCCCATGGGCTGCTTTTTTGGTTGGTATTCCCGCACCAGCCGGGCTGGAGCGCATTGGAAATGAAGGCAACAGGATGTGACACATTTTCCCCCCGCCACTTGTGCATTATTTTGTAATAGCTCAGCGACAGGCCTTTGCGAAAATTGATGAGTCCTCAAAACTTTCAGGATTGTGTAGAGACTCTGAGGCAAAGCCATCACCTTCTTTATAATTGCCACAATCAGGCACGCGCACATCGCCGTCCACACCTGCATCAGAACCGCATTGCGGCTCGTTCCCAGGAACACCTTGATGCTCCAACGACGCTTAATCCACTTGATGAACAGCTCGACCCGCCACCTCAATTTGTAGAGTTGGGCTATGCTCAGCGCCGGCAAATCAAAGTTGTTCGTCAGGAAGACCAGTATCCGTCCAGTTTCGGCATCCCGAAAACCGATGCGTCGCAGCTTGTCCGGATAGTCCCGGATGCTGGATTCGCTGCGCCGCCCGCATGCCCGGGCTGCTGCCCCACGCACGGTCGGCCCTGCGGCTCCCCCGTGGTCGCCGGAGGCATCGCCGTTCCCTTGTTGCGCACCCCGTACCCGGCCCGCGGTTCCAGATCAGGCCGGAGGGCGTTTTGGGGGAGATATGCGGTCTTTCCAGGGCACGCGACCACAACATTGAGGCCGAAAATATCTGGCGGCTCGGCCATGACCTGATAGTTGTTGCGTGCACAACAGTCCATTGTCCATGCCCGCTCGCTGCCTCGATCTCGTCCGGAAAGGCCTGATTTCTGTCGATCATCGACACGACAGGCTCAGGGACTCCGTGCGCGTGCCGTCCGCTCCGTCGCGCAGGGCGAGCTGGTCGCCTATGCCGACCAGCCGTTCGATGCCCGCACTTCCACACTTGCAGCGGTCGACGGCGCGGCCTTCCGGCAAATTTTGTCTGTCCTCATGCGGCACCTGGATCAGGTAATTCAGCCGGCTGGAAATCCGGTTGTGGTTCACCCGCGCACCTGCCATGGCGTAAACAAATCCGTTCACATACTCGCTTTTGACTTCGGCAAGCCGCTCCCGCCGCAGGTATTCCTCTGCGGTCAAGAGTTCACGGGGCTGGGGCTGGGCGGACACGGGGGCAACCTTACCCGATGCCGCGCCCGGCGCACGTTGGCCACTGCGTCGGCGTACCGGAGGCTTTGGGACGGGCGCGGGCAATGCGACGAGCGTTTCGGGCTCTGGGCCCGCGTTCTGAGAAATGTCGCTCCCTTGGCGGCGGTCCCCTTGCGGCACTTTGGGAGGCCAACGCCGGGGTTTCGTTGGCGGTACGGCTGTCGCAGCGCCCGAAATCGTGGGGAACTGGAATCCTCCTTGAATATTCGGATCATTGAGCCGAATATTCAAGGATGCCAGCCGCTAAAATCATCCGCCAAAACCTGTCCATCGAGGTGGAACGGGCCATGGCTCAATTCCCGGTGACAAGCATCCTTGGGCCGAGGCAATGCGGGAAAACCACCCTCGCCCGGCAACTCGCCGGGACGCGGCCCTCCACGTTTTTCGACCTTGAGCTGCCCTCCGACCGAGCCCGGCTGGCCCAGCCGGAACTGATGCTTTCGAGCCTCACCGGACTGGTCGTGCTGGACGAGGTGCAGCAGCGCCCCGAGCTGTTCAGCGTGCTGCGACCATTGGCGGACCGTGCGGGACCTGAAACACGCTACTTGTTGCTGGGCAGTGCAGCACCGTCCCTGATCAAGGGGGTGTCCGAGTCCCTCGCCGGTCGCGCGGCCACGGTGGACGTGTCAGGATTCACCCTTGATGAGGTCGGGGCGGAAAATCTCAAGACACTCTGGCAGCGCGGCGGTTTTCCCAAGTCATATCTTGCCGACAGCGAACCCGCCTCTCTGCGCTGGCGGCAGGAATTCATCCGCAGCTTTCTGGAGCGGGACCTGCCTCAATTGGGCATCACAGTCCCGGCGGAAACAATGCTCCGGTTCTGGACCATGCTCGCTCATTACCACGGCCAGACGTGGAACGGCTCGGAGCTGTCCCGATCTCTGGCCATCAACGATAAATCCCTGCGCCGTTACCTCGACCTGCTCACCGGGGCGCAGGTCATCCGCCAGCTCCAGCCATGGCATGAAAACCTGGGCAAGCGCCAGGTCAAAGCCCCCAAGCTCTACCTGCGCGACAGCGGCCTGCTGCACGCCCTGCTCGGCGTTTCCTCGTGGCCCGACCTGCTTGGCCATCCGAAATTCGGTGCCTCGTGGGAGGGCTTCGCCGTGGAGCAGATCCTCCAGCGGACCCGCGTCCGGCAGGCGTTTTTCTGGGGCACCCACGCCGGGGCCGAACTCGACCTTCTGCTCATGATCAATGGTCTGCGCGTTGGCATCGAGATCAAGGCCGCAGCCTCTCCCGTCATGACCAGGTCCCTCGCCATCGCCCGCGCAGACCTCAAACTCGACCGCGCCTTCATCGTTCACCCTGGTGCCAGCCGCTACCCCGTCGCCCCCGGTGTCGAGGCCGTGCCGCTGCCCGCATTGCTGGAGGAACTGCCGGGAATCGGGTGACGCTTGGGAGGAAAATAATGAGGCCCGGCGCCAATGCGTCCTCATCCCCCACCTTTCCCAAGTCCAGCCTGAGGGTTTCCAGCAGCTCGACGTCGCGGAGGCCGGTCAACATCGCGGCACCGCCGGGGACCGAGGAGAGGGGGCGTTGGGCAAGTTTTGTCCCTCCCCCATGCGGCACTCCCGACTTTCCGCTCGCTTCCCTGCGCTCCCTTTGTTACTTCCGGGTCATGGATTCCGCATCCCCCGCCTCCAGCACCCCGTCCGTTGATTTCTTTGTCAGCTACACCGGCAGGGACAAGGCATGGGCCGAATGGATCGCCTGGCAGCTCGAGCACGCCGGCTTCCGAGTCCTCATCTAGGCATGGGACTTCAAATCCGGAGGCGTCTTCCCGCACGACATGCACCGCGCCCTCCAGCAGAGCGCCCGCGTCCTCGCCGTCTTCACGCCCGCCTACATGGATTCCGGCTTCTGCCAGCCCGAGTGGCAGGCCGCCTTCGCCGAGGATCCCACCGGGGAAAAAGGCCTCCTCGTCCTCATTCGTGTCACCGACTTCACACCAGACGGCCTCCTCCGCGGACGCACCTACATCGACCTCGTCGGCCTCTCTGATTCCGCCGCCCGCGACCGCCTCCTGGACCGCCTCAAAACCGGCCGCGCCAAACCCGCCACCGCGCCCGTCTTCCCGCCCTCCGGCGCCGCCGCGCCTGTCTTTCCGGGCAGTTCCCTTCATCCTTCATCCTTCATCCTTCATCCTTCCCACTTCCCCCATCCCCCACAACCTCCCCCGCCTCCAGCCCTTCTTCGGCCGCGAGGATGAGCTGCGCAGGATCGCCGACGCTCTGGATCCCGACTCCCGCACCTGGGGCTCGCTCATCGACGGGCCGGGGGGCATGGGGAAGACCTCCCTGGCCGTGCGCGCCGCGTATGACGCCTCCCCCGACCTCTTCGAAAAAATCGCCTTCATCTCCCTCAAGACCCGGGAACTCGACGACGACGGCCTGCGCGACCTGAGCGGCTTCCTCGTCAGCGGCCTCATCGAACTCCTCGGCGAACTCGCCCGCGAACTCGGCCACCCCGACATCAACAAATCCCCCGAAGACCAGCGCCCCCGCCTCCTGCTCGACGCCCTGCGCGGCACCCGCACCCTGCTCGTCCTGGACAACCTCGAGAGCCTCCTCAAGCGCGAGCGCGACACCGTCTTCACCTTCGTCAAAAAACTCCCCCATGGGTGCAAGGCCATCCTCACCTCCCGCGGGCGCATCGGCAACGGGGCGGAGGAGATCATCCTGGAAAAACTCAGCCAGGAAGCCGCCCTCGCCACCCTGGCCGAGCTGGCCACGCACAACCCCGCCCTCGCCGCCACCAGCGAGGCCGAGCGCCTCGTCCTCTACCGCGAGACCTCCGGCACCCCCCTGCTCCTGCGCTGGACCGCCGGGCAGATCGGCCGCGGGCACTGCCTCACCTTTACCGATGCCCTCCACTTCCTGCGCTCCTGCCCGCCGGGCAATGACCCCCTGGAGTTCGTCTTCGGCGACCTCGTGGACGACTTCAGCGACGGGGAGACCCGCGCCCTCTGCGCCCTCACGTACTTCAGCCTCCCGGCCAAGGTGGAACACCTCGCCACCCTCGCCGGCCTGCCAGAGCCCGAGACCGGCCTCGCCCTGCGCTCCCTCGTGAATCGCTCCCTCGTCCTCCCCTCGGACGAACTCCAGGCCTTCACCCTCGTCCCCCTCGTCGCGGATTTCCTGCGCAAGAAAAAACCCGAAGCCGTGCGGGAGACCGGAGACCGGCTGGAGAACTCCGCCTACGCCGCGATCATGGAAAACGGTTGGCAAAACCATGACCGTTTCCCCGTGCTCGACGCCGCGTGGCCCGGCGTGGCGCCGGCCATCCCGCTCTTCCTCGCCGGGGACATTGCCCGCCTCCAGGACGTGTGCGGTGCGCTCACGACTTTCCTGAACAACACCGGACGCTGGGATGAAGGGCTCACCCTCTCCCGGCAGGCCGAGGCCCGCGCCATCGCCGCCGGGGACCACCTGAAGGCTGGCTGGCGGGCCTATCATGCGGGCATCATTCACGCTCTGCGCGGCGAGGCGCCCGCCGGGCTGGAGTGCGCCGCCCGCGCCGCAGACCACTGGGACGCAGCCAAAGCCGGCGCCCGCGAGCGCGCCATCGCCATCGGCCTGCGTGGCCTCGGGCATCAGCTGGAAAAGGACTACCCCGCCGCCATCGCCGCCTATCAGGAGGCGCTGGCGCTGCACCGCAGCCGCTCGCCCGTCAGCGTGGACGTCGCCATCGACCTCAACGACCTCGCCGGGGCCGAAAAAGACTTTGGTAACTACGCCGCCGCGGAGGAGCACTCCCAGGAGGCCCTCCGCGTGGTCCGCGCCGCCGGGCATGCCGAGGGCGTGGCGATCTACACCGGCAACCTCGCCGCCCTCGCCCTCGACCGCGCGGACTGGCCCGCCGCCGAGGCCCTCGCCCGCGAGGCCCTGCCCCTCTCCGAAAAGGTCCGCCGTGAGGAAATGATCGCCACCGACAACCACCGCCTCGCCCAAGCCGTCGTGCGGCAGGCCCGCGCCGCCGAGGCCCTGCCCCACGCCCGCCGCGCCGTGGAGATCTTCACCCGCCTCGGCACCTCCGACCTCGCAGCAGCCCGCGCCACCCTCGCCGAGTGCGAGGGCGCGCTGCCGCCGGCGTGAGCCCGGGAGTGCGCCGCCCGCGCGCCCCGCGCCTGGGAGCGCTGGCGTCTCGCCGGCCACCTTTTTTCCGCGAAGCGGCACTTTCTTCCCCTCGCAAAGAGTGTCGCTTCGCGAACCAGGGACGGCCGGCGGGACGCCAGCGCTCCCGGGGAAAACAGGGCGGCCGGAGGGCCGCCGGCGTGGCTCGCTCTTTCCAAAGTCGCGCCCCCGCGCCCCGGGCCCCTCCCGCGAAGGAATACCACCCTCAAAGTGGCCTTGGCAAAACCACCCGTCGGCCTGGGACGGTTCCTTGCGGGGCGCGTGGTCCGCAGGGCTGGCGCGGCGGCGTCCGGGAATCCTGTCCCACGCCGTGGCTCAGCAGGAGCTTCGCCCCACCACCCGCCGCGCCCGCCCCGCGCGGTGGGGCGAGGCTCCCGCCGGGCCGCATCGCCCCAAGCCAGCGCGCCCCCAGTCCCCGCCGCCCCGTCCGGGCTTTTCACCTTTCAACTCCTCCCCACCACCCGCCGCGCCCGCCACGCGCGGTAGGGCGAGGTTCCCGCCGAGCCGCAACGCCCCCAGCCAGCGCACCCCCCAGTCCCCGCCGCCCCGTCCGGGCTTTTCACCTTTCAACTCCTCCCCACCACCCGCCCCGCGCGGTGGGGCGAGGCACCCGCCGAGCCGCAACGCCCCAAGCCAGCACACCCCCCACTCCCCCGCCCCCC
>JANOAS010000296.1:0-2365 GCA_031411255.1 bacterium
CGATCTTTTCCAAATGCTCCGGCCAGTCGGGAATCTGCGCGTCAAACAGCGGGCCGAGAACCTTGTGCTGGCGGACGTCCGCGTAAAAATGGAACAGGAGATTCTTCAACACCTCATCCCCGCCCGCGCGGCGGTGAAGCGAGTCGAAATTAAGAATCGGAAAGTGCTGTGGCGTTTGCACAAAAGAATAGACGCATTTAAAATGCGTCTATTCAATCCTTGGTAGGGCAAAGCTGCCGAGACTGTCTCAAAACATGAACGGCGGCTGAGGGGTGTGTGTCAAAGAAAGTGATGCCGCACCTGATCAGCCCCGACTATGGACAGCAGTTTCTATTGCCACCCGCGCTGGAGGACTGGGTAAGCGCGGACCACCCGGCCCGTTTTCTGCGGGAGTTTGTGGACCAGCTGGATTTGCCGGCCTTGGGGTTTGTGATTCCAACGGGGGAGGAGGGGAGGCCGGCGTATGCGCCGGGCCTGCTGCTCAAGATCTGGCTTTATGGATACTTTCAGCGCATCCGGTCCACGCGCAAACTGGAGCTGGCCTGCGCCGAGCAACTGCCGCTGGTGTGGCTGGCGGGCATGCACCGGCCGGACCACAACACGCTGTGGCGGTTCTGGCGGGACAACCAGAAGGCCTTGCGCGGTGTTTTCAAACAGACGGTGCAACTGGCGCTGCGCACCGGGGCGGTGGGTTTGGCGGCGCAGGCGCTCGACGGGACCAAAATCGCGGCGGCGGCCAGCGGTTACAGCGGCTGGAGCAGGGATTACATGGAGAAGCTGCTGGCGGCGCTGGACCTGGCCCTGGACCAGACCGAGCTGAGGATCGTGGCGGAGAACGCCGGGCCGGAGGCCTCCGACTGCAAGTTGCCGGCGGGGCTGGCCGAACGGAAAGCCTTGCGCGAGCAAATCAAAGCCGGGCTGGCGCAGTTGAAGAGCGACGAGCGCCGGCATTATCACCCGGTGGAGCCCGAGGCGAGGCGGATGAAGGTGGGGGACACCAACCGCTACGCCTACAATGCGCAGGCCGTGGCGGACGCCCAGGAGGGGATTGTGGTGGCGTGCGAGGTGACCCGCTCGGAAAGCGACGACGGACACCTGGTCGCGATGATCGAGCAGGCGCGCGCCAACACGGGAGCGGCCCCGCTGACGCTGGCCGACACCGGCTATGGCGCGGGGGCGGATTTGCAGGCGGCGGAGGAGAGCGGGCTGGAGGTGCTGGCCCCGCCCCGCGAGGGTCCCCCGCCCAAGAACGCATATCCGGCCAGAATGTTTGCCTGGGACGCTTCGCGGCGGGAGGTGCGCTGCCCGCAAAACCGGCTGCTGGACCACGAGGGCCGGACCGAGAAGAACGGCGTGATGGTGGAACGGTTCCGCTGTCATCACCGGGACTGTCCGGTGCGCGCGCTCTGCACGAAGGATCCCAAGGGCAGGCAGATTGAAGTATGGCCGCACACCCCGGTGGTGCGGCGGATGCGGGAGCGGCTGGCGCAGGTGGGCGGGCGGACCCGCTGGCGGCGGCGCGGCGAAATCATCGAGCGTTGTTTTGCCCAGGTGAAACAACACGACGGATTCCGGCGTTGGACGGTGTGGGGGCTGGACGGGGTGAGGACCCAGTGGTCGCTGGTCTGCGCCACCTTGAATCTGCGGACCCTCTTCGCGCGATGGAGCCGGAAACGAACGCCGGCCGTGGCGGTGGCGGTGAAAAAAGGGTGGGCGGGCGTGGAAAAGGCCGTCCGGCACGGCTGGCAGGCCCTCCAAGTCTGGCTGGCTGTCCGCCGGACTGGTTCCACTGCCAGCTTCCATAGACGCTGCTGGACCGGAAAAACCAGGCTGAGCCCGGCCAACTCGGAAATATTTGAGTTTTGAGACGGTCTCGGCACCTCCGCCCTACTAGTATACGCTCACCCCAGTGAGGCGCGCATGGCGGCGAAAATGTCTTTTGCCTCGGTTGTGGCCACCGGGGTCTTGCCTTTTTCCTGGCCGTTGATGGTCAGCTCGGCCGGCACCTCTTTGAGGAATGAGGAGGGAAGGCACGGCACTTTTTCACCGTATTTTTTGCGCGACCGGCAATGGCTCATGGTGAGCGTCTTCATCGCGCGGGTGATGGCGACGTAAAAGAGGCGGCGCTCCTCGTCGAGCGTCCCTTCGACTTTGGAGCGGGAATGCGGCATCAAGCCCTCCTCCAGTCCCACGATGTAAACGTGGGGGAATTCCAGCCCCTTGCAACTATGCACTGTGATGAGGGTGACAGCGTCGCCCGCCTCTTTTTCATCGTGACGCTCGTTGTCGAGGGTGATGTCCTCCAAGAACGTTTCCATCCGCTCCAGCGGCTCGGATTTCGGTCCGCCGGCCTCGGCGAGCTGCT
>JANOAS010000297.1:0-4979 GCA_031411255.1 bacterium
GACATGGGGATTTACCATGGCCGGACACGTCCTCAAACTGCGGGCGCTGGCCCACAGCGCGGGAGAGCGCTGGGCAGGGCTTTGGCGGGGCATTGTAACACAAAAAGCCGCGTGATGTTACATGATTTCACGGTCGCACCCATCCACGGCATCGAGCTTCGGATCAAAGCGCAGCCCTTCTCCCGCATCCACGCCGAGCCGGGCGGCGTCACCCTGGAGCCGAAACAGGACGGCGGCGACCTCGTCATCACCGTCCCGCCCCTGGCCATTCACATGGCCGTGGTGCTGGAAAATTGAGCCGGGCCGGCGAGCCGGGGGCCTGATGTCGCGACGCGGAAGACGGCGTGAGGGTTTCCAGACAAGCAAAACCCACCGGCCCAAAGGGGCACCCTGGGGAAACAAAGGGACGCATTTGGAGTGGAAAGGTAGGGCAGATTGGTCCTCCAAGCGCCGCCACGCACCAAGCAGCGGGGCACCATGCGAGGGGCGCGCCGGCTCGGGGCGGCGCGGCGGGCTGAGGTTCTCCATCGTGCGGGGGCAAATCTTCGGCGCGGTTCGGGGCCAGGGGGTCTTCTTTCGTCCCTGCAGGGACTCCGGTGTCCGCTTGGGGAGACCCGCCGCTGAAGCCGTGGGCTGGTATCTTCCGCCTCTGCCGAGGCCCCAACCCTGCTGCCTATCAGATGAACAAGCTTCAAAGGCGGCGACGAAGGCGTTCACCACAGGAGGTTGGAACCCCAAAATCTTCGAGGCAAAGCCCGTCACAATGCGTCTCGTGGCCATGGACAAAGTGCTTGCGGATCCGTCCCAACAAGAACTGAGGAGGGACTTGTTGAAGGAATTTGGAAGCGGGCCCTGCACTGTTGTGAGTTACTTGCGTCGCCCTGAGGCGCTCAAGTCAAACGGCGGAGAATCCTACTGCAGCCTCCATTTTCTGGTCTTCTCCACTTCCAAGGTCGCAATCATTGACTCGCGGGTTCGGCCGTGCCCGGAGGACAAGCTGCCCAAAAAAACACCGTGAGACAACGCGGCGGGGAAGGCTGAAGGCATTCCTTTGTGCGGTCCGCGCCCGCAGCCCGTCGGAGCTACCCGACCGAGGCCACGCGGTGGGTGGGGTTGGGCTGTCCGGGACGGAAGTGCTCGGAGTGCTCGATTTTCACGGTAAGGCCGTAGCCGTACTCGGCGACGTCGGTGAGGGCGGAGCGGACGGCGGAGTCGAGGAGGACGGGATCGGCCTCGGCGCGGAGGTTGAGGAGGAGTTCGCCGTCATCGAGCGGGTCGGAGAGGCGGTGGGACAGCTCGGGCTCGCGGTCGGTGGCGACGAGGTTGAGGGCGGCGATCTCTGAGGGATCTCCGGGCGGGGTGAGGGTCATCTTGAGGTGGGCGATCTCGGCCCCGGCTTCGCTGGCGGCGTGGCGGAGTTCGCCGGCGAGTTCGGTGAGGAGGGCGTTGCCGTCCCACTCGTTGCCGTCGCCTTCCAGGCGCACGGTGGCATTGAGCCAGCCGAGCAGGGCCTCGCCTTCGCCGTATTTGGCGTAGTCGACGTCCATGATGCGGGAAACATCCAGGCTGCGGGTGGTGACGAAGTCGAACCACTCGTCGAGCCCTTCGCCGGTGCGGGCGGAGGTGACGAACTGGCGGCTGCGGGGGAAGTCGACGCCGAGGCGCATTTTCAAGGCGGCGAGCTGGTCCGGGGTGACGAGGTCGGCTTTGTTGATGATGATGGCCTCGGCCTCTTCGAGCTGCTTGCGGTAGATGTAGACGACGTTGGGGCTGAATTTTTTGCCAGACTCGTCCAGCTCAAGCACGCGGGCGGCGCGGAGGGGGTCGACGACGACGCTGAGGGGGGCGATCTCAAACTGGTCGCCGTAAATTTGCTGGAGGGGGAGGCTGACGGTGGCGGCGAGGTCGGTGCAGCTGCCGACGGGCTCGGCGAGGAAGACGTCCGGCCGGTCGCGCTCCCGCAGGCGGACGGCGGCGTCGACGAGGGAGCTGAAGCGGCAGCAGAAGCAGCCGCCGGAAATTTCCTCCACGGGGTGCTGGTGGGCGCGGCCGATGGCGGTGTCGGCGAGGCCGACGCCCTGGTCATTCGTGATGAGTCCGACGCGCAGCCCGCGGGCCACGAGGTGCGCGGCGAGGCGGTTGATGCTGGTCGTCTTGCCGGCTCCGAGGAAGCCGCCGATCATGATGTAACGGGCCTTCGTCATGGTGGAAAAAAGGGGGCGGGTTACTTGCTGGTGACGAGGTATTTTTCGATGAGGAGGAGGCCGGTGCGGCCGCTGATTTCGAGGCTGGCGGCGTTGATCTTGTCGAGGGTGTCTCCGGAGGTGTGCCAGGCGGGGAAGTCGAGGTCGATGAAGTTTGTCACCTCGACGCCAGCCTGCTGGAGGGGGACGTGGTCGTCGAGGATTTCCCCGCCGAAGGTGCTGAAGCTGGAGCGGAAGCCCAGCTCCGCAGCGCTGTCGAAGGCCCACTGCATGAGCTTGGGGGAGCTGTTGGGCGGGATGCCGATGTTGAGCTGCCTGTCGCCGATCATGTCAAAGTTGATGCCGAATCGCGGCTTCACGTCGCTGGTGCGGATGGTCTTTCCGTAATAGCGGGAGCCGTAGAGTCCGTCGGTGGGGGTGAAGTTCACGTAGGCCTCCTCGCCGTCGAAGAAAATGAGTTCGAGGCTTTTGGCGAGGTCGGGTCTGGAGGCGGCGACGCGGGCCAGCTCAAGCATGAGGGCGTTTCCGGAGGCACCGTCGTTGGCCCCGACAAACCAAGTGCTGTCGTACCATTTGGTGTCGTAGTGGGAGGTGACGAGGACTTTGACCGGGCGCTTCCACGTGGTGCCGCCGGGGAAGCGGGCGCGGAGGTTGACGAAGGTTTTTGTTCCCTGCGGCGTGCTGTCCTGAAAGGTCTGGCGCTCGGTCTCCCAGCCGAACTCCTTGAGCTGCTTTTCAAAGTAGGCGCGGCATTTTTCCAGGGCCGGGCTGGCGACGGGCCGGGGGCCGAAATCGACGATGGTCTTCGCGTGGGCGAAGGCTTTTTCCCCGCTGAATTTCGAGTGGACGGCGGCGGCGGGCTCGTAGCTGAGGGTGGGCGCCTTGGCCCCGCAGCCGGCGAGGAGGATGAGGGCGAGGAAGCAGGGGAGGAGGCGGCGCATGGGGGTGAGCTTTGAGCGGGGGGCGGGCGGCTAGAGGACCTCCAGCGGCTGGGAGAGGCCCAGGAGGGAGAGGATGCGCTCGAGGTCTTCGTTGCCGTAGTAGTCGATCTCGATGCGGCCTTTTTTGTCCGTGTGGTGGATGGCCACGCGGGTGGAAAGCTTGTCGCGGAGGCGGTTCTCGAGGTCGCCCACTTCGGCACTGATGGAGCGGCCGGGGCTGGCGGCGCCCGCGGCGGTGCGGGCGGGCGTGCTGCCGGTGCCGGTTCCGGCGGCCTGGCGGGCGACGAGCTGCTCGGTGGCGCGGACGGTGAATCCCTTGCGGATGATCTCGGCGGCGGCGGCGGACTGGAGGTCGTGGTCCTTGAGAGAGAGGAGGACCTTCGCATGGCCGACGGAGAGCTGGCCGTTGGAGACGAGGGATTTCACGCCAGGGCAGAGGTCGACCAGGCGCATGGAGTTGGCCACGGTGGCGCGGTTTTTCCCGACGCGCTGGGCGATGTCCTCCTGCTTCAGCCCGAACTCGCGGGAGAGGCGGACGTAGGCTTCGGATTCCTCGATGGGGTTGAGGTCCTCGCGCTGGAGGTTCTCGATGAGGGCCATCTCCAGGACGTCCTGGTCGCTGGCCTCGCGGACGATGAGGGGGATCTCGTCAAGCTGGAGGCGCTGGCAGGCGCGCCAGCGGCGCTCCCCGGCGATCAACTCGTACTTGCCGTTCACCTCGCGGACGATGAGCGGCTGGATGATGCCGTGCTGGCGGATGGACTCCACCAGCTCCATGAGGTGCTCCTCGCGCAGCGTCTTCCGCGGCTGGAGCGGGCTGGGCACGATGGCGCTCCACGCGACACGGCGCACGATTTCCCCCGCAGCCGGATCAGGAGAAACCAGAGCCCCAATGGAGCCCGGCACGCCTTCCGGTCTGCGATACTGCCCGCTGATCAGCGCGCCGAGTCCTTTGCCCAAACCCTTTTTCTGCATAACGAGGTCCACCGTACGGACGGCGGGGCCGGGATGCAATCACGAATCGCACGCCGGGTGAATCAAGGCGGGGCGGACGCGTGGAAATCAGGGGGGCGGTTGTGGAGAGGATGGCGGCGCTGGAGGGCCGGTGGGTATCACGGGTGAGATTCCAAGGGGGCCAAGATTTCGTCCTGGCCGGATCCTTGGGAGATCAGCCAGTGGTCGCAGTCCTGGTCTGTGATGAGGCCGCCGGAATACTTTTTGGCGTGGGGACGGAGGCGCGAGGGGTGGTTCTGGTAGGCGGCGAAGACGGCCCAGCGGGTGTGGGGGTCGGGGGCGAGGGAGAAGAGCAGTTCGAGCATGCAACCAACTTCTGGCGGCTCGGTGGCAAGCTCAAAGGTGCTGATCGTGAGGGAAACGTCGAGGCCGGTCGGATGGCCCTCCGGGTATTTCGCGGCGAGTCCGGCGAGGAGGTGCCATGCGCCGGGACGGAGTTGTTCCTCGCCAAGCAGGAAGGTGAGTTCGTTTAAAACGCAGCTGCGCAGGCTGAGGTTTCCGTCTTTGGCGATGAAGCCGGGGTGGGCGAGCCATCTCTGGAAGACGTCCCACAATGCGGCGCGCCGCTGGGCTGGACTCGGGGGCTTTGGCGGCGGCTTTGGCGGCGCGAATCTCGGCTTCGGCTGTGTCGGCAAGCTGGTCCGGGGCTGGCATCACGCGGGGCGGGGGGGGTTACTTCGCCTTGAGGAGGATTTTGGTGGGGACGTCGGTGTTGACCTTGAGGCCGGCGGCGGCGAGGGCGTCCCAGACTTTGACGAGGGTGCCGAGGGGGGCGGCTTCGTCGGCTTTGAGTTCGAGGCGGGCGGTGGGGTGGAGTTCG
>JANOAS010000298.1:0-29634 GCA_031411255.1 bacterium
ACCGCAAGGAGGGTTTCCACGACCATGTCATGCTGGTGGCAGCGTCTCTCTACAATCACCGGCGCGCCTGCCGCAACGAGGTGGCCAAGTCGCTGTTTTTCTGATATTAACACAATCGCTATTCATGCAAGATGTCTACTACGCGCAACAACTTTTCGAGACCGAGGAACTCACCGGCTACCTCAAGACGATGATCAACGCCGACAAGAGCGTTCACGAACAGGTCATCTACCAATCCTCCACCGAACGCACCTTCGCCGAGCAGTTGGAGAAAAACGAAGCCATCAAGGTTTACGCCAAGCTCCCCGGCTGGTTCAAAGTCCCCACGCCTCTAGGCCCCTACAACCCCGACTGGGCCGTGCTCGTGGACAAGGACGGCACCGAACGCCTCTACTTCGTCGTCGAAACCAAAAGCAGCCTCTTCACGGACGACCTCCGCGACAAAGAGAGCGCCAAGATCAAATGCGGTGAAGCCCATTTCGCTGAACTCGCCACGCACAACACACCCGCCGCCCGTTTCCTCAAAGCAACGAAGCTCGATGACTTGCTGGCTCAGTGTTGAACGCCGGAATCTGGCGCACAGGCTCTGAGCTGGGCGAGGGCGCAAAACGGCCGTAGTCCGTTCCCAGCTGGCTTCGAACCCGCCTCTGGAAAACCCTGGACGAAGCGCCGCTGCAGTTTTACCACGTACGAGCCATGAAACTCACCATTCGCAGGACGGAACTGGAGAAACTGATGAAAGGCACCTTTGGCCGGGTGCCCAGGGCCGGGCAAATTCTGACCATTACCGTGGCCAATGGTCAGATCTTTTTCGACTCCTCCGACGGAGGAGCGGGAACGCTCGTGGAGGTAGAGCGGCCGGGGGAGGTGAAAGTCCCCGCGCTGGGCTTCCGCCGCGTGCTCGACACCTTCAAAGGGACACCAACCCTGGAAATCGAAGGCAGCGCGGACGGCCTCCGGTTGAATTCCTTTAAAATGCCCGTCTCCGCCTGGAACCCGGACCCGGTGCTGCCGGAAGGGTTCTAGCAGGCTGCGTTTCTCTCAAGCCCCCGGCTGGAGGCGGTGGGAACCTGACGGGCCGCTGCGGCCTGCCGGGTGGTTCGCCCCGTGGGTGGGGGTATGGTGCGGGGGCTTGGGGCACGGCGGGACTGGCAAAGGCTCGTTCCTTGTGCGCCTGGCTGCTGCTGGCGTGAGAGCCACCCTCCGGGACATCCCGCCGGAGGCGTACGAATACGTGGTGAAGGCCAAGCCCGCCCTGGAATGGGTGAGGGAGCGCCAGTCCGTGACCACGGACAAGGCCAGCGGCATCTTGAAGGACACCACCCCCCGGGCCACCGAAACCATGGGCAACCCCCGGTACCCTCTGGACCTCTTCCTCCGCGTCATCACCGTCAGCCTGGAGACGATGAACCGCGTCCACGCCCTGCCCAAGCTTGACATCTGCCCCCGCGCCAGCGGCGGAGGCAGCGGGGCCGGGAGCGGGGTCGCCAGGATTTCCCGCAGGGCCGCTGAAGCTGCCGGGCAGGCGTCAAGCCGGCTCACGCCGCCTTTTTCCGCCCCGCCCACCACACCACCGCGCCTACCGCCACGGTGGCCAGGCCGAGGCTGGTCTCCAGTGGGCGGGCGAGGGCGACGCGGATCATGGCGTAGAGAGTGAAGCCGAGGAAGATCCAGGGTGTGACCGGCCAGCCTGGCACGCGGAAGGGCCGGGCCAGCGCGGGTTCGCGCCGGCGCAGGCGGATGACACCGGCCACGGTGAGGAAGGCGGACAGGGCGAGGGTGAATTCGATGTAAACGAGGACTTTTTCAAACGTCCCCCAGACGAGCAGCGCCGCTGCGATGACTGCCTGAACCAGCACGGCCACGACAGGGACTCCGGCGCGCGATTTTTTCCCCAGCCACGAGAGCACGCGCACGTCCTCGCCCATGGCCATGCCCACGCGCGGGCCGGCCCACATCATGGCGCTCACGGCGGAGACGAGCCCGGCGGAAATGAGAAGCCCCATCGTGCGACCGCCCGCCTGGCCAAAGATCTGCTGCGCCGCCACGAGGCCGACCTCAGGCTTCCCCGCCAGCAGGGCCACCGGCGTGCTGTGGAGAAAGGCGGCATTCACCGCCACGTAGAGCGCCGCCACCACCGCCGTGCCCAGGAGCAGCGCCCGCGGCAGCACGCGGCCCGCATCCTTCATCTCCCCGGCGATGTAGACCGCCGCATTCCACCCGGAGTAGCTGTAGGAAACAAAAAAGAGCGACACCGCAAAGTCCGCCGAGAGGAGGCGGGCGCCATCCCCGGCCACGGGGAAAAAGGAAACCGTACCCGCCGCCGGAGCCGCCAGCCCGGCCACGATGAGCACGAGGACCAGCGCCACCTTCAGCGTGGTCGCCACCGCCTGGAACCGGCCGGACACGCCGGGGCTCACCAGCTGCACCGCCGTGGCCACCGCCAGCAGCCCCAGTCCGGCCACCACCGGAGAAATCTCCCCCGCCACACTCCCGGCCAGGTATTTCCCAAACGCCGCGCACGCCAGCGCCACCGGGGCTGCGAACCCCACCGTGACCGACAGCCACCCTGCCAAAAACCCCGCCAGCGGATGCCACACCCGCCCCAGCAAATGATACTCCCCGCCCGACCTCGGCAGCGCCGCGCCCAACTCCGCATAGCACAGCGCCCCGCAGAAGGCCACCACCCCGCCCACCAGCCACAGCAGCAGAATCGGAAATCCCGCCGGAAGCCCCAGCACCTGAAAGCCCAGACTCGTGAACACCCCGGTGCCCACCATGTTCCCCACCACCACGGCCACCGCCGCTGGCAGGCCGATCTCGCGTTGTTTCATCTCCGGCTGCATAAAAATGAGTGTCTCCTCCGCGATTCATCCCGCCGCGTGGCGGGGTTGTCCACTGGACAATTCTCCGCATCTGTCCCCGCCCCAAACCAGCATCATTGCCCATTGATCATTCCCATTTTCTCCCCGAAAATCCCGCTCATGCGTCGCCTGCCCCTGCTGACAGCCCTTCTCCTTTGCCTGCCCGCCGGCCTGCCCGGCGAGACGACACCGCGTCGCCAGGGCAGTGAAATCACGGATGCGGACCGGGCGTGGTGGTGCTTTCAGCCGGTGAAGCCCGTCACTCCGCCGCCGGTGAAGGCGGGGTGGACGCAGAGGAATGAGATCGACGCCTTCATCCTAGAGAAGCTGGAACAGGCCGGGCTGGAGCCATCGCCCGAGGCGGAGAAGGAGGCGCTGCTGAGGCGCGTTTGTTTTGACCTGACCGGGCTGCCACCCACCCCGGCGCAGCGCGAGGGCTTCCTCGGCGACAGCTCGCCTGGGGCCTATGAGGCGCTGGTGGATTCACTGCTGGCCAGCCCGCGCCATGGCGAGCACTGGGCCCGCCTCTGGCTGGACCTGGCCCGCTACGCCGACTCCGACGGCTACAAGCAGGACGCCTTCCGCCCGGCCGCCTGGCGCTACCGGGACTGGGTCATCGGCTCGCTGAACTCCGACCTGCCCTACGATGAATTCATCCGCCTGCAGCTGGCCGGGGACGAGCTGGCCCCGGAGCAGCCCGACGCGCGCGTGGCCACCGGATTTCTCCGCCAGGGGGTCTATGAGTACAACAACCGCGACGTAAAAACCCAGTGGGGAAACATCCTGAACGAAGTCACCGACACCACGAGCGACGCGGTGCTCGGCCTGGGCATGCAGTGCGCCCGGTGTCACAATCACAAGTTCGACCCCATCCTCCAGGAGGACTACTTCAAGCTCCAGGCGTGCTTCGCCGGGATGCGGTGGCGCGATGACGTGCCCGCAGCCACCACGGCGGAGCGCCAGGCCTGGCAGGAAAAAATGAACGCCTGGCTGGCCGCGAACCAGCCGCTGCTGGACGAACTCGCCGCCTTCGAGGCCCCCTTCAGACAAAAGGCGGAGAAGGATGCGGTGGAGAAATTTCCACCGGAGATCGAAGCCGTCTGGAACAAGGGCGAGGCGAACTGGTCCCCTGGTGAGGTGCTGTGGATGGACCTCGTCAAGCGCCAGCTGGCCGACGGAGAGGCCTCGTTCGAGGGAAAAATGAAGCCGGAGGAAAAGACGCGCTGGCGCGAGATGAAGGACAGGATCACTGCCGCCTCCGCCACGAAGCCCGCGCCGCTCCCGCCCGCTGCCACCATCACGGACGTGGGCCCGGAGGCCATGCCCGTGGACATTCCCGGACGCGCGGACAAAAAGAACGTGGCTCCCGGATTTCTCACCGTGCTCGGGGGTGGAGCCGCGCCGCTGAAGGGTGACGGCACCTCGACCGGACGGCGCAGCGCGCTCGCCCGCTGGCTCACCAGCCCGGACCACCCGCTCACCGCGCGGGTGCTCGTGAACCGCCTCTGGCAGCAGCACTTCGGCCACGGGCTGGCGGGAAATCCGAACGACCTCGGGCAACTCGGCGAGCGGCCCACCCACCCGGCGCTCATCGACTGGCTGGCGGGCAAATTCATGGCCGGAGGCTGGCACATGAAGCCGGTGCACCGGCTCATCGTCCTGAGTGCGACCTACCGGCAGAGCGCCCTGACGCAGCCCTCCCAGGCCGCGAAACTGGCCGACCCGCTCGACCGTCTGCTCTGGAAAATGCCCGTGCGCCGGCTCGCCTCCGGACAGATCCGCGACGCCTCCCTGGCTGCCAGTGGCGAGCTGGATCTCAACGCCGGCGGCCCCAGCGTCGCCGGTGACGCCCCCAGGAGGACGATCTACAATAAAGTGCTGCGCAACCACCCGGACCCGCTGCTCCAGTCCTTCGACGAGCCGGACGCCTTCCGCCCCGTGGGCACCCGCCAGGTGACCACCACGGCCACCCAGTCGCTGCTCATGATCAATGGCCAGTGGATGCAGAAACGCGCCCTGGCCATGGCCCGCGAGATCTTTCCCCGCGCCCGGGACCTGAAGGGCCAGCTCATCCGCGAGGCCAGGCTGCGCGCCACCGGACGCGAGCCGTCACCGGAGGAGGTTGCCGACGGCATCGATTTCCTGAACGCCCAGCAGGCGCTGGCCCACGCCTCGGCCAAGCCCGTCGTGCCCGAGTCAGCCTTTGTCGAGAGCCGCGACCTGCCCGCCCACGGCACCTGCTTTGCCGTCACGGCGGATCTGGCCAAAAAGCGCCTCTTCCCCGAAATGAAATCCGCACCCGCCATGCCGGATGGCTTCACCATTGAGTCGGTCGTCTGGCTCAAGTCCCGCGGGCCGGAGCGCAGCCTCCGCACCATCGCCTCCCGGTGGAATGGCGACCAGAAGCAGCCCGGCTGGGCCCTCGGCGTGGCCGGGGAAAAATCCGCCTTCACGCCCGGAGCCGCCCTGCTCCAGCTCTGCGGCACGGGAGAAAACGGCCAGCCTTTCTATTTGGCGGTCGACTCGAAGCTCCAAGTGCCGCTGGAGCGCCCGTATTTCATCGCCATTTCCTTCCAGCCAGGCCAGGTCCATTTCACCCTGAAGGACATGGCTGACGACGATGCCAAACCCGTCGAGACCACCATCAGCGTGCCCATTTCCACCGTGCCCGTGGCCGCAGAACAGCCCGTCACCCTCGGCTCCCGTGGCGATGACCAGCGCAGCAACGTCTGGGACGGCCTCATCGGCGAGGTCCGCCTCACCGCCCGCTCCCTGGCACCGGACCAGCTCCTCTGCGTAAATCCCCTCCAGCCCGAGGGCGTCATCGGCTACTGGCGCTTCGACGGCTCCGCCGGCCCCCTCGCCGATGCCTCGCCTTCCGGGAGAAATCTGGAAATGCCCCCTCCCCCCGACACCCGCGACGACGAAATCACCGCCCTGGCTGACTATTGCCACGTCCTGCTCAACAGCAGCGAGTTTCTCTACGTGGATTGAGCCTCCCGGTTGCGGGCCTCATCACTCCCCCTTCGGCTTCGCCACTTTTCCGCCCGCCTTGATGACCACGCGCGGCTCCGGCTCGGGGGTCCACTGCGTCAGCCGGTGCACCCCCCAGGCGAGCAGCAGCAGGAGCAGCCACACGGAGAGCCGGATCGGATCGGACTTTCCCGCCAGCCGTCTTTCACGCCGGCTTCCCTCGGTCGACAGCTGGGATCCCTGTCCTGTAATCTCAGGAAAATGATCCGACGGCAGCCATTCCTCCGTCCCCACCCGCGCGATGTCCGTGCCGAACGGCACCTGCCCTGCCTTCCAGAGCACGCGCATCTGCGCCAGCCAGAACGGACCTTTCGGCTGGCCGTAGGAATCGAGGTAACGATAGCGGTTTTCCTGCACACTTATAATTACCATAACAATCAATCACAGGCAACAACGCAATTTTTCGCGTCACTTGCTGGCGTTTGGCGCTTTGAGTGCTAAGGTGCGCGTTTGCGGCCGGTGCCGCCCTCATTTTTCCCAACTATTTTACGATGAACGCAGAGAAGGCGGCCCTTAGTTTCCTCCACACATTCAACAGCGACCTCCAGGACGAGGGGGCCAGCCTGCGCCGCTCCGGAGGGGTGAAGGAAATTTTCGGCACCTACCAGGCCTTCCAGGCCCGGGTGCGGGGCGGTGGGATCTCATACATCGTGCATTTGCGCGCTGACGACGAGCGCTGGAATGGCGAGTGCTCCTGCAAGGACCTGAAGTGCGAGCACCAGGCTGCGGCCATGTCGGAGTGGCTCGAACGGTCGGGGGAACTCCCGGAAAACCCCGGCCGCGTGGATGACAAAAGCTTGGAGGAGGTCATCGAGGAAAAAATCGAGCGCCGCCTCACCGCGCAGGAGTCTGACTACGTGGCGAAAATCGAAAGCCGCTACAAGCGCTGGGAGCAGAAGACCGAGCTGCTGGACCACGACCTCGTCCGGCTGAATCCCCGCTGGCCGGTCGAATCCTACGAGCCGCTCACGCTCTGGCCGGATGCTCCGGACGATCTCCTCGAATTCTGGAACTACGTCGCCTACGCCATGGCGAAAAAGGGGCTCATCTATCCCGCCTTCCTCAACGTCATCACCGACCTCGACGCCACTCGCGCGAAATTCCGCGCCTGGGAACGTGAGGGCGACCTCAAACTCTGGCGCTCGCGCACCTCCCAGCTCGCCTTTGAGGACACGGACGCACTGCTCGCGGAGGACTACGAATTCCGCCTCCAGATCACCCCGCGCGAGGCGAAGCCCCAGCTGCGCCGCCACGGGCTGGATGACAAGTGGACTGCTCTCGATTTCCTCGCCCTGCGCGAACGCCACGACCACGGCGCCATCCGCATGGACGCCTCCTCGGAGTTGCTCTGGGCCGAGCTTCGCGAGCACTGGAAATACACCGAGGCTCACGACCTCCGCCTGGCCGATCAGGGCAACCGCCGCTTCCTCGCCCGCCTCCTCAACCAGCCGGGCGTCGCCACCCGCCTCGTCTCACTGGACGAGGTGCCACTCCGTCACGCGGATGCCCCCCTGCGCTGGACCTGCGTGGATTCAGACGGCTCGGACTACGCCCTCCAGCTCGTCACCGCCGGCGGAGAGCCCGTCTCCCACAGCCTGACCGTCCTGCCCGCCCGTCCCGTCCTTTACCTCACAGACGACCTCGTTTTCCCCGGCCCGGCCGACTGGCTGCACACCCACGAGATAGACCCCCGCTACGAACTGCCGCGCGAAGTCGTGGAGACCAGCCAGGGCGTTGACTTCATCCTCCGCCTCGGCGCCACCCTGCCGGAGCGCCTGGCCGCCCGCGTGACGGACGCGCCCATGTCCGTGGTCATTTCCCTGAAGCTCAGCGAAAAAAAGAGCAACGCCGAAGCCGAGTTTCTCTACGCCGAAGTCGCCGCCGCCGATGCCGGTGGCCAGCGCTCGGAGGTCTTCGACGGCGCCTGGACGGTGACTGCGGAGGCGCCCCAGGGCCACGGACAGCTCGTCCGCTTCGACCGCGCCGCACTCCGCCATTTCCCCTCCCTCCTCGACGAACTCGCCCTCATCTGGGATCCGCTCAACCGCCGCTTCCGCACGAAGCTCACCAAAAACTTCCCGTCCAAATTCCACGACTGGGCCGCCGCATTGCCCGCCGGCATCACCTCGTCCATGGAGGGCCTCCTGGCCACCATCATGGACGACCCGCTGCGCGCCTCCGTCCGCTTCGAGGTGAAAAACGAGCCCGGCTCCCCGGACTGGTTTGATCTGAAGGTCATCCTCGAAGTGGAGGGGCTCGACCTCAGCCCGGAGGAACTCCGCGCCCTCGTCGAGGCCAAGGGCGGCTACGTCCGCATGAGGGACGGCGGCTGGCGCCGGCTCGAGATGGCCCTCCAGGCCGGCCAGGCCGAGGCCGTCGCCCACCTCGGGCTGGATGTGTTCGACCTTTCCGGTGAAACGCACCGGATGCACGTCCTTCAGCTCAGTGATCCCGCCGCGCGCGACATCTTTGACCCCAACACCTGGGAAAACCTCTGCCACCGCGCCACCGCCCTCCAGCTCAGCGTCCGCCCCGCCCCGCCGGAGGAGCTGAAGGCCACCCTGCGCCCCTACCAGATCGACGGCTTCCACTTCCTCGCCTACCTCGCCACCAACAACTTCGGCGGCATCCTCGCCGACGACATGGGTCTCGGAAAAACCGTCCAGTCGCTCTGCTGGATGCTCTGGCTCCGGTCAAAATCCGAGTCCCCCGCCCCCACCCTCGTCGTCTGCCCGAAGTCCGTGCTCGACGTCTGGGCCGGCGAGGTGAAAAAATTCGCCTCCCACCTGCGCGTGCAGGTCATTCGCAACAAGGACGAACTGGACATCGAACACGTGCGCGACCACATCGACGTCCTCGTGCTCAACTACGCCCAGCTGCGCGTGAACCACGAGAAGCTCAAGACCATCCCCTGGCTGGCCATGATCCTCGACGAGGGCCAGCAGATCAAAAACCCCGACAGCCAGGCCAGCCGCGCCGCCCGCGATGTGCGTGCGGACAACCGGCTCGTCCTCACCGGCACCCCCATCGAGAACCGCCTCCTCGACATCTGGTCCCTCATGGCCTACGCCATGCCCGGCGTCTTGGGGAACCGCAAATACTTCACCGACCGCTTTGACCGCCGCAAGGACCCCGACGCCCACGTCCGTCTCGGCGCGCGCCTCCGCCCGTTCCTGCTCCGCCGGACAAAAAACCAGGTCGCCCTCGACCTCCCGCCCCGCACGGAAGAGGACGTCTTCTGCAAGATGGAGTCCGACCAGGAGGAACTCTACCGCGCCGAACTCGAACGCATCCAGAACATCCTCCTCGGTTTCCAGACCGACGAGGCTCTGCGGAAAAACTCCTTCGTCGTCCTCCAGGGCCTCATGCGCCTGCGCCAGATCTGCTGCCACCCGGCCCTCCTGGATTCCAAGCACGCCGAGGCCGACAGCGCCAAGATGCAGGCCCTCTTCTACCTCCTCGACCAGCTCAAGGAGGAGGGGCACAAGGTCCTCGTCTTCTCCCAGTTCACCTCCATGCTGGACATCATCAAGAACCGGCTCATCGAGGAAAAGCGCCCCTACTTCCTCCTCACCGGTCAGACCCAGAACCGCCAGGAGGTCGTCTCCGGGTTCCAGGAGTCGCCGGATCCCGCCGTCTTCCTCCTCAGCCTCAAGGCGGGCGGCAGCGGCTTGAACCTCACCGCCGCCAGCTACGTCGTCCTCTACGACCCGTGGTGGAACCCCGCCGTGGAGAACCAGGCCATCGACCGGACCCACCGCATCGGCCAGACGAACCCCGTCATCGCCTACCGCCTCCTCGCGCGAAACACCATCGAGGAAAAAATCCGCCTTCTCCAGCAGCAGAAGCAGGCCCTCGTCACCGGCGTCCTCGGCGAAGAATCCTTCACCAAGAACCTCCGCCTCGACGACCTCAAATACCTCTTCCAGCGGGACGAGGACTGACGTTGGTAGTGGAAATCGCTGGATTTCCAACTTGCCTTTGGTCTTGGATTTGGAACAGACTGTTTCACCTTGAAACGCCTGCTCCAGATCCTCATACCCCTCCTCGTCCTCACCCTCACCGCCGGCTGGGGAAAGGCGGCCACCATCACCCTCGGCGGGACCTGGCAGACTCAGATTGGCGACGTCTGGCCCGATGATTTCCAAATCAGCATTTCCTACGACGGCCGCCCTGCAGGTACTCAGCGCACCGTCGACGGCTCGACCACCGGCTGGCTCGTCCCCTGCAGCGCCCTCATCGCAGCCCCCGGCGGCCCAGCCCTCGTCACCGGCAGCGCGCTCGATGTTCAACTTCGCAATGACGGCACCGCGCGGTTCCTCCGGTTCATCTGCTTCCCCCCTTCCGGACCTGCCTTGACTCCCGATCCTGATCTCCCGTTCATCTACGCAAGGTTCATCCTCCCCTCCTCCGCCATCACGACTCCGAATTTCCTCCCCGCAGCCACCTCGGACTGGGCCCTCTCCACCGCCACCCAGACCACGGTCAGAGCCTCCAGCAACGGCAGCTTCCTCGGGGTTTTCGTCGGACAGCCCGACTGGGAAAGAAATGGCGCTCTCACCACCGCAACCATCGTCCCCGAGCCATCCAGCCTGTTTCTCCTCGCCACCGCAGCGAGCCTGGCCTCCGCACGCAGACGCCGTCAGCCCTTCTCCTCCGGGTTCTCAAGCCAGGGCAGCGAGCGGTAAAAATCCTCCACAGCCGCAGAGGGATGCCTTATCCCTTCACCGGCGCCAGCTTCACCCGCTGCAGGTCCATCACCGCGCCGCCCTTCTTCATCTTCGGCTTCACTGAGAGGGTGTAGCTGCCGCCCTTTTCCACCGTCACGCGGCCGATCACCCGCTTCTTCCAGTTCTGGAAGCCGCCCGTATCCTCCACCACGAACGGGATCGTCTGCGGCTTGCCGTCCTTTGCGGCCTCCAGCGTCAGTTCCACCTCGCTGCCACCGTGGCCGGTGCCGCAGCCCTGGGTGATCTCCACCTCAAAGGTCCCCGGCTTGTCGATTTCCAGAGACCACGCCGCCCAGTCCGCCTGGTTCACCCAGAAGCCCAGCGTGTTTTTGTGCGGCTGCGGTTCATAGCGCAGCTTCTCCCCCGTCACGGTGGCCCGGCAGGCGTGCAGAATGACGGACCCGCCTCCCATCTGGTGCACAGCCGAGTTTCCCAGGCTGCGACAGGTGTATTCCTTCGTCACGAAATCCTGCTCCTTGTATTTCGCATGGCAGTCGATGCAGTTCTTGAGCAGGCCCCGATCCGTCACCTTTTCCGCCGCCCCGTCCACCAGGAAGTACTCCCAATCGCCACCCTCCGGATTGTACCCCTTCTCCCGCTTCACCATGCCGGTGAAAAGCTCCGCCCCGTCCTGCTTTTGGTTCAGCTTTTCCTTCACCAGCATCGCCCCTTCGGGAAACGTCGCAGGCGGGTCCCACACCGGCCCGGTCGCTCCTTCATTCGTCCAGACGTGGATCAACGCATTCCAGTGCGGGTCCTCAGAGACGGGCTTGGGAGCCGGTTTCGCGCACAAGAGCGCAGTCCTTGGGTCCATCGCCGCCGCTTTTCCCGTCACGCGCTCCGCCTTCGTGGCCCGCTCCTTCACAAAGGCCAGCAGCGCCTCATCAGACAGCCCGGCAGCGGGGGAAATTTGCGCCGCCAGCAGCACCAGCAGTCCGGTCAAAAGAGTGGATTTCGCATTCATGCCGGAACACGTGGCTCCATCGCCACGACTTCGCAACCGGCTTTACAAACGTCTTACGCACCCTGCTTTTTCGCAGGCGACTTCACGCAGCGGAATCCCGCATGATTCGACGACGTGTCCGGCGTCGTCTTCATCCGCGCCGCCGGGCGGTAGCCCTCGCAGTAGCAGTCATTGCACAGCCAGGAGCCGCCGCGGATGATCTTTGTCTGCACGCCCTCCGGCTGGTCCGGGTCAAAGCCCACATCCGGCCCCTGCGGATTTTTCGCCGGGCTCGCCCCGTAGTAGCCCGGGTGAAACCAGTCCGCCGTCCACTCCCAGACATTGCCAGCCATGTCATAGAGCCCGTAGCCGTTGGCCGGGTAGGACTTAGCCGGGGCCAGACTGGGAAAGCCGTCATCCGCCGCCACCTTCCAGGGAAACTCACCCTGCCACGTGTTGGCCATCCATTTTCCGCCCGGCGTAAACTCACTGCCCCAGATGAAAAGCTGGTCCTCCTTTCCCCCGCGCGCGGCGAACTCCCACTCCGCCTCCGTCGGCAGGCGCTTGCCCGCCCACTTCGCATACGCCGCCGCATCCAGCCAGCTCACGCACACCACCGGGTCCGTTTCATGCCCGCTGATGCTGCTGCCCGCTCCGTTCGGGTGGCGCCAGTCCGCCCCCTTCTTGTACTCCCACCATTGCAGCTCGTCATTCAGGTCCACCGCCCCCTGCGTCGGGCGGAAGTTGTTCGCTCCCGGCGCGATCATCCCGTCGTCCACCAGCTTTTGAAATTCCGCCGGGCTCACCCCAGGCAGCGTGTCCGGCGTCGGGCTTTTTTCCGCCGTCGTCACGTAGCCGGTGGCCGAAACAAACGCGCCAAACTGCACATTCGTCACCTCGGTCCCGTCCATGTAAAAGCCGTCCACGGTCACCGTGTGCACAGGCCCTTCCAGCGGCCGGCGCGTGGACCCCATGTGGAATGTGCCGCCCGGCACCCACACCATCCCCGCCGGCACCTGCGTGGCCGGGTCCACCGCCGGAGCCACCAGAGCGCTCGACCCGGAGGGGGACACCGGCACATCACGCGTCGAGGCAGCCGGCTTGTTGTCGCATCCCGCCAGCAGCACGCTGGCGAGCACGGGAGTCAGGCATCGGGAAATGGAGAACAGGCGGCAGGGTGTCATGAGCAGTGGAACCCGGATCCTTCCGCCCGGTCGTGCAGCCAGTCAACCACAGCGCCTCTAATTTCCCGGCACCCGCCTGCTATTTCAAAATAGGCAGCAGCTTTGGGTGCCAGCCCGGATCATGCAGCGTGCCCGTCGCGGAGTACTCCAGCAGCTTGCTCACCGGGAAAAGCAGGATGCCCGTCGGCCCCCGCACGTTCATCCGCGCCGTCAGGTCCACCTTGCCCGTGTCATAGTTCACGCTTCCTTCACCTTTCAGGACAAAGGCATTCGAAGTCGCCTCAAAGTCCTTCGTCGCGATCATCCCGTCCTGCACCGTGAAGCTCCAACCCGCCTGCCGTGCCACGCTGTAGGCCTTCTGGGATCCCGGCAGCACTGCCGACACCACCCCGGAGAGCGGCCCCAGCATCGGCAGGGCAAAGATGTTTCCGTCCTTGATCGTCGCCCGCCCCTGCCCCCGCATCGGCAGCCGGCCCCCGTCCGGCCCCTCCCGCAGGCTGAAGCTGAACCCGCCCGACAGTTCCCCCACCGTCTTGTAGTCCGGCTCGTAGACCGCCGCCAGGCTGCCGAAGGAAACCCGGTCCAGCTGCACCGCCGCCGTCACATCGTGCTGGTCCACCTGCGCCGCCACCGTCATCCCGCCGCCCAGCAGCCCCGCCGTCGTGTCCGTGATGTCCACCCGGCCCGCATGCGCATGCACCGTGCACAGCAACCCGTTCAGCGGCAGCTGTTTTCCGGCAAAGCTGTAGTTCGTCTGCCCGCTCGTCGCCACCTTCACCGTGTAGTCACTCGCATCCCCGTCCGCCCACCACGTGTCAAAGACGCCCGTCAGCCGCCACACCGGCGGCGCGGTGAATTCCGCACTCTGGTACTCAAACCCCTCCTTGATCTTCCCGCCCAGGTCCGCCTTCATCATCACCCCGTTCACCTGCAGCTTCCCCCCCGCATCCACCAGCGACAGCTTCGTGCCCGTCAGGCTGTAGTCCGTCAGCCCGCTCGTCCTCACGTCGATCCCAAAGTCATTCTGCGCCGCGTTCTTCAGCCCGATCACCCCGGAGAAACCCACCGTCGGCGGCTCGCGGAAGGCATACTTCGCCACCTCCCGCGCCAGCCCTGCATTGAACCACTCCAGGATCGGCACCGGGAACACGTGCGCCTGCAGCCCCCGCATTTCCAGCAGCCCCTTGTTCGTGTCGATCCGCACCAGCGTGGCCGACGCCTCACCCTCCGGCCGCTGCAGCGCCACCCGGGAGAAATTCGCAACCCCGTCCACCAGCGTCCCCACCACCTCCAGCCGCTTCACCTCAGACCCCTGGTACTTGAACGAGCGGAAGTCCGCCTCAAACCCGTGCCCCCAGTTCGCCGAGGAAAAACTCCGCCCCTTCCCCTGCGCACCGATCCTGAACGTCGTCCCCTCCCCCAGTCCAAATTTCTCCAGCATCGCCCTCGTCCCCGCCCCCGTCATGAACGGCGCAAAGACCGAGGGATCCATCCGCAGCTGGGCCTGGTAGCGGCAGTCCGTCCCGTGCCGCATCACCTGGCCGGAGAGCGCCCCGCTCCGGTGGGAGAGCACCACATCACGCACAAAAAAGTCCTCCCCGTTCAGGAAAAAATCCGCCTGCGCCCCCTCGAACACCACCCCGTGCGTGTTGAATTTCCCCGCCTCCACCCGGCCCGTCACCCGCACCGGCATCCCCGCCGCAGGAGCCTCCCGCCCCAGCAGATACACCCCCTCCGCCGTCAAACCCGGAGCCTCGTAAAAGACCGCCTCCCGCAGCGCCGGCTCGTGCAGGATTTCCCGCAGCAGCCCCGGCACATCCGCCGTCGACTTCACACTGAAGGGCACCTCCTTTTCCCCCCGCTTCCACCGCGCATCCCCCCGCAGCTCACCAGACTTGTCACGGATGCGCAGCGTCTTCAGCCGCGCCTCCCCCGCCTCATACTCCGCCTCCAGCGCCAGGTCCTCCGCCGCATAGTTCCGGTACCGCACCTTGTGCCCTGCCACCTTCAGGGATGCCTTCAGCTCCTCCGGGTGGTCCAGGTCCCCCTCCACACTCACCTCCAGCTGCGGCCGCTCCCGCCCTTCAAATTTCAGCCGCTTCAAAATGCGCACCACTTCGTACACATCCTCCTTCTTCTCCTCCAGCTGCTCCAGCCGGCTCGGCCGCGGCGTCTTCGGCACGTCCTTCTTCTTTTTCCCCGACGGCAGCAGCAACCGCGCCTGCCCGCTCAGGTGCAGCCCGTAGAAGTCACCCTCCGCCCGCCTCACCTCCAGCCGCTCGCCCGCCAGCACCACCTTCGCATTGAAATTCTTGAACTCAATCCGCCTCGACTTCGCATCCCCCGGGTCCATCGGCAGGATCAGCGTCGCATTGCGCAGCTCCAGACTGCGCAGAAACTGCTCCTTCCTCCACGCCTTCGCCAGGTCCACCTCCAGCACCAGCTGGTCCACCACCGCCAGCAGCTCATTGTGCCCAGGCCCCTTGTAGAGCCGGATCCCCCGCGCCACCGGCCCCGCCGCCACATCCAGGGAGATCTCGTCGATCGTCGCCGTCATCCCCTCCTTCGACAGCTCACGCGCCACCAGCTCCCGCGCCTTGTCAGACACCTCCCCCTTCAGCCAGCCGAGACCCGCCATGCCGACGGCTCCCACCAGGCCCACCACCGCCAGAGAGACTGTCATGCGCATGAATGCCACACCCCACCCTGCCCCACCGCCGGAAAAAGTCCAGGGGCCGAAAATTTGCATTTCCCCGCTCCCCCGCCATCCTCGACTTGTGCATTTTTCCATCCTCGGCAGCGGCAGCGCGGGCAACAGCACCGTCATCACCGGAGAGCACGGCGCCCTGCTTGTGGACGCCGGGCTCTCCGCACTCCAGCTGCGCCGCCGGCTCGACGCCCTCGGCATACGGCCGGACTCCCTCCAGGGCGTCCTCCTCACCCACGAGCACGGCGACCACACCCGCGGCCTCGACGTCCTCCTCCGCACCCTCGACCTCCCCGTTTACTGCAATCCCCACACCCGCCAGATCCTTGCCCCCCACTTCAAAGAAAAGCCACGCTGGTGCCTCGTCGAGACCGGCTCCTCCTTTCAGGCCGCCGGCTTCCACATCGACACCTTCCCCGTCCCCCACGACGCCGTCGATCCCATCGGCTTCCTCCTCACCGATGGACGCCGCCGTCTTGGCATCGTCAGCGACCTCGGCCACCCCACCCCCGTCCTTTACCAGCGCCTCACCGACCTTGACGCCCTCTTCATCGAGGCCAACTACTGCCCGGACCTCCTCGCCGCCGACGTCAAGCGCCCCTGGTCCACCAAACAGCGCATCTCCAGCCGCCACGGACACCTTTCCAACGACCAGACCGCCGAATTCGTCGCCGCCATTGCCACCCCCCGCCTCCGCCGCGTCATCCTCGGCCACCTCAGCCGCGACTGCAATTCCCCCGCCCTCGCCCTCAAAGTCCTCAACCACCACCTCGCCACCGCCGGCCACCCCGCCATCCACCTCCACATCGCCAGCCAGGACATCCCCACCGAACTCTTCGCCATCCCCGACCCCACCCCGCCCCAACGTCCAGCCCCACGCCCAGCCATCCACCTCCCCCTCCACCAGCCCGAGTTCGCCCTCGATCTCTGAGTGGCGGGGGATGGTTATCAGTTATCAGTTATCGGCTATCGGCTATTATAGTTTACACGCCACCCCTCAACCCGCGCCCACACCTCAGAAAAACTAGCAATTAGCAATCAACAATCAACAATCCAAAATCAGCAATTTCCGAAAAGCCTCCACCCCCAATCCCTCCCCCAGCAAAACCGCGCCCCCCTGCCCAAAATCCGCATTCCGCATTCCGAAATCCGCATTCACCATCTTCTCCATGCCTTTCGACCTAGCCGCTGCCCTCATCACCTGGCGCGCCAGCCTCCGCGACAGCGCCGGGCTCGACGACGCCGCCCTCGCCGCCCTCGAGACCCGGCTCCTCACCAGCCTCCCTGGCTGGATGGCCAAGGGCCTCACCCACGAGGAAGCCTTCTGGCTCAGCGCCCGCCGCCTTGCCCAGGAAATCTCCCCCACCGCCTCCACCATCCCCCTGCCGGGAAAACCCGCGCCTCCGCCCGCCGCCGATTCCCCCTTTCCCGCCGTCGCCGCCTTCCCGCCCCGCCGCCAGTTGAATCCCGGCGTCCTCCTCGGCTTCCTCCTCATCATCCTCGCCGTCGCCGCCTTCCTCGTCCCCGCCTTCGCCCCCGCAGCCAATCCCCGCCTCTGCTACGCCCTCGGCGCCGCCCTCCTCCCCCTCGCCGGCTTCGCCTTCATCCTCACCCTCATGGCCACCGCCAAATCCAGCCGCCGCAGGTAGGCTGCTCCCCGAGCCTGTGCGCACGCGAAAAGTGGTCCGCACAACCGGAACACCGTGGGACCTTTGGTTGGGTTTTCGTTCTCATTCTCCCCTCAGGTGAGCTTGATGCGCGGCGATCCACTGGGCGGCGGTCTCCTTGTCTTGCCAAAGGCCAAGTTCATTTGTCAGCTTGGCGAGGCATACGAGATCCTGATAGCAGCCCAAAGCCTGAGGCCTGTCTGGAAAGGTTTGAACTGCTCGGCACATGAAACAAACTTCAATTGCCGCAACCGGCAACCCATCCCCGGCATAGAACACAAAAATGTGATGCGGGAGGTAGCAGGCAACGGGCCCATAACGGTCCTTGGAGACCAGGGCTCCGGTGAGTCTGGCAGTCTGGTCTCCGGTCAATTCGGCGCTGCCCCGTTGAATCCAGGACAGTTGGTCCGCCTCAATCTTCCCATGCCGGATCAGCGAAAAATGACCATCTCCATCCTGTTCTGGTGGAATCTCGAATCGATAGCCGACAACCTTGGCGAATTTCGGCGGCGTCCATGCCACCTCTTTCGCTAGGGGTTTCGCATGGGGACCGCAAGCCAGCAGGCAGAGAGACCAGATGATCGTCAGAACGCAGAGCCCCGCCGGCATCAGGCTCGTTGGCTGCGCGATTCCGGCAGCCCGCCCCACTCGCCCGGCATCCCCCTCGCAGAATCCAGCGTGCGAAATTTCCGCACCGGACTCCTCAGAGTGACGCGTCTGTCGATCCTCGCATTGGACTGGTCGCTTCATGGTCGTCCGAATGCTCCCTGCTGACGGATAAACTGTCGAGAGAATTCCAGTTAAGATTCTCGTCCAACCATCCCCGCAGCAGACGTTCCGTGATCACGGCAGCCGGCCATTCCTGCTCGACCTCACGACCTCGCGACGCCCACCGCCGACACCGCCTCGCTTCTCCGTTGGTGCCTCAGACGCACCTCGCGGAACATGAAAATTTTCACGCCGCTGAGAGACCATTCCAATCAAAGACCCGCCACCGTCGTCAGCCCGACTCCCCCCGCCCATTTCCTGCCTCCCCAAATTCGTGTTACTTCGCGTTCATTCGCGGTTGACCTCCGCGCCCCAAGCCCGCCACCCCAAGCGCGCCCCCGCACCCGTGCCCCAACCAATCCGCATTCCCCCCTCCGAATTCCCCCCCGCATTCCCTTGCATCCTCCCCGGATTCGTCTTGTTTGCCGTCTTCCATCATGTCCCTTTCCTCCAGCCTTTTCACCCTCGCCAAACGCCACATCCCGGGAGGCGTGAACTCCCCTGTCCGCGCCTTCCGCAATGTGGATGGCGACCCGTTCTTTGTCCGCCGCGCCAAGGGCTGCTACATCTGGGACGTGGATGACCGCCAGCTCATCGACTACGTCGGCACCTGGGGTCCCGCCATCCTGGGGCATGCGCCGGACATCCTGATCCACGCCGTTCACAATGCGGCCAAGGACGGCCTGAGCTTTGGCATTCCAAACCCGTGGGAGGTGGAAATGGCCCGCCTCATCTGCACCTGGGTGCCCGGGGTGGAAAAGGTCCGCATGGTCAACAGCGGGACCGAGGCCACCATGAGCGCCATCAGGCTCGCCCGCGGGTTCACCGGACGCGACCGCATCGTGAAATTCGCCGGCTGCTACCACGGCCACGTGGATTCCCTGCTCGTCTCCGCCGGCAGCGGCGCCCTCACCCACGGCCGGCCGGACAGCGCCGGAGTGCCCGCCGCTCTGGCCGCGCTGACGACCGTCCTGCCCTACAACGATCCCGAAGCCCTCACGCAACTTTTTGCCGCCCAAGGCGACGAGATCGCCGCCGTCATCATCGAGCCCGTGCCGGCCAATGCCGGCCTCTACCTGCCCGAGCCCGGCTACCTCCAGCTGCTGCGCGACCTCACGGCGAAGCACGGCACCGTCCTCATCTTTGACGAAGTCATGACCGGCTTCCGCGTCGCACGCGGCGGCTGCCAGGAGCTGTTCGGCATCACGGCGGACCTCACCTGCATGGGCAAGGTCATCGGCGGCGGCCTCCCCGTCGGCGCCTTTGGCGGGCGGGCGGAGATCATGGACCACCTGGCCCCGGACGGCCCAGTCTACCAGGCCGGCACCCTCAGCGGAAACCCGCTCGCGATGGCCGTGGGCCTCGCCCAGCTCAAGGAACTCGACCGCATCCGCGGCTGGCAGCAGCTGGAAAATCTGGGGGCCAAATTCGAGGCGAACGTCCGCTCCGCCCTGGCGAAGACGGGAAAAAACTACACCTTCAACCGTATCGGCAGCATGTTCTGCCTCTTCTTCACAGAGCAGCCGGTGAAAAACCTGGATGACGCCATGACCCAGGACCGCGCCGCCTTCAAGCGCTACTTCCACCGTGCCCTGGAGCTGGGCGTCTACTTTGCCCCCAGCCCCTTCGAGGCAGGCTTCCTCTCCACCGCCCACAGCGAGGACGCCCTCGCCCTCACCGCAGACGTCACGGAGCAGGCCCTGCGCGCCTGATTTCACCCCGCCCCGCCATGGCCGCCGACGAGGACGACAGAAAAGAGGGCGCTGACAAAAGCGATCCCCTCTACGATCCCGGCCGCCCCCTCACCCCGGCGGAAAAACGCAAGCGCCTCTTCCGCAGCCGCCGCTTTCTCCTCAACGACTGGCGCGGCCTGCCCGAGGAGCGCCCCGTCGGCGCGAACCAGCGGCCCGTCGGCGACCTCCTGCCCGGCATCATGGAGAAGTTGGGCTTCGCCGCCCGCTTCCGGGAGGAGGAAATCGCCTCCGCCTGGGCCGAGATCGTCGGCCCCTTCACCGCCGCCCACTCGCGCCCGCTGAAGCTGAGTAAATTCAAAATCCTCTCCATCGCCGTCACCCAGCCAGCCATCCTCTACAGCCTGGACCGGGCGAAAAAAGACATCCTCACCCGCCTCCAGGAACGCTTCGGCGCGGCAGCCATCAAGGACATCCGGTTTCAGGCGGGGTAGCGCCTGCGGAAGGGCAAAGGCCCGCAAAAACCGCAGAGCGCGATTCGCCTCACGCCCGGCCTCCCCGTCTCATCACCACCAGCGCGTCACCTGGCAGCAGCGTGGTGCCGGGGCTCGGGTTGAGGTCCGTGGTTCCCTCCTTCCCCAGGATCGCCACTGCCAGCAGGCGCCCGGCCGCTTCCTTTTCCACGTCCCCCACGCGCCGGTGCACCCAGGGCGAGGCCGGGCCGATCTCGATCTCCTCCATGTCCAGCCCGAGTTCGCTGAGGTGGTGCTCGAAGTCCACACTCGACTTCGTCTGGCCGCCCAGCAGCTCGCGCGCATTCGGATGCAGGATCAAATGGGCAATCCGGTCCGCGCCGATGTGCGCCGGCAGCACCACCCGGCTGGCACCGGCCTGCAGCAGCTTTCGCTCCGTCGACGGCACCTCCCCGCGGGCGATGATCTGGATGCCCGGGTTCATATTCCGCGCACTGAGCGTGATGAAAACGTTCGCCGCGTCATTCGGAAGCACCGTGGCCAGGACGCGCGCCCGCGTGATGCCAGCCGCCGTCAGCACGGCCTCGTCCGTCGCCTCGCCCTGCAGCGTCAGCCACCCGGCCTCGCGAGCCTCGGCCACGCGGTCCGGAGCCTGGTCCAGGATGATGAATGGAATGCCCCCCTGCTCCAGCTGGCTTGCGATCATCCGGCCGATCCGGCCAAAGCCGCAAATGATGGTGTGGTTCCTCAGTTTCTCGATTTCGTTTTCCATGCGTTTTCCTCCCAGTGCGCGTTGTATTTGTGCCTCCGTCAGCCACTGCACCAGCGTGCCCGTGATGAAAATGATGCCCGTGCAGCCAAGGACGATCAGCGCCATCGTCCACGCGCGCAGCCACGGCTCGGTCACCGGGTGGACCTCTCCAAAGCCCACGCTGAACGCCGTGATGACCACCATGTAAAACGAGTCCCCCCACGACCACCCCGCCAGCCGGTAGCCGACGGAAAACACCCCCATCACCACCCCCACAAAGGCGGCCGCGTAAAACAGATTGGCCCGGGGTCGGCTGAGAGAATTCGGCATGCGTGCGCGTCAGAGTCCCTGCGGTAAAGCCGGAATCATGCCAGCCGCGCAACGGAAAATCGGCGCACCCTTTGCACAACGAAACCCGTGGCCCGATTCATGCTTGAGGCAGGAGCATGCAGAAAGAGGAACTCGACACCCACCACAAAGCACTCAAAATCAACCTTGATCCACGATGGTATGGCACCCTCGCCGAGATCGGCGCAGGCCAGGAGGTCGTCCGCTGGTTTTTCCGCGTGGGCGCGGCAGCCGGCACCGTGGCGAAAAGCATTTCCGCCTACGACATGGTCGTCAGCGACGCCATCTACGGCCGGGGCGACCGCTACGTTTCACGCGCCCGCCTCCAGGCCATGCTGGATCTGGAGTTTCAGCTAAACGTCGAACGGCTGAGCGAAAAACGCGGCGACAACACCGCCTTCTTCGCCTTTGCCGACACCGTCGTCGCCCGCAGCTACAAGGGGGGCAACGAATGCCACGGCTGGATGGGCGTGAAGTTCCAGTCCCGGCCCCGCGACGAACCCAGCCAGATCCTCATCCATGTGCGCATGCTCGATGCCGAGGCCGCCCTCCAGCAGGAGGCCCTCGGCGTGGTCGGGGTGAACCTCCTTTACGGAGCTTTCTTCCTTCATCATGAACCCGAGCAGCTCGTGGAAAGCCTGCTCGACCGGCTCACCACCGCCCGCATCGAGATCGACGTCATCGAGTTTAGAGGCATCGAATTCCGCGCCGTCGACAACCGCCTTATCAGCCTGAAACTCGTCCAACTCGGCCTCAGTGGAGCCGCCATGTTCGGCGCCAGCGGCGAGGTGCTCCAACCCTCCGAGGTCCTGTACAAAAAAGCCGTCCTCGTCGAGCGCGGCAGCTTCCGCCCGCCCACGCATGTGAATTTCGACATGCTCCAGTGCGCTCTGGAGAAATTCCAGAAAGACCCCGCCGTCGAGGGCAAAGAAATCCTGCCCCTCTTTGAGCTGACCATGCGCAACCTGCTCAACGGCGGCCAGGACGTGGACCGGCGTGATTTCCTCGCCCGGGCCGACCTGCTCGCCGCCTGCGGCATGACGGTCCTCATTTCCGACTATTTCGAGTACTACCGCCTCGCCGCCTACCTCGCCTGGCGGACAAAGGAGCGCATCGGCATCGTCATGGGCGTCCCCAGTTTGATCGAGCTGTTCGACGAAAAATACTACACCCAGCTCCCCGGCGGCATTCTGGAATCCTTCGGCCGCCTCTTTAAAAACGAACTCAAACTCTACGTCTACCCGCTCCGCGACCCTGCCTCCGGCCACCTCTCCACCATCGACAATCTCGAGGTCGCCCCGGAACTCAAAAAACTCTACGGCTACCTCTCAGACCGCGGCAGTTTCGTCGATCTCGACAATTACAAACCGGACCACCTCGGCATTTTTTCGCGCGACACCCTCAGGCACATCGCTGAAGGCAACGAAATCTGGAAGGAGATGGTGCCGGAAAGCGTCTCAAATCTCATCGTGAAGCGGCGCTTTTTTGGCTGCCAGGGCTGAGGAATTTTCACCCCAAACCGCCCTGGTCGGCGTTTTCTTCACGATTCCGCCCCCCTGGCGCACCGCCTGCTGTGTCTCTGCTCCGCCGTCGCCTGACCCCGGCAGTGCAGCTCCTCCGCCCTGCCCCTTTCCAGCGACGCACCCACACAACATGGCCAGCATACACTTCATCGGTGGCGAAAAAGGCGGCGTCGGCAAGTCCGTCGTCGCCCGCATCCTTGCCCAGTACTTCATCGACCGCGAATACGCCCATCTCGGCTTCGACACAGACCGCTCCCACGGCGCCCTGCTCCGTTTTTACTCCGGCTACGCCAGCCCCGTGGAGGTGGACCGCTACGAGAGCCTCGACACCATCATCGAGGCCGCCGTGGAGAACCCGGAAAAGCGCATCCTCGTCGACCTTGCCGCCCAGACCCACGCGCCTCTGGTCAAGTGGATGGACGAGTCCGGCGTGCTCGAGACTGCGGATGAATTCGGCTACACCATGACCTACTGGCACGTCATGGATCCCGGCCGCGACTCCGTCGACCTCCTCACGAAATTCCTCGACCGCTTCGGCTCAAGGATGAACTGCATCATCGTCCTCAACCAGCTCAGGGGGGATCACTTCGACATCTTTGAAAAATCCGGCGAAAAGGTCCGCGCCATCCGCCACGGTGCCCGCATCGTCACCCTCAATCGCCTCCACGAGCCCGTCATGAACCGCATCGATGCCGGCAGCACCAGCTTCTGGGCGGCCAAAAACCGCAGCGAGTCCGACACCACCGGCCTTGGCATACTGGAAAGACAGCGCGTCAAAGTCTGGCTCAACAACATCTACGCCCAGTTCGACGCCCTCGCGCTCTGAGCACGAGGCAGGCTGGCCGGAGGCAGCACCCACTCCACGTTTTTTCCCGATTGTCCTGCCCTCGACCATCTGCCTGCTCTCCGCCGGACATAAACCTGAAGGCCGGAATGGTTTGGAACAGGGGGAGACGGAGACAAATGGAGCGCCCGCAATTAAGGCGCGGAGATCAAGTCCAGCCACCGCATCAGGCAGGTGACTGATGGTTTAGGCGCAACAAGTTCTTTCTCCGTTCCCTCCTGTTCTATCCCCGCCGTTTTAAGGATAAAAAAGAGGGCTCCCTTTGCAGAGAGCCCTCCCGAAATTTGCGTTCACCCGGCCAGAGCCGGGTCAATGCGACTAGTAGCGACCGCCGCCACCGCCGTTGCCACCACGGCCACGGTTGCCGCCGCCACCACCACCGCCGCCGCCGCCGCCGTAGGAGGGACGCTCTTCACGAGGGCGAGCCTCGTTGACAGTCAGAGCGCGACCATTCCAGGATTTGCCGTTCAGCGCCTTGATGGCGGCGTCCATGCCTTCCTTGGTGTTCATCGTGACGAAACCGAAGCCACGGGGGCGGTTGGTTTCGCGGTCCATGACCAGCGCGACTTCGTTGACCGGGCCATGCTCGCTGAACAGATCGCGAACTTCGGCTTCAGTGGCTTCAAACGTGAGATTCCCCACATACATTTTTGTATCCATAGTGTTTTAATTCTTGCGTTTACCGGTCGCTTCTTAACAGACTGGTCCCGAGAATCGGGTTTAAGAATCATCACTGAACAAAAAATCCACCTGATGAACTGCCATGCCATTGAATCGTCAGGGGCCTGCTCGAACAACTGCCCTATAAACGCCGCCAGCCACAAACGCAAGCGTTATTGTGGATTGCCGCAGGGTGACGGTCCACACAGCCCCCCTCCCCCGAAAAAAAGGACCAAGAAAAAAGCGCCACCGTCCGTTCCGGAAAACAGGCCGCCGCCCCTGAAGTCAGGCCGGTTGACGAGCCCCCGATGCAGTCGCAAACTTGGAAATCCCCCGCCCCCTCCGCCATGAAAATACCCCCACTCTCCCCGCAGCAGAAATACCGGGCGCGAATCTACGCCTCGGTTTTGCTCGTGGCGGTGATGACCGGCGCGCTGTGGACGGGATGGCGGTTTTACTCGACATACGCCGCCCTCAAGCACCAGTTCGCCGTGGACGACGAGCACCCCGAACCCGGAACCTGGGCAATCGAGAGGGAACGCTGGGAGGCAAAGCTGGAGCGGATGCGGAAGGTCGGGTGGGAGCACGACGATGGCTACTACTTCGGCCGCCTTGGCACGAAGGACGAGGCTGTTTTTCTCATCCGCAAGCTCCCGCGCGGGATGACGGATCTGAACGGCTGTCTCGGGTCGCAGGGCCACCAGCACCTTTCGTACGGCCTCGCGCTGATGACCAATCAGGATCTCGGCCCCACCTCGGATGCTTGGATCGACTGGCTGGCGGCCAACAAGGACAATTCCCAGGCGGAATGGATTCTCGACGGGTTCAAGAGGGCCGGCGTGTCACTGGACGGCCCAAGCCGAGACCACAGCAGGTGGTCTGCGGAGGGCCAGCCAAAAAAGGCGCAGGCCCTGGAAGTCTTTCGCCGCGTGGGAATCCACACAGAATGGCACGAGGCACGGTATGGCGGACAGCAGGACAACCAAAAAACGACTGCCTCCGAACCTGCTGACGCCCTGAAGGAACACCTGATCTACAACGCTTTTCGCCTGCTCCGCGACTGCGGGTTCGATGCCACCACGCTTCGTGCGGAAGACCTCGCCGGCCCCGAGTCCGCCCACATCCTTCAGGGCGCGCTGCAATACGCCAAATTTCTCTCCACACGCGACTTGTACGGCCCCCTCGGACACGTTTTCGACCACCCCAACGGCATCATGTTCGATAACGACTCCAGACCACCACCGCACATCGTCACCGAACGGTGGATCATGTGGGTGTGGTGGGGCATCGTCACCGCCGTCGAGTTCGCCTGCCTGCTCGGCCTCCGCAGGCTTTGGCGGAGGAAAAAGTGAACCGGAAGTCCGCATTGGCGTGCTGCCAGTAAAGATTTTAACACAACTGCATTTTCAGCAACCCAGCCACGCCCCTCCATGAAAATCCTCACCCTTTCTCCACAGCAGAAGCACTGGGCGCGGATCTTCGCATCACTCCTGCTCCTGGCCGTGATGAGCGGCACGCTGCTGGCAGGCTGGAAGTGTTTTTCCTGGTATGAGGTGGCAAAATCAGAATACGATTTGGACCGGGGTTTCACCTATGATGGTTCAGCTGAGATCGACCGGCAACGCTGGCAGTTGAAACAGGCCCGACTCTACCGGGGCGGCTGGGGGACGGAACACGATGACTTTGCTTACTTCGGCAGGTATGGGACGAAGGACGAGGCCGTTTTTATGATCCGCAGCCTGAAACGCGGACTGAAGGCGCTCGACAGCTGCCTCGGCGGAGACGGCCCCATCCATTTGTCAGCGGGGCTCGCCCTCATGACGAACCACGATCTCGGCCCCACATCAGACGCATGGATCGACTGGCTTGCGGAAAACGAAGGCAAGACCCAGAGGGAATGGATTCTCGACGGCTTCAGGCAGGCTCATCTCACACTGGACTATCCACCGCAGCGCGAACAGGTGGTGGAAGTCTTCCGCCGGGTGGGCCGCCAGCAGGAATTCCTCCGGTGGCAGGAAGCCGGATACAAGAAAAAAGACCTGCCCCGCATCGGCCCCTTGAGGGAGGGACTGCCAAAACCCGTCACTTTCAATGCCTTCAGACTGCTGCGCGACGCCCGGTTCAAAATGGAAACCCTCCAGCCAGAGGACCTGCAGGGCCCGGAGGCCGTCCGCATCCTTGAAGGAGCCGCCCAATTTGCAACATTCTGCGCCAGCCAGGACGGTCGGAGCGAGCTGGGCCACGTGTTTGACAGCCCAGTCGACAGCGCCTTTGAGCGCGACGACTCGACTCACCGGATTTTCCGCCAGCTCTGGCTCCCGTGGGCGTGGTGGGGCATCGTCGCCGCCGTGGAGATCCCCTGCCTGCTCGGCCTCCGCAGGCTTTGGCGGCGGCGGGTTTCCAGCTGACCGCGTTCACTGGCGGTTCACCTCCTGCCCTGCGCACACACCGGGAAACAGCTCACCACCTCAGCTTCCCAAACGTCAGATGATGGTCCACCCGGTGCACGAGCTGGGCGGGCGGCATCTCGGGCAGGGTGCGGCCGGGGGTGAGGCTGCCGTATTTTTCCAGCTCTGCGGCGGCGGCCAGCTTCAGTGCCTGCCAGCCGTCCCAGGCGAAATCCGGAGCGTGGACGATGTGGCGGAGCAGGCTGAGCCACTCGATGACGGCGCGCTCGACGTCGCCCTCGCCCACCCACTCGGTGGTGAGGCGTTTTTTGGCATGCGGGTCGAGGCGCAGCTCCTCCACGACCTCGGCGGCACCCTCGCCGTAGCCCACGGGCAGGCCGAGCGAGAGGTAGCCCTCATAGTCCGCCGTGCCGTACGCCTCGCGGCAGGCGTAGGCCAGCCGGTCCGCGCGGCCATCTCGGTCCTCGCTGAATCGCGTCCCGGCACGCAGGTTCGCCAAGAGCGGGAGCAGTTCATCCATCGGCAGCGTCGTCTCCTCCAGCGCCGCCGCCACGGCCAGCCCCTCGCCATGGTGAAAGAAGCTGGTGACCACACCGCGCCGCGTGGGGTGGCCGTTCGCCTCGATCAGGCCGAGCTTCCGCCACGCATAGGCCGGCGTGTCGGAGCGCGGCGTGCGGTCGCGCCCGCTGGCGGGATCCACGATGTTCGCCTGCACGTTGCGCGGACGCTCGCGCTGCTCGGGGTTGACGAGAAAGACGCCGTGGCTGTCGATGTAGACGTCCGCTTTTTTCCGGGAGAAATCCAGACGCAGCGTCAGGATTTCCCCGCGCTGCACCACCTCGACCACGCGCCCGCCCTCGAAGTGCTCGAGCAGCTTCGGGATGACCTGGTCCTCGATCTGGTCGTAGCTGTAGACCTTGTCCCGGCCCTCGGTGAGCCAGGCGCGGATGTTACGGGTGAGGACAAACTGCTTGGGCCCCTGCTGCAGGGCGAGCGCCACCTCGCGGCCAAAGGCGCGTGAGTCCCCTTTTTTCAACCGGCAGATGCGCCCCACGCTGAAGTGACCGGCCACGAAGGGGTAGGACTCCAGTGCCGGCTCCAGGTGCTGGTGGTGAAAGACGAACGCCTCGCTGAGAGGTTCGCTGTCCCAGCGCGTGGCATCCAGCTCCTCCCACTGGCCTTTGGAATTCTGCACCTCGTGCACGGTGGGTACCATGCCGAAGAGGGCGCGCTTTTCCGGCACCGGCGGTGCATCCTCCGCGAGCTGCCCGGGGGCATCCGCCTCCATCCCGATGAGCACCCGCTCCGGGGAAAAAAGCGAGGCGGCCAGCTTCTCCGCCGCGGCAAACGGGTCGCCCCCGCGCTCCGCAGCCAGCTGCATGACGCGCAGCAGAGGCGGCCAGTCCAGCTCCCGCCCGCGCTTCAGCCGGACCGGTGCTGCATCGCCCAGGCCAGGGCTCTGGCGCGTGGTGATGACCATGCCCACCGTGTCCAGCCCGCGCCGGCCCGCCCGGCCAAACATCTGGAGCAGCTCGTCGGAGGAAACCAGCTTTTCCTGCCGCCCGTCAAAGTACATCCGGTCCGCCACCACCACGCTGCGCATGGAGAAATTTATCCCCGCCGCCAGCCCCATCGTGGCCACCACCACCCGCAGCTTGCCCGCTTTCGCCAGTGGCTCGATCACGCCCGCCCGCTGCTGGTAGCTCAGCCCGCTGTGGTGCACGGCCACGCGCTTCTCCAGCAGGGCGGACAATTCCTTTCCGCAGACCTGCTGCTGCCGCTCCGTGAGGACGAGCGGGTCATCCGCCGGCAGGGTCATCGCGATCTGCCGCGCTATCTTTTCCGCCACCCCGCGCTTCGGGGCAAAGATGAGGAGCGGCCCCAGATTCGCCAGCAGCACCTCCACCGCCAGCCGCGGCCAGAAGCCCTCGATCTGCCGGGGTGCCTTTGACGGCAGCGTCTCCACCGGCACCTCGTCCAGCGGCACCGGGCGCACCTTCGTGCTCACCAGCACCGCCTCCCGCCCGAGGCGGATCAGCCAGTCGCGCACCTCCGCCGCGTTGGAGACACTCCCGCTCATCAGCAGCAGCTGCGTGCCCGCCGGTGCCAGCGCCAGCGCCAGCTCATACCCCAGCCCCCGCACCGGATCCGCGATCATCTGGTACTCGTCGAGGACCAGCAGCGCCGGCCCGTCGCCCGAGAGCAGCCGCTCCCGCTGCGTCTCCAGCGTGGCCACCAGGACGTCCGCGTTCACATTTTCCGCCAGATCCCCCGTGGCGATCCCCACATTCCACCCGCGCTTCTTCCACTCCGTCCGCTTGTCATTTGCCAGCGCCCGCGTCGGCACCGTGTAGACCGACTGCCCGCGCCTGTGCGCCCCCTCATGGTAGCTCTCGAAGACAAACGTCTTCCCCGCACCCGTCGGCGCGTCCAGGATCACGTCCCGGCCCGCCTTCAGGTGACGCACAGCCTCCTGCTGCCAGAGGTCCGGCAGCTGCAGCCCTTGGAGAAATCCTTCCATCCCGTTCATCGTCCCCCTCCCATAGCCCACGGCGGCGGGGGCACAAATTTCAAATCACAGATTTCAAAGTCCGGTGCCCCAGCGGCCCACGGGACCGCGACCAGCGGGAAATCTGCCCCAGCTTTTCCCCACCCGCGCCACGCCCGGCACTCTCCCGGTCCCCCCACCCGGCCCGCCCCCATCGACCGCAGGCATCTCCCGTCCAACCCCCGCTGGGATGCCGGTGCGTCGACAAGCTCGACCACCCGCCCACCTGCCAGCCTGGGTACTTCCCGAAAGGTCCCCTCCCGCCAACCCGCAGGGACATCCCAGTCACCCCACACGAAGGTCCCGCCCGCCCCGCAAGCGGGTCAAACCCGCGCCTCCGCAATCCGAAATCCAAAATCCGCATCCCCCTCCCCCCATTCTTCTGCCCAACCATTCCTTTGCCCCCTGACCGCGCCACCGCCTTCCGCATTCCGAAATCCCAAGTTTGACCGGACAAATCCCCAAAATGTCCGGACAAATCCCCAAAAAGTC
>JANOAS010000299.1:0-3090 GCA_031411255.1 bacterium
CGCAGGATCACGAGTGGGAGTGGGGCCGGGAGCGGAAGAGGTCGGATCGGACTTGGCGTGTGTCGTGGTCATGCCCCTCCCCTACGCGGCGGGGCGGCGGCAGGCACGGGTTTCAAGACGGTGCTGGCGGTGACGCTTACGTTCATTCGGCGGTTTGGGGGCGGAATCACCGCTGCCTTGGCGGAGGAATGTTCACAGGCTCGCCGGAACGCTTTATGGGAGGCGCCGCCTGGGCGCGGGCAGCCCGCCTTTTGAGGGCTTCGATCTCGCGGTCCTTGCGCTGGAGACGACGACGCTCCGCCATCCGGTGCCAGACGGGGATGGCGAGCAGCCCCAGCACCACCAGCACCAGAAGCATCCAGAAGGAGGGACCGCCGATGTCGAGCTTCGTCTCCTTTTCAAAAAGTGGTGCGGCGCCAATGTAAAACATGGGATGGATCAATCAGTCGACACGTTCTCTGTGCCATCTCCGTCACGCATCGTCAATGGAAAAAGCACGGGCGCGGAGGAGGCCGGCGTGGGAATCCCCGGAACTGCCCGGCAAATAACCGGCCTTTCCCTTTGAATTTCCGGCCATCGGGTCTAAACGTCCCCGCCTTATGCAGAATTGGGATCCATCCGCATTCAACACCTCCGCGTTAAAAGAGCGACTGACCGCCCTGCGGAGGTATCTTTGACGTACCATACCTGACCAAGCGCCTCGCCGAGATCGAGGGCGTGATGTCCGGGCCTGACTTCTGGAACAGCCAGGAGAAGGCGCAGAAGATCATCACGGAAAACAACATGCTGAAAAGCAAACTGCTGCCCCTGCAGGCTCTGGAGGCGCGGCTGGAGGACTTTGGCGTGCTCATGGAGTTCGCGGCCGAGGACGACGAGTCCCACGCGAAGGTGCCAGGCGAGTTTGCCGCCATTGAAAGGGCGTTCAATGATTTCGAAATCAAGATGCTGCTGTCCGGCGCGCTGGACACCCACAACGCCTTCCTGACGGTGCACGCCGGGGCCGGCGGCACGGAGGCGTGCGACTGGGCGGACATGCTGAAGCGGATGTTCATGCGCTGGGCGGAGCGAAACGGCTTCACCTGCGAGATTGTGGACATCGCCGAGGAGGACACGGCGGGCATCCGCTCTGTGACCATCAAGGTGTCGGGCGAATACGCCTACGGCTACCTGAACACGGAGCGCGGAGTGCACCGCCTGGTGCGGATTTCCCCCTTTGACGCGGCGAAAAAGCGCCACACCTCCTTTGCCAGCGTGGACGTGGTGCCGGAGCTGGATGAATCGATCAACATCGAAATCAAGTCCGAGGACATCAAGCGGGACACCTACCGGGCCGGCGGCAAGGGCGGGCAGAACGTGAACAAGGTGGAAACAGCCGTCCGGCTTACCCACATGCCGTCGGGCATCGTCGTCGCCTGCCAGATCGAGCGCACGCAGGGGCGCAACTACGAGCTGGCCCTGGGCATGCTGCGCGCACGCCTCTACCAGGTGGAGGAGGACAAGAAAAAGTCCGAAATGGAGCGGCAGTACGGTGAAAAGGGCGAGGTTGCCTTTGGCAGCCAGATTCGGTCCTATGTTTTCCAGCCCTACCAGATGGTGAAGGATCACCGCACGGGCTTCGTGAACAACAATGTGTCCGCCGTGATGGACGGCGACATCAGCGGGTTCATCGAGGCGAAACTCCGCGGCCAGAAGGCCGGCGAGGGCGACCGGGACGTGGACTGACAACCGACTCCGCCCGGTGCGCATCGACATTCTCACCCTTTTCCCGGAAATGTGCGACGTCCCGCTGGGCGTGAGCATCGTGGGACGGGCGCGTGAGGAGGGCAGGTTGGACCTCAGAGTTCACCAGCTGCGGGACTGGAGCACGGACCCGAAGCACCGCCGCGTGGACGACATGCCGTATGGTGGTGGCCAGGGAATGGTGATGAAGGTGGAGCCGTTTTTCGCCGCAGTGGAGGAGTTGAGGACACCGGAAACCAGGGTGGTGCTCATGACGCCTCAGGGGCGGCCCTTCACGCAGGCGCGGGCGGCGGCATTCTCGCAGGAGGCGCACCTCATTGTGCTTTGTGGTCATTACGAGGGCATTGACCACCGTGTGGTGGAGGGTCTGGTGGACGAGGAGATCACCATCGGCGACTACGTGCTGACGAACGGAGCCATTGCCGCCACCGTTTTCGTGGATGCCATTGCCCGCCTGCTGCCAGGCGTGCTGGGAGATGAACGAAGCGCGGTCGAGGAATCCTTTTCCACCCCCGGGCTGGTGGAGGCGCCGTGCTACACGCGTCCGCCGGAGTTCCGCGGGAGCCGCGTGCCGGACGTGCTCCTCTCCGGACATCATGGAAAGATCACCGCCTGGAAGCACGAGCGCAGCCTGGAACGCACCCGGCAGAATCGTCCGGATTTGTTGCCTCCCGGCGAAAAATGAGGCGATAGTGCCGGGCCGAACTCCCATCCCCCCGCCAAATGACCCTGACCAATTTCCAAGCCGCCCTCTCTGCCGCCGCTCTGCTGGCCGCGGGGGGGATTGCCTCACATTTACTCATCCCGACTGGTGCCTCGGAAAACAGGGGGACGACGCCCGCCACCACTGCTGCGGGCGCTTCGACAGGAACCGCTGCCGCTGCAGGCACCCCGGCTAAAAAGCCCGCGCCCGCTGCATCCGGCACGCCGCTGGACTGGGCCGCTGCGTCCCGCCTCGTGGCGACCGGGGTGCCCGGGTTCACGGACCTGCAGACCACCCTGGCCATGGTGGGCGCGCTGAAGCCGGAGGAGTTCCCCGCCGTCCTCGACCAGTTGTCCCGAAACCCTAAAGGGGCCGGTCGCGACCAGCTCAATTTCCTCCTCCTCAGCCGCTGGGCCGGTCTGGAGCCGGCGAAAGCGGCCGCCTACGCGTTCGAAAACGCCGCCCAGGGCCGCGAGATGGGCACCGCGCTCCAGGCTGTGTTTCCACAATGGCTGGCGCAGGACCAGCCTGCCGCGCTCGCCTGGTGGCGGGAGCACAAGACCGCCCTCTTTCGCGGGCAAAACATGGAGGCCATGCTGCCCCAGTTCATCATGCAATCTCTCGCCGCGCTGGGGCCAGATGCGGCG
>JANOAS010000300.1:0-6075 GCA_031411255.1 bacterium
GTGCGGCTGGTGCTGCCGGACGACGAGGACTCGGCGGAGCCCTGGCTGCTGCCGCCCTCGCGCCGGCGCGATCCGCTGCCCGCCGGGCCGATGCCTGCGCGGTTGGATCTGGTTCTCGGAGACCAGCTCTACGTGCCGAAAACAGGCCTGCCGCCGCCACTGCGCAATGCCCTCATCCGGCTCGCGGCCTTTCAAAACCCGGAGTTCTATAAAGCCCAGGCGATGCGGCTGCCAGTTTACGACAAGCCCCGTATTATCGCGTGCGCCGAGGACCATGCGGAGCATCTGGCGCTGCCACGCGGCTGCCTGGACGAGGCACAGGCAATGCTGCGGTCGCTCAAAATCAAGGCAACCCTGCGCGACGAACGACATGCCGGCTTGCCCCTGGATGTCACATTTTCCGGCACTTTGCGGCCCGACCAGGCGACGGCAGCTGCGGCCATGCTGGAGCATGATTGCGGAGTGCTTTCCGCGACCACGGCGTTTGGGAAAACCGTGCTGGCGGCGTGGTTGATCGCGCAGCGTGGCGTGAGTACGCTGGTGCTGGTGCACCGGCAGCAGCTCATGGAGCAGTGGGTCGAACGGCTGGCCCAGTTTTTAAACGTTAGGCCGCAGGAAATCGGGCGCTGGGGCGGGGGCAAGAAAAAGCTCGCAGGCCGGATCGACGTGGCGCTGATCCAAAGTCTGGTGCGCCACGGGGTGGTGAACGATCTGGTTGCTGACTACGGGCACGTGATTGTGGACGAGTGCCACCACCTTTCTGCTCACAGTTTCGAGCTGGTGGCACGGCGGGTGAAGGCGCGTTACGTGACCGGCCTCTCCGCCACGGTGGCGAGGAAGGACGGGCAACATCCCATCATTTTCATGCAGTGCGGGCCGGTCCGTCACCGGGTGGACGCCCGGCAGCAGGCGGCGGAGCGACCCTTCACCCACGAGGTGCTGGTCAGGCCCACTGGGTTTGTCCCTGACGGGGAGCCGGATGCCGACAGGCGCGCCGAATATCAGCGGCTCTGCGATGCGGTTATGAAATCCCCGGCACGCAACGCGATGATTGTGTCCGAAGTCATACAGGCGGTGAAATTAGGGCGCTCGCCAGTAGTCCTGACGGAGCGCACGGAGCATTTGGAAATGCTGGCCCAAGCCCTCCGGTCGAGTGTCGAACACGTCATCACGCTCCAGGGCGGCATGGGGCGGAAGGGGCTGGGTGCAGCTCTGGATGCGTTGAAATTCGTTCCGGCGGGTGCAGAACGCGTGTTGATAGCAACGGGGCGATTTCTTGGCGAGGGGTTCGATGATTCCCGGCTGGACACACTTTTTCTCACGATGCCCGTCTCGTGGCGCGGGACCATCGCCCAGTATGCAGGCCGACTGCACCGGGCGCATGACGCCAAGCGCGTGGTGCGCGTCCACGATTTCGGCGACCTTGACGTCCCGATGCTGGCCCGCATGTTCGACAAGCGCTGCGCTGGCTACGAGGCTGTGGGCTACACGATTCTCCTGCCCGCCAGCACGCTGCCCGGCTGGCCGCAGGAGGTCCCGCTGCCGGTCGATCCGCAGTGGAAGCAGGACTACGCGGCCAGCGTTCGCCGCATCGTGCGGGATGGCGTGGACCACCCTCTGGCACAGCTTTTCGTGCACACGGCGCGACCTCTCACGCCGGGCTCCACTGGCGTGGATCGTGCCCGTAGCGCAAGCGAAGCCTTCATTTTCCGCCGTTTCGAGACTCTGCCCGTGCTGGCCGGCCGGTTCCAGCTCAATGCACGCCTGCCCATTCCCTTCGATGGCCTCAGCGAAATGGAGGTCGATCTCCTGTGCGCGGACGCGCGGCTCGTGATCGAAATCGACGGCGACCAGCATCTGGCTGACGCTGATTCATACCGGCGTGATCGTCGCAAGGACGCGCTGCTTCAGGCCGGCGGCTGGCGGATATTGCGCTTTCTCGCCGCGGACCTTGGCCTGCGGCTCGATGAGGTGCTGGACACGGTGCTGCGAACTCTTTCCGGATTGGCGAAGCACGAGCCGGTTGGCCCGGAGCCCCACGCTCCCGTCACTTCTTGCGCGGCCGGATGATGATCTCCACGCGGCGGTTTTTCTTTTGCTCGTCGACGGAGCCGCCGGGAACGAGGGGTTTGGTTTTGCCCATGCCGGTGACGGTGAGCCGAGAGACGTCCAGGTGCAGGGAGGTGGCGAGCCAGTCTTTCACGGACTGGGCTCGCTGGGTGCTGAGCTGCATGTTGTAGTCGTCCCCGCCAAAGAGGTCGGTGTGGCCTTCGAGGCTGATGTCGGCATCACTGTTTTTCGCGATGATGCCGCCCAGCTGCATGAGGCTGAACCGTGCCCCTTCGCGCAGCTCCGCACTGCCGTATTCAAAGAGGAGGTCAGTAGGCATCATGGCCTTTTTGTCCGCCGTGATGGGCCCCTGGTAGTTGAGCAGATCGTTCAGGCTGGTGAATCCGTCGCCATCACCGCCACCCGCTCCTTTTTTCGAGGCGGAGCGGACAAGGTCGCGCAGGAGGGTGGGGTCGGGCGGGCCGTCATCGGTCTGGGCGGAAATGCGCACCTGGTCGGGGGAAATGGGAGTGTCTTTAAGCACCTTGTCCGGCAGGTTGGTGAGCTGTTTGGTCAGGCTCTGATCCACTGTGGTGGGGATGTCCGCCAGCAGCTGGGCGGGGAGCCCGGCGGCCCCGGACTGCGGCTTGCTGAGGGTGATGTTTTTCGGCATCTCCACCTGCGGGGTGAGGGCCAGCTCCTTCTGCTCGACCTTCATCTTGAACTGGGTCAGGTCCAGCGGCTCGTTGACGGGCGGCTTTTCCCTTTCGATGGGCTGGGTGATGACGGGATCCTTCACTTTTTCCACCAGATCCTCGCGAATCTTGGCCCGGTCCTGCTGGAGGCGGAATTTCAGTTTTTCCTGCTCCGCCCGGTCGCGCCGGGGCACGTAGTCGCCCAGCCCGAGGTCGTGGAAGGCGAAATAGAGGCCTGCATGCAGGGCGAACGAGGTCACCACCGCCATGCCGATCCACCACTTCAGACTCTGCGAGTCCGTGTTGGTGCGGAACGTTGAGGGCTGGTGGTAATCCTGCCAGGAATAGTCGCGGGCGGCCATGCGGGAAAAGGGATTACGATTTGGTCTGGCTGATTACTTCAGCGTTTACGTCCATCGTGGTGGAGGATGCCGGAGGCTCTTTTTTCTTGCCGAAGATGTGGCCCAGATCGTAGCCAAAATAGGCCAGGGCTGCGAGGAGGACGGCGGTGGCTCCGGCTTCGTCGAGATTTCCGATGCCGGGGATGTTGTCCGGGATCAACTCGAAGATGCCGGCGCCTGGATTGACGAGATAGACGACCGAGGCCGCCCCCAGAAGGAAAACGATGATGCCTTTGATAGTTTGCATGACGGAGGAGAGGGTTACGGATGGAAGTATGCCACCCTTTCAGCGGCGGGTGGGAAAAAAACCGCGCAACTTTCGTAATGGGGTCCGGTTTCTTTGCCTGAACCCGGTCTCCTGCCGGCTGGCTCGCCTGAGCTGGCTTGAAGGGCGCTCGGGAGTGAACAAAATACCCAATCCATTGACCTACTGAAATGAAAACACGCATGCTGATTTTGACCGGTCTCCTGACCGCCGTTTCCCTGACCCTCGCCACTGCCGCTCCCGGCGATGCGAAGGGCGAAAAAGGCGCCAAGGGCGACAAAAAAGGCGCACCCGCCACACCAGAAGAAGCCTTCAAACGCCTCGACAAAAACGGCGACGGCAAGGTGACCATCGAGGAAATTTCCGCCAGCAAGCGCTTTGAGGGCAAGGCTGAAGAAGCCAAGACCCACCTGGCCGGAATGGACGACAACAAGGACGGCTCGGTCAGCCTTGACGAGTTCAAGGCACATCCTCCGAAGAAAGGCCCGAAGGGTGGCGACGGCAAGAAGCCCGAGGGTGACAAGAAGCCAGACGCCAAGCCGGCCGATCCGAAGCCCGCTGAAACGAAGTAACCGCTGACGGTTCCGTTTTTCCCGACCGGCCCTGGAGCGATCCAGGGCCGGTTTTTTTTCGTGGGGGGACTGGGAATCAGTCGTTGTAGGCGTTCTCGCCGTGCTCGGCCAGGTCGAGGCCCTCGGCCTCCTGGGTTTCACTGACGCGCAGGCCGATGGTGACCCGGATGACCTTCAGGATGACGTAGCTGGCCACGCCGGAAAGGATGATGGTGTAGAGCGCCGCCAGGCCCTGGGTGACGAGCTGGGTGCCGATCTGGAAATCCCCGAGGCCGCCGGCGAACGACTTTGACCCGAAGACGGCCACCAGGATGGTGCCGATGAAACCGCCGACGCCGTGAACGCCGAAGACGTCGAGCGAATCGTCGTATTTGAATTTCTGCTTCAGCTTTGCGCAGGCCAGCCAGCAGATGAGCGCGGAGGTGGTGCCGATGGCGAGGGCGCCGATGGGGCCGACGCTGCCGGAGGCCGGGGTGATGGCGGCCAGGCCGGCGATGGAGCCGGTGGCGATGCCGAGGGCGCTGGGCTTGCCGAGTTTCCACCACTCGATGATGGACCAGACCACGGCGGCGGTGCAGGCGGAAATGTGGGTGACGAAGATGGTCATGGCCGCGCTGCCGTTGGCGGCGAACTGGCTGCCGCCATTGAACCCGAACCAGCCCACCCAAAGCATGCCGGCACCGGCCACGGTGAAGGGCAGGTTGTGCGGCATCATGGTCGAGTGGGGAAATCCTTTGCGCGGCCCCACCACAATGCAGGCCACGAGGGCGGCCACCCCGGCGGTGATGTGAACGACGATGCCGCCGGCGAGGTCAATGACGCCGGTCAGCCCAAAAAAGTTTCCGGCCTTGTTCCAGACGCCGTAGCACACGGGGACGTAGACTATCAGGCTCCAGAGGATGCTGAAAACAAGCATAGCGGAAAATTTCATCCGCTCGGCAAACGCCCCGACGAACAGGCCGGGCGTGATCATGAAAAACATCATCTGGAACGTGGCGAAGCTCAGCTCCGGCGTGGTCTTTGAAAGCGGGTGGATGGATTCAGTGGTTACGCCGCTGAAGAACGCCTTTCCGAGCCCGCCGATCAAGCTGCCGCCGTCAGTGAAGCAAAGCGAATACCCGCAGACCAGCCACAGCAGGCTTAGCACGCAAGTGAGGGCGAAGCAGTGCATGAAGATCGAGAGCACATTGCGCCCCCTGACGAGACCCGCGTAGAAGAGCGAAAGCCCGGGGACCATCATGAAGAGGACGAGCGCGGAAGAGACGGTCAGCCAAGCGGTGTTGCCGGAGTCAATTGCGGAAGGGGGCATGGAGGTGATGAATGGAGTGGAACGTTGTTTCTAAAAAAATGAACGGTATTCATCTAAGTTTGCGCACTTCTGTAAAGCCCTTTTTTGGGGGGATCAGCGTCCTGCAGCGGCCGGTGAAGGGAATTCCACCACCGGAGCGCTGATCAGCATTTCCTCACAGTGCTGGGCCACTTTTTTGAGGTTTACGGTGTTGAGGAAAGTGGAGAGGGCGAGATGGCTGACGAGGCAGCCCGGGTCCGCAGCCCAGGGCGGGAGGAAATCTGGAGCACGGAGGAGCCCCATTTTCGCCATCCGGGCGAGGGCCGGGATATCATTGAGGTCCAGCTTTCCGCAAAAAAGGAGCCGCAGAATGTCCGGGCGGGCGTGGCTGAGGACGGCGCTGAGAAAGTTGTGCACCCGCAGCAATCCATCCAGGTAGACGCTGTCCTTGGTCAGTGGAGTGCCGCCGGTGAGCACGCCTCCGCGGAAGACGCGCTGGGCTCCCTCAAAGGCGGCGTGGGGGTGGTCTGTGCGGTCGAGAAAGTAGCGGTAGACGTCCAGGAAATCCGCCCCGCTCATGGCCTGCTGGATGGCGAAGACGCGGTCAGCGAGGCGGCGCAGCCGGTTCAGGTCCATGGCTCCGGTAACAAACTCGGCGAAGACGGCCAGCCCCTCCTGCGTGCGCGTGGTGCCGGGGTGGCTGGCACCCAGGATGGTGAGGTCCGGCTGGGAGCGCCCGTTGAGCGAGGTGGCGATGTGGAGGAAGGCTTCGTGCTGGATCAGCTGAATGATCTCCTTTTTTGTG
>JANOAS010000301.1:0-3838 GCA_031411255.1 bacterium
GTGTAAGAGTCACAATTTGAGATAACGGCGAAGAGAGCGCAGATCAGGACATCGACGAGCGGATGTCGTGTGCGCCCCGGGGTGCGGGCATCATCGAAGGCTGAAAACTTGGCAATCAACACTTTGACAGCCTCCTCACCGAGGGCGGGTGGTGTGCTGGAAGACCCTGTGGTGGGCGCAGGGGGCGTGGGATGGGTGGATTTAGTGGAACTCATCCACAGTTTAAATAGTCATTATGGTAATTTGTACAGAACTATTTTCAAAACTTGTTTTCCTTAACAAACCGGGGCTGGCCATACGTAAGCCCTGGGGGAAAGTTCGCCCGGGCCGGGAGGCCGGGTCACTGGGGCGTGTGGAAGGCCCGGTAGAAACGCTCCGGCCCGGTGGCGAGCGTGCCGGGGTGGGTGAAGGACCAGGCTCGGTTGACAGGGACGTCGGTGGCGATGGTCGTCCAGGTGGACGGGGACATGGAGGTGCTGGTCTGGAGCGTGATGGGGAAATACGGGCTGACGCGTAGGATGACGGTGACGGCTCCGGCATCTGTCCGGGAAATGGCGGTGAAGACGGGCGGTGCGGGGACGGGGACGCTGCCGCCGCTGCCATTGTAGGTGACTCCGGCTGTGAAGGCGAGTGCCCGGCCATCCATGGTGCTGCTGGTGTTCATGACGATGGCCTGGTCTGCCATGATGGTGCCCTTGAACGTGGCAAAGGTGCCGATGGTCACGGAGGTGCCGACCTGCCAGAAGATGTTTCTGGGTTCCGCCCCTCCGGCGAGGATGACGTGGATGGTGCTGCCGACCTGGAGGTCTGCGGCGATCTGGAAAATCCAGACGTCATTTGGCCCGCCGGTGAGGGTGAGGTCAGAGCCGGTGATGAGGGCGGTGCCGGTGAACTTGTAGAGGCCGGGGATGAGGTTCATGCCGCCGATGTTTCCCGCGCCTGGATTCAGGAAGGGGCCCGAGGGGACGGGGGTGCGGCCGGCGGCGTCGTTAAAGGCGGTGGTCAGGTCGCCCTTCGCAGTGAGGAGCAGGGCGGGGTCGATGACGGAACCGGCCGGGCCGGCGGCATCCACGGCGTAGATGGTGCCGTTCACCTGGGCCTGGGTGAGGAGGATGGCGGCCCCAGTGATGGGGCTGGCGCCCACGTCGCCATTGATGATGCCGCCCCCGGTGGTGGTGATGGACGCTCCGGCCAGGATGGTGAAGCGGGCGGCTGACCGGAGATCCACGGGTTCGGGGCCGGCGGCCCGGGAGAGGGTGGAAAAACTGAGGAGCGCCAGGCTGAGGCACGCCGTGACATGGGACGGGAATGAGAGTTTCATGCCTCCATCCGTAAACGCCGGTGGACGTGGCCGGCCATGGGGTGAAACCCTGCTTTTTTCCGGGTTGGCGGGAAAAAATGAGGGATGAATGTCGGATTTCCAGAAGCGGCGGGTTCTGGTAGTGTGAATGACCATGAGCGGGGACACCACGATGACGGGGATGGAGGATCGCGAGCTGCTGGGGCGGTTCGCGTCGGGGGCGTTGGCGTCGGCTTTTTCCGAGCTGGTGCGGCGGCATGTGGACCACGTCTATTCCTCAGCTCTGCGGCGGGTGAATGGCGACCACGCTCTGGCGCAGGATGTGACGCAGACGGTGTTTGCGGATCTGGCGCGGCAGGCGGGGCGCATTCCGGCGGACATGCCGCCGGGCGGGTGGCTGCACCGGCACACCGGGTTCGTGGCGTCAAAGATGATTGACCGCGAGCGCCGCCGCCGGGCCCGCGAACAGGAGGCTGCCAGGATGAACACACACGACTCTGCTGCTGCGGACACCGAATGGGCCGCCACCGCCCCGCTGCTGGATGCGGCCATGGATGAGCTGCCGGCCTCGGACCGGGATGCGCTGGTGCTCCGCTTCTTCGAGCAGCGGGACTTCCGCTCCGTGGGCGCGGTGCTCGGGCTCAGCGACGACTCTGCGCAGAAAAAGGTGAGCCGTGCCCTGGACAAGCTGCGCGCCGTGCTGGGCCGGCGCGGGGTGGTGACGGCGGGCGGGGCGCTGGCCTCGCTGCTGGTGGTGAATGCCGTTCACGCGGCACCCGCGCCGCTGGCGGCGGGGGTGGGCACGCAGGCACTGGCGGAGGCGACCACCCGCGGCGGCACGCTGGGCGGGGCGCTGGCCGGGCTGGGGACGGCCGGCCGGGTGAAGGCGGCAGCGGCGGTCGCGGTCCTGCTCGTGGCCACGGCGGCGGGGGTGAAATGGGTGGAGTCACGGAGCGTGCGGGATGCGGCTTTGGTGGAAAAGCCGGTGGTGCCGGTCGTGGTGGTGAAGGAGCCCGCGCCGGCCCCCCCGCCTCCCGCCCCGGTGAGGCCGGCGGTGTCGCAGCCCGCCACGGTGCCCGAGCTGGTGGCCGCCGCAGCCGCAGAGTGGCGCGGCGGGAACCAAAAGGTGGCCGCCACCAGCCGGGCGCTCGGGTTTCTCAGCCGCATCCCTCCCGCCCAGGTGCCGGAGGCGCTGGACCTGGCGGGCAAAGTGAACGACGTGCCGACCCGCATTCTCCTCTTTAAACACCTGCTCAGCCTCTGGGCCGAGAGCGAACCCATGAAGGCGCTCGCCTGGGCCTCGCGCGATGTGGCCGTGTCCCAGCGCGCGGACATGTGCATCGGCATCATGAACGCCTGGTCGTCTCACGATGCCCCGGCCGTGCAGGCTTACGCCGGAAAAATGGCGGCCATGACCAAGCCGCCGGACAGCGAATCCATCATCGCCACCGTTTTTCGCACCATCGCCCAAGGGAGCCCGGCGGACGCCTTTGACCGGCTGGGCACGCTCAGCACTCCGTCGGACCGCGGCCAGGCGCTACGCGGCATGCTGGAAACGGTGGCCACGGATGCCGACCGGGAGACCTTTTTGGCCGCCGCCGCCGGCCTGCGCGACGACGAACTGCGCCTCCAGGCCCGCCGTGCCGTGGTCGAGCAGTGGGTGCGCCGCGACGCCCCGGCTGCCGCCGCCTGGGTGGAAAAAACCGAGTCCGAGTGGGAGCGGACGCGCCTCATGGACAGCCTGGGCATGGTCTGGCTGCAGAGTGATCCGCCTCGCGCCGCCGCCTGGTGGGCCGCCCGCGCCCCGGGGGCGGAGACGCTGGTGAAGATCATCAACGTCTGGGCCCAGCAGGACCCGAATGCCGCCGGCCAGTGGCTCGCCACCCAGCCTGACGGCGCCGGCACGGACACCGCCCGCACCACCTTTGCCCGCCAGGTCGCCGACCTCGACCCAGAGAGCGCCCTCCGCTGGGCGGAGACCGTCTCGGATGCCGCGGCCCGCGAGACCACCATCGATCAGGTGTTCTCAAACTGGCGCTCCCGGAATGCCGCAGCGGCCTCGGCTTTTCTGGGGAAATCCGGCTGGCCGGCAGCGAGGGTGGCGCGGCTGAGTGAGAGAAAATAGCAGGGCGGATTTCGAGGCGGGGGTCAGCCGTTCGTAATGCCGGCGTAATAATCGAGCTTCAGGTGGAAGTAGACTCTGGGTCTGGCGGTCATGGTCTGGCTGCCGGCCAGGGTGAGGGTGCGCTCGGTGGCGGTGGAGGTCTCTGTGATGCGGCTGATGCCGGTGCCGTTCCACGGAGTGCCGGCGGAGAAACTGGCGCGGGTGGCCTGGAGGCTCCAGGTGGTCATGGCGGTGGTTTCCTCAAAGCTGACGCTGACATCCGTGGGGATGGGCAGGGGGATGACGCAGCGGAGGGCCGGGTAGTTGGTGGTGGTCTTGTCAGAAATCCGCCGCCGCCCACCAATCGGGCGGGCAGGGCTGGCGGGGAACGGCGGAAAGGGGATTGCCAATTGATCAAGCGCGTGCTCGTTTGC
>JANOAS010000302.1:0-4217 GCA_031411255.1 bacterium
GGCAACCGCCTCTGGTCCGCCCCCGACACCAGCGACCCCGTGGAGGCCGAAGCCCGCAGAGATGACGATGCCGGCGACCAAGTGAAGGTTCTGCACGCCATCGAACTCCTGGAAAAGCACGGCTCCCGCACCATGGCGGAAACAGTCTGCGCCGTGCTCAAAATCGACCCTGCCTCAGGTCCGCGCTCCTCCACCGTCTATTTCAAGGGGGAAAACGCTGCATTCCCCCGCTCCACCGTCACCGCCGAGGTCCGCCGCATCCTGCAGGCGCACATCGGCGTCCTTCCCGGAGTGGATGCCGCCCTTGTCTCCTGCCTCATGGACGACTGGGCCGCCCTTGCCGTGCCGGACATCCTCCTGCCCCTGCGCTTCAGCGGCGGCCTTCTTTTTGGCCAGCTCGTGCCGCGCTTTGACAACCGCATCATCGCCCTCTGCCCCATCTCCGGGAAAAAGGTTCCCGCCAAGGACTGTGTGGAGTTCTACCGCTTCCGCTGGGCCATGATGCTGGCAAACATCCGGGTCGAGCCGGCCAGGGGCAAGCCGCTCGTGGCACTCAAGAAGGAGCACCGCGTTACCCTTGATGCCGCCATCCAAAAGGCCGGGCGCTTCACCACGGGTGAGTTCAAGAAACTGCTCCGCTCCCTCACCGGTGGGGCCAGGGACAACCTTGACAACCTTCTTCTTCACCCGGACGCCGACAAGGCCTTCGAGTTCGACGCCGCCCAGTCTGTCATCGCGGATGCCCCTCTCGCCCACGTTTGGGACCACCTTACCCCGCAAATCCAGAAGCGGACGCGCGGCCAGCTCCACCACGGAAAGAAGCTGAGCTTGCGTACCATTGTCGGCGACTCGGCGCCCGCGCTTGCCGCCCTTCGTGCGCACGTCGCCGCCGCGCTGGCGAAAAAGAAACCAAAGAAGGGTGAACTGCCGCCCACGGCGGAGCAGGAGTTGGAGGCGTTCCTCGCCAAAGAAATCGCCATCAAGGCACCACCCCGCGGACGGGCTGCGTATGATCGGGAGCTTCTCCAGCGGGCTTACGAGCAGGTCATCGCCGGTGGCCCGCACCCGAAGGAGGAGGGCGGCGTCCTTTTCGAAACCCCGGAAATGCGGGCCGCCCAGCGCGACCGCGCCCTCGCGGAGAAAACCAACAACCACCTCGTCCGCCACCGCCTGCTCTTCCTGGGTCGTCTCCATGGTGACATCATCAAAGAATTCGCCGGAGGCGACGCCACGCGCATCCAGCGCATCGCCATCGAAGTGAACCGTGACCTCAAGGAGTTCGCCGGCAAGACCAACAAGGAGATCTCAACCGACTTCAACAAACGCCTCGGCCACTTCAAAGGCATCGAGAAGAAGCTGGCAACCGACTTGCCCGGCGTTGCGATCACCCCTGGTCTCATCCGCAAAGCCCGCATCGCTGATGATCTCGGATGGAAGTGCCCCTACACCAGTGCGGAAATCTGCTGCGCCGACCTCGTTTCTGGCGGTCGCATGGACAAGGACCACATCATCCCGCGCTCCGTCCGCCCCAGCGACAGCCTGGACTCGCTCATCATCACCTTCAAAGCGGTCAACACGGAGAAGAGGGACCGCACCGCCCTTCAGTTCATCATGGACATGGAGGGCAAGCCCGTTCCTGGCCTGCCCAACCTCACCTTCCGCACCCTCGCCCAATACACCGCCGCTGTGAAAGGTCTGGAGTCCTGGAAGGGCCACCCCGACGACCAGCGCCGCAAGAAAAACCGTAAGAAGCTCCTCGAGCTGAAGACCTGTGTGGAAAAGGACTTCACTCCGGGCGACCTGACCCGCACTTCCCAGCTCGTCCGCCTCGGTTCACAACTCCTGGAGGGGCTGCACAATCAGCCGGGCGTCGCCTCGCCGCCAGTCATCACCTCCATTCCGGGCTCGGTGACCGGACTCTTGCGGAAAAGCTGGAAGCTCATCGGCTGCCTCGCGCAGGCGAACCCTAATGTCCTCGACGCCGATGGCCACGTCCTGCCCAAGGGCGACATCCGTGGCATCACCCACCTCCACCACGCTCTCGACGCGTGCGTCCTCGCCCTTGCCGATCTGTGGCTGCCCCGCGATGGCGGCGTCTGGGAGCTTCTCCTCAAGCGCCGCCACTCCGAGCCCGAACGCGCCAAACTCCGAGCCTCCCTTGGCTCCCACATCACCTTCGGCACGGATGGCAAGTGGGAACTCGCCGCTGTGCCCTCCGCCGTCAGCGAACAAATCGCCCTGCGGCTCGCGGAGAAGCGAGTCGTCCAGCATGTGCCCGCAGACCTGCGCGGCCTCGCCTGCAAGCAGACTGTCTGGCGCGTCTATGACCCCACTGACCCGCACAAGAACGCCCGCCGCCTCGGCCGGTGGCTTGCCGAAGCCAAAGTGAAGATGCCTGCTCCCGATGCGCCCACCGTTGTGCTTACCCGCCGCAAACGCCGGGGCGCCGCCGATGACGAGGGAGACGGAGGCAAAACATTCCACCAGGGCCCCACTTGGACCTGGGTCTACGACATAAAGGACCGCGATGCCCTCATCGGCCCCGCCCCCACCGGAGATCCTGCCGCCGCCAAACTCAAATCCCTCAAGGCCGCCAAAATACTGGGGGACAACTTCGCCCTCGCACTCCCGCCTCAGGGCGATCCTGTGCTCATTCGCCCCCGTTTCATCTGGAGGCAGCTCCAGGAGCTGAAGGCCAGGAACGGAGGCGTGATGCCCGTGCTCCTGCGCAAGGGCTCGCTGATCCAGGTGAGCCAGAAAGGAAAATTATCTGATTATCGCGGCATGTGGAGGGTAAGGGGGCTCAAATTCAATCAAAAAGCTGGAAGCCTCGTCGATCTGGCTCCGCCCGATTATGCAGCCTACAGGGAAGTCAAAGGTGGCCTCCAAAACGTGAAGCTTTCCACCCTGCGTCAGGCGGGACTGACTTTGCTCCCTTCCTCGCTGTGCGGCCGCTCCGCCCTGCGTTGAACAGGCCTGCGCTCCCGCCAGGGCGCTCTTTCAGGCCATGTCCTACCACATCGTCACCATCGACAGCCCCGAGGCAGCCCTGGGCTGCCGCGATGGGCAGTTGACGTGCCGGGACAAGACCGGGGCCGAGCGCCGGCTGCCCATGGAGGACATCGCCTCCATTATTATCACCAGCTTCTCGGCCAGCATCCACAGCCAGCTCCTCATCGAGGCAGCCCGACTCGGGGTTGTCCTCATCTTCTGCGAGGCCTTCAAACCCATCAGCCTCGTCCTGCCAGCCAACCGCTCCACAGACACCCTCCTCACCCGCGCCCAGGTCGACCTGCCGCCCAAGGTCAAAGAAAAGCTCTGGTCCCTGACTGTGGATGCGAAGTGCCAGAACCAGGCCGCCCTGGCTGCCCTCCTCGCCCCGGGAGACGCCGCCCTTTCGCAGATTGACGGCCTGCTCAAGGGCCGCAACCCGCACAAGGAAGCCGCAGTGGCCCGGCACTTCTGGGGTCTTTGGGGCCGTGCCGTCCTGGGGCATGATGAGTTCACCCGGGAGCGTTCCCAGCCAGGGGCCAATGCCCTGCTCAACTACGGCTACGCCGTCCTCCTCAGCACCGTCCTCCAGAAGCTCTTCGCCGTCGGCCTCGACCCCACCTTCGGCATTCACCACCTGCCCCGCGAGCGGGCCACCCCGCTGGCCTATGATCTCATGGAGCCCTTCCGCCCGAGGGCAATGTCCGAATCATCTTCGTCACCCGCGCCCAGTGGGAGCGCTCCTTTCTCTTCCACGGCCGCCCAGCCATGGAAGGGCCCCCGGAATCCCTCCCAGACCAGCTCCAGTTTTGGTAAAAAGCGAGGGGCATGACCGCCGTGCTTCCGGCTTTATCAGCGGGTCGCAAAAAGCGATCATGCCCCCCCGGAAGTGGAATCAAGGCAAAGCTGGAACACGCAGGTAGCCGCATGGGAGCGGCTCATGCCCCCCCCGGAAGTGGAATCAAGGCAAAGCCAGGTTGCGGCAATGCCGCCAGGCAGAAGGATCATGCCCCCGCCCGGAAGTGGAATCAAGGCAAAGCCCATCCCATCACGGTCATTTACCGGCGAGATCATGCCCGCCCCGGAAGTGGAATCAAGGCAAAGCGGCTACTAGTCCCGGCCAGGCTATGTTTTTCATCATGCCCCCCCCGGAGGGGGTATCAAGGCAAAGCTCCGAGTGTCTGGCGGGGCGGGCAGGGACGTACTCAATGGCGGGGCGGGCGACG
>JANOAS010000303.1:0-19866 GCA_031411255.1 bacterium
CCCCCACCCCCTCCCGATCTGTTTTGCCCGGGGGGGCCGTTGGCGTCCGGGCTTCCGCCCGTTTCGCCGGGCTCCGCACCGGGCTGACCCCCGAACTCCAACCTTCGGACGGCGCAAAAAAACCCCGGTCCGCACGGGGGCGGACCGGGGTGTGAGGGGCGCTGGACGGGCTGAAGCCCGAACTCCAACCTGGCGGCTGTGAGCTGCCGGATTTGGCCGCTAGGGAGTGGGGGTGGCGCGGTAGTAGACGCGGCCTGCCGGGGGCGGGGCGGTGTCCGTCCACGGGAGGGTGCCGTCCGGGGCGGAGGTGACGGTGGTGAGGGTGCTCCAGTCTTGCAGGTCGGTGCCGCGCTCGATGCGGTAGCTCTGGCCGGGGATGCCCCGGAAGAGCAGGGCCACGTTGCCGCCGGGCAGGATGTTCATTTGCGCCCCGTTCTGCGAGGCTCCGCTGCCGTCGGTCACAGCCACGGTGACGGTGCCGGTGACGGTGCCGCCCTGGCCATCGCTGATGGTGACGGTGAAGGTATCCAGCCCGGTGACGTTGAGGGGCGCGGTGTAGGTGACGGTTCCGCTCTGAAGGGAAACGTGGCCGCTCCGGGCGCTGCCGGCGGAGACGGTGGTGAGGGCGAGCGTGCCGCCGTCCGGGTCCGCCGCACGGGCGAGGAGGGTGGCTGCGGCCACGTTGCCAGAGCCGTTCTTAGCCACGGTGAAGACGTAGCCGCTGAAGGTGGGAGGGGCGTTGGCAGGCGTGGTGAAGGTGGCCACGCTGGTGTAGGTGGTGCCGATGCCGTTGGTGGCATATGCCTTGTAGCTGTAGCCGGTTTCCGCCGTGAGGCCGGTGACGGACACGTTGAAGATGCCTGTCGTGCCGGTGGTCGTCACTTGCGTCACGCTGGCGCCGGAGATCAGCGGGTCTGCATTGGCGCTGGTGAGGGAGTAAACCACGCCGCGCCCGGTGATGGGCGAGCCGCAGTCGGATGTCACATTGCCGCTGAGCGTGGCCCTGGTGGAGAGCACGCTGGCGCTGATGGGCGTGGTGACGAGCGGGGCGGCGGTGGCGGGTAAATTGGCCTGCGCGATGTAGGGCGAGAGCGTGGTGCCGGCGAAGGTGAAGGCCCCACCGACGAAGAGATGGTTGGAGTTGTCGGCTGCCAGCGCATAGACGTCGCTGTTCATCCCCGTGCCGAGGGCTGACCACGCGCTGCCGTTCCATTTTGCGACGCGGTTGGCCGTCGTCGGGATGCCCGCCATGGTGAAGGCGCCACCGGCGTAGAGGTCGAAGCCGCACATTGCCAGCACATAAACATTGCCGACCATCCCCGAGCCGAGGGCCGACCACGCGTTGCCGTTCCATTTCGCGATGCGGTTGGCCGACGTGCCGCCCGCCGAGTAGAAGTCGCCTCCGGCGTAGAGGTCGCTGCCGCTCACCGCCAGCGCGTTGACCCTGTAGTTCATCCCCGAGCCGAGGCCCGACCACGTGCTGCCGTTCCATTTCGCGATGCGGTTGGCCGATGTGCCGCCCGCCGAGGTGAAGTCGCCACCGGCGTAGAGGTCGCTTCCGCTCACTGCCAGCGCATAGACGCTACTGGGTATTCCCGAGCCGAGGGCGGACCAAGAGCTGCCGTTCCATTTCGCGATGGAGTAGACCGTCGTGCCGCCTGCCGTGCTGAACAGGCCACCGGCGTAGAGGTCGCCGCCACTCACCGCCAGCGCAAAGACTTGGTTGTTCATGCCCGAGCCGAGGGCCGACCACGTGGTCCCGTCCCATTTCGCGATGCGGTTGGCCGTCGTGCCGCCCGCGGTGGTGAAGAAACCTCCGGCGTAGAGGTCGCTGCCGCTCACCGCCAGCGCCCAGACGGTGTTGTTCATGCCCGAGCCGAGGGCCGACCACGTGCTGCCGTTCCATTTCGCGATGCAGTTGACCGTCGTCTCGCCCGCTGTTGTGAACCAGCCTCCGGCGTAGAGGTCGCTGCCGATCACCGCCAGCGCACGGACGCTGCCGTCCATCCCCGTGGTCCAGCCGAGGGCCGACCAGGCGCTGCCGTTCCATTTCGCGATGCGAAGGGCGGACGTGCCACCCGCTGTGGCGAAGTCGCCTCCGGCGTAGAGGTCGCTGCCGCTCACCGCCAGCGCATAGATGGTACTGGATATTCCCGAATTGAAGGCCGACCACGCGTTGCCGTTCCATTTCGCGATGCAGTTGACCGTCACGCCGCCTGCCGTGGTGAACAGGCCACCGGCGTAGAGGTCGCTGCCGCTCACCGCCACCGCAAGGACACGGCCGTTCACCCCTGAGCCGAGGGCCGACCACGCGCTGCCGTTCCATTTCGCGATGGAGTTGGCCGGCGTGCCGCCCGCCGTGGCGAAGTCGCCACCGGCGTAGAGGTCGCTACCGTTCACTGCCAGCGCGTAGACGACGTAGCTCATCCCCGTGCCGAGGGACGACCATACGCTGCCGTTCCATTTTGCGATGTAGGCAGCCGTGGTGCCGCCTGCCTTGGTGAAGGCGCCTCCGGCGTAGAGGTCGCTGCCACTCACCGCGAGCGCATGGACGACGCCGCCGCTCATCCCCGAGCCGAGGGCGGACCAGGCGCTGCCGTTCCATTTCGCGATAAAGTAGACCGTTTTCCCGCCCGCCGTGCTGAAGTTGCCTCCGGCGTAGAGGTCGCCGCCACTCACCGCCAGCGCACGGACGGTGTTGTCCATCCCCGTGCGAAGGGCCGACCACGTGCTGCCGTTCCATTTCGCAATGCGGTAGGCCGTCGTGCCGCCAGCCGTGGTGAAGTCGCCACCGGCGTAGAGGTCGCTGCCGCTCACTGCCAGCGCCCAGACCCTGCTGTTCATCCCCGAGCCGAGGGCGGACCAAGCGCTGCCGTTCCATTTCGCGATGGAGTTGAACCCCGTGGTGCCGATGAAGGTGAAGTCGCCACCGATGTAAAGGTTGCCGCTTCCGTCTATGACGGTGGCACGCACCGCGCCGTTTGCGCCCGGGATGCCGGGGTTCAGGCTCACCCAATCCGCGTCGCTGAAGGTGGGATCGATGCGCACGGGATAGGCGGCACCGGCATCCTCCACGTGGATGGCCAGCCGGCTGGAGGCGAGCACCTCCATGGTGGCGGTGAGTTCCTGTCCATTCGCATCCGCCACATGCAGGCGGCTGTAGGCCAGCGCGCGGCCGGAGCCATGGAGCGTGAGCCTCGCCCCATAGGAGGCTGCCTCTGCCACCGCACCGGTCAGCGCCAGCTCCACGCTGAGCGTGCCGGTCCCTGCCGGCCTGCCGGTGAGGATGAAGTCCTGCCGCAGCCCGTCCACGCTGACGGAGTATTCCTCCGTCACTACCGGGCGGATGAAGCTGACGACCTTTTCCGTGGAGGCCACGGTGCCGCGGGCCGGAAGGATGGTGGGCTGCCCCTCGCCACGGCGCACTGCCGCGGCCGTGAGCTTGAGCTGGCCTTCATTCTCCGCAGTGGAGTCCACCTGCAGCCCGTGGTCGGTGACGGTGCCCGCCAGCTTCTGGAAGCCGGTGCGCAGGGTCGCCGCGCCATCCGTGGTGGCAGAGATGCCGATGGCCTCGCCCTTGTAGTCCGCCGTGGCGTTGGCCCCGATCTCGGAGAATGGGATGGGTGGGGCTGGGGTGGACTGCGCATCGGCCGGCACCGTGAAGGAGAGCAGCCCCCATGCGAGGGAGAGGAGTGGGAGGAGCATCCGGCGGAAAAAGCCGGCGGCGGCGGTGGTGGTGTGGGGCGGCGGCCCGTGGTGGGTGTGGCGCATGGTTTGGGTTTAAAAGTAGGGCATGATGCGGGTTTTCAGGGGTTCCGACAAGATTTTTCGGGAGCGGTAAGAGAGATTGGGAGGAGGTTTTTTCCGGGGGGAGGCGGGAGGGACTTAAAGGGCGGAAGGGACGAAAAGGACTTCATGGATCCCATGGACGGGGAGCCGGCCGTTCTGGGGGGGGCTTTTTTGTCTTTTAGGTCATTCTATTTAACTGAAACAGCTAAACATCAGCAGTATCGCCACTTTCCGGCGCGCCACTTTTTGGGGCCGGCGCGGCTGCACGGGCTGGCGGCATGCCTCTGCGGGCGGCGGCACGGCTGCCGGTGGGGGCGGCGTGCCCCTTTTGGCCGCCGGCACGGCTGGACGGGGGGGCGGCATGGCTGCTGGCGGGGGCGGCGCGTGCCTTTTTGCCGCCGGCATGGCTGCGGGGCGGGGCGGCGCGGCCCTTTTCACCGCCGGCAGGGCTGGACGGAGGGGCGGCACGGCTGCGAGGGGCGGCGGCAGGGGGTTTTTGGCAAAAACAGGCGGGTGCGGGCTCTGCGCCGGGGCTGGGTGGGGAGGTGAGGCTTTGCGGTTCTTTCCACCTGCCGGGGAAATTTGTGATTCGCTGACCTGGTGGCTTGCGCAGTCGGACACGGCGGACGGGGAGCTGGCGACGGCGGAGCGCGCGGTGTCCGGGGAGATCGCCTCTTTCAAGGAGATGAATGTGGCCATCGCCGCGCGGCTGGACAGTGAGGTGCCGGACACGGATCTGCTGCAAAAGCGCGTGGACCAGCTCTACCTGAAGCAAACGGGGGAGGATGCCATCGAGCGCCGCACGGAGCTGACGATAGTGATCTGGAAGGAAGTGAACGCAGCCCGCGCCGCCGAGGCGCCGCCCAGGCTGGCCCTGACGGTGCGCAGCACGACGGTGGCGCAGTATGACACGCGCTACCAGGCGCTGACGCCGAAGAAGGGCACGCGCGACGTGAAGGACGGGGTGGTGCATGCCAAACGCTCTGCGGAGCTGACGGCAGCACGCACGCTGGACCGCTGGAACAAGAGCTGGCATCAGGCATGGAAGAGTGAATTCCCCGCCGGCACGGAGAAGGGCGATGCGCTGGCCATGGTGCACACGGAGGAAAGCACGCCGCCGCCGCAGGTGCTGCTCATCACTGCGGTGGTGCAGCAGGGTCTGTCGCTGAAGGCGACGTATGACCCCGCCAGCGGGGCGCATGCCACGGTGCTGGAGCTGCTCTATAAAGTGACAGGGGTGGACACGGACTACCGCCGCGTGCGGGTGAACCGGGAGCTGGGGAATACCATCGGGCCCTTTCTGGAAAACCAGGTGGTGACGCTGCGCACGGATGTGGGGAACAGCCGGGACTTTTCCGAGCAGAGCCCGGAGCAGAGTGTGACCATCGGCCCGGCGGTGTGAGGCGGCAGGTGGGTGTAAAACAAAGAACCCCGGCCCGCACTGGAGCGGACCGGGGTTTTGTTTTTTGGGGGTAGGGACGGAGGGGACCAAAGGGACGCAAAGGACGGAAGGGATGGGGATTTTGCTTGTGTGGATTTTGCTTGTTGATTGGGGGGCTGGGGCATTTTAGTGCTTTTGGATGCCTCCGCCAGATGATCACTTCATCCCGCCGCATGGCGGTTATGAGAGCCTGCTGTCGTATCAGAAGGCGGTGGTGGTTTATGTGGGGACGTGCTTTTTCGTGAAGAAGTGGCTGCCCAGGCATGGGGACCGCACGGTGGACCAGATGGTGCAGGCGGCGCGCTCGGGGAAACAGAACATTGTGGAGGGGAGTGTGGCTTCCGGGACTTCCAAGGAGATGGAGGTGAAGCTGACGAATGTGGCCCGGGCGAGTCTGGAGGAGCTGAAGGAGGACTACCGGGATTTCCTGAGAACGCGGGGGCTGGCCCAGTGGGACTCCGCCCACCGCTACGCCGTGCGGCTGCGGGCCCTGAACCGAACGCCGGGGGCGAACTATGAGACCTTCCAAAAAGGGATCGAAAGTGACGACCCGGAAATAGCGGCCAATGTGCTGCTGGGGCTGACGACTGTGACGTGCTACCTGCTGCAAAAGCAACTGGAGGCGCTGGAGCAGGCTTTTTTGAAGGAGGGCGGGCTCCGGGAGCGGATGACGCGGGCGCGGCTGGGGGTGCGGAGGAGGGACGGGAGGGACACAAAGGACTGAAGGGACGGCTGCGGCGGAGAAAGGCGTAGAGGGGATACCAGTAGGCCGCACACAATTCGCCCAGAGCCTGCCGGCGGACGGTGCTGTTTTCTTCACGGGTGCGGAGCACCAGGCTCCAGCGGGTGGCTTCGAACTGGGGTTTCGCCTCTGCTGCAGAGCCGGGGGAGGTCATGGCGGGAATGAATACACGGACCTTCCGGGTGCGCAACGCCCATTGAGGGGGGGGATTTCACGGATCCGGCCGGCCGGGCGTGGAAACCCGGAGGTGAATTTTCTTTCCAGGGAGCGGGTTTTGAGATTCGTTCCACCTGCGATGCCGAAACTGAACCGCAGCCTTCATTTTATCCGCGAGACGTGGCTCCAGCTCGTTTTTGACCGGGGGTGGTCCGGAGCGGTCATGCTGGTGGTGCGCTGGCTGGGCGGAGGCTTTTTCGCCGGGCTTGCCGCGCTGACATTCGTGGCGGTGGTAAAACTGATGCAGGAGGGGGAGGCTGGGGCGGTCGGTCTGGCGATGGCGTTGCTGGCCTTTTTCATCCTGGTGACTGCTTCGGTGGGCTGCTTCGCCCCGGATTTGGCGCTCGTCGTCTTTCGGCCGGTCACGCGGTGGATCGACGATGTGCTTTTTCCCTCCGAGCAGCTGGGCGCACCGCCGCTGAACTACCGGCTGGCCCGGCTGTACGGGCGGGAAATGGAGTGGGAGAAGGCGGAGGCCCAGTACCGGCAGATGGCGCGGGACTACCCGCTGGAGGTGGAGCTGTACCGGGAGTGGCTGGTCGTCTCCCACCACCTCGGGCGGGCGGCGCTGGAGTCGCCGGAGGAAATCATCAAGCGGGCCAGGCGGCGGCTTTCGCCGGGCGAGGCGAAGGCGGTGGAGGAGGTCCTGTTCGAGCTGGTTTGCGGGGAAAACCCGGTCAATTTTGTCGTCCTTGCGGGCGGCGAGGGTTGAGGAATCTGCGGCTTGTTGAGATATAAGTCTAAAAAACTGAACGTGTTGCGAGTTGGCGACGCTCGTGGCGAAGGGGTGGTGGAAAAGGTTGGGGAAATTGTAATAATTTTGAAGAAATACTTGAAATACCATAAATATAACGTATTTTGATAGCGTAGATTCTCCCGATCCTCCCAACTTCCTATCCTGGACCAAAACCATGCTTCCCTCGCAACGAATTCTGATAGTAGACGATGACCGAAACGTGACCGTGTGGCTCGCCACGCTGTTCCGGCGTTTTGGGTTTCAAGTATCTGTGGCTGAAGATGGAGTCATGGCCATGAGCGCGGCGCGTTCGCAACGCCCCGACGTGGTGCTGCTCGATCTTAATCTTCCTGCGGGCAACGGCATGTTCGTGCTCGAAAGCCTGAAGAAGAACCCGGACCTGTGCTCGATCGCCGTGGTGATCATGAGCGGGGATCCGCTGCTGGATCCCGAGGAGGCGGTGCGCCAGGGGGCTGATGCGGCGCTGCCAAAGACGACGGACGCGATCACCCTCCTGCAAACGGTGCGCACGCTCATGGAGCAGCGCCTGACGGGCAGCGGTGTTCCGGCCTGGACCTGAGAGGTGCCCGGCTCATGCATGGCAGCCGTGCCAGCGTGGCTTCGGGTGGCAAATCAACTTTTGGAAGGCGGCAGCCGGGGAAACCTGACTGCCGTCATGCTTTTTGGGCAGGCGGGTTCCGCGTCTTGAACACGCGGGCCGAAAAGGATGTGGGTTTCAGCGCTTGCCGGTTTTCACCTCGGCCTTGCGGAGGAGGGTGGGCACGCCCATGGAGCCGTTCAGGCAGAGGAATCCGGGGCGGAAGGTTTCCATCACATAAGTGGTCTCTCCCGTGCTGCTGGAGTCTGTCTCCATGATCTGGATTTTCTTCCGCGAGGCGATGTCGAGGATGGCGCCCGGCTCGAAGGTGTAGGGCTCGACGCTGTTCTCGTGGAGCATTTCCAGGAGGGAGTCGCGGAACTGGCGGAGCTGGGCGGCGACGTCGGAGCGGGGCTCCTTGAGGTCGTAGTGGACGATCATGTCGTCGACGAGGTCGATGCGCTTGATGAGGGCCTTGGCGAGGACGTGGACGGTGCCCCAGTTCAGGTCGATGGCCTGCTGGAGGGTCTTGCGGCTGTTTTCCATCCAGTCGATGTCGCGCTGGAGCTGGGCCTTGGTCTGCTCGAAGGCTTCGAGCTTGCGGGCGGCCTCCTCCCACTGGCGGCGCTTTTCCTCGCCGGTTTTCTGGCTGGCGCGCAGGGTCTGGAGGTCGGCCTCACGGGCGTTGACCTCCTTGGTGGCGTTGGCGAGGGAGGCGATGACGCCCTCGTGGGTGGCGCGGGCTTTGACGAGTTCGGAACGGGCTTTGGCGATGTCGTCCTGAAGGCCGGCCAGTTCTTTGGCCTGGGTGGTGAGGCGGGTGAGGCGCTCCTCGGCGGCGGCGGTCTCGGTGTTGAGCTTTTCGAGAAGGCGGGCTTTTTCCTCGCCGGCCTGGGCGCGGAGGGCCATGTCCCGGATCTGGTTTTCAAACTGGGAGGACTCTTTGGCCAGGGAATCGCGCCGGGCCAGGGCGGCGTCGATTTCGCGCCGGGCGACTTCGCCTTTTTTGGTCTCGACGGCGGCGGTCTGGCGGGCCTCCTCCAGGGCGGTGAGGACTTTGGCGAGGGACTGTTCGGCCTCTGCGGCCTCGACTTGGCGTTGATCCAGCATGATGCGCATCTCCTGCCGCCGGGCTTCGAGGGTGGCGAGTTCCGCTTTCAGCTCGTCGCGCTGCCTGGTGGCGCTGTCCAGCGTGTGCTGGTGGCTGTCGAGCTGGGTGGCGAGTTCGTTGCGGCGGCGCTCGGACTCGTCGTGTTCGGTGCGGAGTTGGGTGAGTTTGGTGTTGAAGGTGGCGATCTCTGTGGAGAGGCGCTGGTGGGTTTGCTCGTGTCCGGCGAGTTCGGTGGTGGTGAGGCGGTGTTTCTCTGCGAGGCCGGCATGCTCGCTGGCGAGCGCGGCCAGACCGGCAGCGGCGGAGGTGTGCTCCTGCTGCGTCGCGGCGAGGGTGCCGGCAGCGGTGGTGAGGGCCGCGTCGATCCCCTGCTTTTTGGCGGTCAGCTCCTTCAGACTGGCATCCAGTTTCGCCGCCTCGGCGGAAAGGGAGAGGTGGCGGGTGGTGGTCTCGTTTAGCGCCTTTTCGGCGGCGATTTTTTCGGTTTCGACTCTGGCCAGCTGGGTGCGGGCGCTGGTGAGTTCCAGGCTGGCGGCGGCCAGCTGTCTTTCCGTGCCCTCGGCGGCGCTGATTTTCTGCTCGAGGCGGGTGAGTTCGGCGGTGCCGGTGTCGATTTTTTGCCGGAGCGCGGCGAGGTCGGCGGTGCGACGTTCGAGTTCGCCGCCGTGGGTGTCGAGCTGCTGCTCAAGCGACTGGCGCTCGGTGTGGCGGGTGGCCAGGGCGGACTCGACGGACTTGTGCTCTGTGGCGAGGGCGAGCAGGGCGGTGGTCAGGGTGGTGTGTTTCTCCTCTGCACTGGCGAGGGAGGCGGTCTTTTCCCGCAGGGCGGCGTCGGCTTTCTCAAGGGCGGGGACGGCATGGCTGAGGGCGGCCTCGCGCTCGGCGAGACGGCTGACAGTCATGTCCAGATCGGATTTCATTTTCTCCGCCGCGGTGATCCCGGTCTGCACGGTGGCGAGTGCGGCCTCCTTTTCCTTGAGGCTTTTCTTTGCCGTCTCCAGAGTGGTCTGGGTGGTGGCCAGCTCGCCCTGTGCGGTTTGCAGCTGGGTGGTGACCTCCTTCAGCCCGGCGGTGACGGTGGTGGATTTTGCCTCCAGCTCCGCCGCGGTGGCGGCCAGGCTGGTGCGGCTGGCCTCCAGGGCGTGGACGGCGACCTGCTTTTCTGAGAGGGCGGCGGTGACGGTGGCGAGTTGTTTTTCTGCGTCAACGAGGGCGGGCTGGCGCTCGGCGAGGGTGGCTTCCAGTTTGACGAGGCCGGCTTCGGCTTTGGTCAGGGCGGTCTGGCGGGCTTCGAGTTCCTTGGTGGCGGCCGTGAGTTCCTTGATGCGGGCCTCGGCGGCGGTCACCGTGCCCTGGAGCTGGGCCTGTTTTTCGGAAAGGGTGCGGGTGCCGGCCTCTGCGGTGGCCATCGCGTGCTCGGTTTGCTTGAGTTTCTGCGAGGCTTCGCCCAGGCGCTGGGTGAGGCTGATGAGCGACGGCTGTTTGGTGGCGAGTTCCTTGTTGACTTCACCCAGGGCGGACTGGCGCTCCTCAAGGGTGGCGGTGGCGGCGGTCAGCTCCTTGACGCGCGCCTCGGCGGTGGAGATCTCCTTCTTGAGCTGGGTGATGGTTTTTTCCAGCGCTGTCCGGCCCTGGGCGGCGGTGGCGGCTTCCTGCCGGGTTTTTTCCAGCTGGGCGGTGGCGGTTTCGAGTTTGGCGGTGAGTTCGACGAGGGCGGGCTGCTTTTTGGCGAAGGCGTCCTCGATTTTTTTCAGGCTGGCCTGGCGCTCTTCGAGTTCGGTGGTGGCTGCGGTCAGTTCTTTGACGCGGCTTTCGGCGGTGGAGATTTCCTTTTTGAGCTGGGCGACCGACTTGTCCAGCGTCGCGCGGGTGTCTGTGGCGATGGCGATCTCCTGGCGGGTTTTTTCCAGGTGGGCGGTGGCGTCGTCGAGTTTGGTGGTGAGGTCGACGAGGGCGGGCTGCTTTTTGGCGAAGGCGTCCTCGATTTTTTTCAGGCTCGCCTGGCGCTCTTCCAGGCCGAGGGTGGTTTTGGTCAGCTCTTTGACGCGGGACTCGGCGGTGGAAGCATCAGCCTTGAGCTGGGTGATGGTTTTTTCGAGGCCGGTCCGGGTCGACTCGTGGCCGGTGAGGGTGTTTTTAGTCTCGGCCAGCTGGGTGGTGGCGGCTGCCAGCGAGGCTGCCAGGGTGGTGAGGGTGGTTTTGTGCTCGTCGGCAGTGGCGCGGGATTTGACGAGGGACGCCTCCACGTGCTGAAGCTCGGCGGCTTTTTCCTCCAGGGTGCGGCAGGTGGCGGTCAGTTCCTTGACGCGGGTCTCCAGGGTGGCGGTCTGGGCCTGGGTTTTTGCGGCGGCCTTCTGGACGTCCTCCAGCGCGGACTGTTCCTTTTTCAGCTGGTTGCTGACACCGGCCAGGGCGGCGCGTTCTTCGCCAAGCTTGATGGTGCCGGCGTTCATCTCAGTCCGGCGGGCCACGACGGCCTCCTCGACCTCTCGCAGCTGGGCCTGGCGCGCGGCGAGATCCTTGTCCACGGCCTCGCGGCGGGCGGCGGCCTCGCCGGCGGCCTTGGTTTCCTTTTCTGCCGCATCCCGGGCGGTTTTGACGGAGGCGGTGAGCGAGTCCAGCTCGGACCTGGCACTGGCCAGCTGGGTGAGCTTCTGGTCGGAAACACCGAGCTGGCGTGTGCGTTCTTCTATTTCCCGGACGAGGTGGTCGTGCTGGACCTGGAGGGCCTCGACCTTGCGGGAGCCGGCGGCTGCGGCTGCGTCAGCCGCCTGCTGTCTGGCGAGGGCGGCGGCGGACTCCGCCTCGTGCCCGGCGTGCTGTTTTTGCAGGACTTCCAGTTTTGCGTCCAGGGCTGCCAGATCTGTCTGCGCTTCGTTCCTGAGGCGGTCGAATTCGGCTTTCTGGCGCTCGATTTCGGCGAGTTCCTTCGTCCTGGCCGCGAGGTTCTTTTCGACCTGGGCGGCGCTGGCGGTGGATTTTTCAGCGAGGGATCTTTCCTCCGCCTTCAGGGCGTCAAGCCGCCGGCTGGTGGAGGTGAGTTCGCTGCTGATGTCGCCCAGCTCCTTTTGACGGGCCAGGTGGGTGACGGTGAGGGCGGCCAGGGCGGTCTCGAGGGCGCTGAGGTTGCTGCCCGCCTTCGCATGGGTCTCGCCGTGGTCGGCCAGTGCGGACTGGCGCTGTCTGGCTTCCGTCTCAAACTCGGCGGCTTTTTTCTGCCAGTCTGCGGCCTCCGCCTGTCGGGCAGTCAGACTGGTCTGGGCGCCGTCGAGTTCGGCCTGCAGCTTTTCAAGCTTTGCTGCAGCCTCTGCGGCGGCGGCTTTGGCTTCGGCCTCGCGCTTCGCAGCCGCGGCGAGGGATTCCTCGATGCCGGCGAGACTGGACTCTGCTTTTTTCTGCTCAAGAGTCTGCTTCTCCGCCTTCGCGGCGGCGGCCTCAGACACGGCGAGGCTTTCCCTGGTCGCCGCCAGGCTTTCCTGGGCGGTGCGGCTTTCCTCCTTTAGTTTCGCGAGGGTGGCCCCGGCGTCCTTTTCGGCTGAGCGGAGATCAGCCTGGCGCTTTTCCGCCGCGACGAGGGCTGCTTCGATGTCGACGAGTTTGGCCTGATTTTCAGCGATCTGGCGCTCAAGAAATGCGGCTTTTTCCGCGGCGGCTGCGGTGTCCGCAGCGGGGGCTGCCTGGACGGCCGGGGTGGCTGCGGGCAGGGGAATGGTGGGGGCGGGCTGGATGGCGGTGAGCGCGGCTGGCGGCGGGGAAACCACCGTGCGGCCAGGCCGGAGTGGTTCGCGCGCTGGCGCGGCCACCGCTGCTGCTGGCGGGGCGGAAGCGGTCTGGGCTGCCGCTGCGGAGGGGGGCGGGGACACGGCACGCTGTGGGGCGACGCGCGGAGCGCGCGGCGGGCCGACGGGAGGGGAGTCGACCCTGGCCTGAACCGGCTGCGCCCGGGCCGCCGGGGGAGCGGGCTTTGGGGCGGGGCTGGCGGCGGGATTGTCGTAGGTCATCTCCAGCTGCCCCAGGGAAATCAAGTCGCCGTGCTTGAGGACCGCTGTCTGCACGCGTTCGCCATTCAGGAAAGTGCCGTTGCTGGACCCAAGATCGGTGACCTCAAAGGTGGCTCCGTTCTCGATCTTCACGAACCGGGCGTGGTGGCCGGAAATCCATGAGTTTTTGATGACGATGTCGTTGTCGTCCGTGCGGCCAAGGGTGACGGCCTCTGTAGTGAGGTCGAAACTGACCTCCTCACCGTCGTTGATTTTGAAAATCAGTCTGGCCATGCCGGGAAACAAATACGGGGATGCCTTCCGATTTGTTCACCGGCAGGGGTGCGAACCATATCAAAAAATTCTAACAGAGTCAAAGGAACCTGGTGTTTTTTCAAAAACTTTGCGGAAAAACCCTGATTGAACTCCTGATGAGCACTATTTTTCAGACTTTTGGGAATGCCCCTGCAACCGCGCCTGCGCGGGGTGGCGTGGCTGGAATGCCGCATCGGGTTGATTTTTCCTCCGAAGTCGTTGCCTGAACTGGTTTTCCCCGGATGTTGCGGGGTGCTCTCCCACTTCCAGACCCTGCTCATCCTGTCGCGCGCCGTCATTGGTGACACGCGGCTGCGCAGGCAATGGATGTTCTTCACCAGCCTGGGCGTGCTGGGGTTTATCTTCGGCGGCTACTTCGGTCTCGGGGAGTTTTTCAAGGCCAGCCCCGTCTGGTTTGGGCTTTATGTCATTTTGAGTCTGGGCGGACTGATGTTCATGATGCTGTTCGCCGTGCTGGATGTGCTGCTGATCCGCCGTGCATTTCAGCAGGAACGCCGGGCCGTGGCGCGCCAGACGCTGCAGGGGCTCGATGAACCGGAGGACCGGGGCTCATGATCCGGACCCGTCTGCAGCGGGAAGCGGAGGAGGAACGCTTTCTGGCACCCTATGCCCAGAGGGTGGCTGACTCGGTGGGACGCGCCATTCCCGAGGAGCAGCATGAGTTTCGCACCGCCTTTCAGCGGGACCGAGCCCGGGTCATTCACTCGCCCGCTTTTCGGCGGCTGGAGTACAAGACGCAGGTTTTTCTCAACGGGACCGGGGATCATTTCCGCACGCGGCTGACCCATACCATGGAGGTGGCGTCCGTCAGCCGCGCGGTGGCAGGGGCTCTCGGTGCGAACGAGGACCTTGCTGAAACCATCGCCCTCACCCATGATCTGGGGCACTCGTGTTTCGGCCATGCCGGGGAGGAAAAACTCAACACTTTGATGGCCGGCCACGGTGGATTCGAGCACAATTTACAAAGCCTGAGGGTGGTGGAGCTGTTGGAAAGCAAGTTTTCCGAGTTTCCCGGGTTGAACCTCAGCTACGAGGTGCTGGAGGGCCTGCGGAAACATCTGCCCGTGCAGCACCGCCCCGCCGGTCCGGCCCGGCCTGCGGAAAGCTTTCCTCGAGCATCCCTCGAAGCCCAGATTGCCAATGCTTCAGACGAAATAGCCTACTACAGCCACGACCTTGATGACGGGCTGGACTCCGGGCTGCTCATTGAAGCCCAGCTCGAAGAGCTGGCGCTCTGGAGGCGGTGCCGGGAAGAGGTGACCCGGCGGCATCCGAATCTTGAACCAAAGGATTTAAGAGCCAATATTATCCGGACGCTGACGGACCACCTCATCGAGTCGCTGGTCGTTTCCAGCCACTGTCTGGTCGAGGCTGCAGGTGTCAAAACAGCGGACGAGGTGCGGCGGCACGGTGGACCGCTCATCCTCCAGGATCCGGGCGTCAGAGAGGAACTCCGGCAGCTGCGCCAGTTCCTGTTTGCCTCATTATATTACCACCCGGAGGTGGCAGAGGCCAACCAGAGGGGATGCGCCTTGCTTGAGAGGCTTTTCCACCACTACCTGGAACACGAGGAGGAACTCGGCAGCGCTGCCAGCCGCCGGGTCGCCGCCCAAGGGCTTCCCCGCACCGTGTGTGACTACATTGCCGGCATGACCGACCGCTACGTGATCCAGGAAGGACGGCGGCTCGGGCTGGTGGGAGCGGGGGAATGGCCCGGATTGTGAATCGCGTACGGAGCTGCGCAACTATTTTGCCTCAGCGAGCACTTGACACGGGAGTGGCATTCGCGTAGAACAGCATTGTAGTAAATAATTAGTGTTTCTGATGAAGAGGGAAATTTGAGTTTTTATAAAAATTCTAGTTTTCGCTCTTGCGTCAAGTTCACGGCGACTATATAATCAGGGAATGCCAAGTTTCCTGAATGCGGGCATAGCTTAGTGGTAAAGCTCCAGCCTTCCAAGCTGATCATGCGGGTTCGATTCCCGCTGCCCGCTCCAGTTGATTCGGCCCGTTGCAACCAATTGCCACGCCTTCCTGAACACCATGGTCACGAATCAATTCATCCTCTCATCACCGCTGGGCCTTCTTCTGGGCTTGGTGCTTGCCTCAACACCGGTAGTTGCTGTTCAAGCTGCGCCCGCCTGTGGAGGGCTCGTTCAGCGAGTGCAAAAGGAAATCGCCGCCCAGCGCGAAAGGGTGCTGATTGTTGTTGAGGACGCCGTGACGGAGAATGACGCCTGCGCCGGGGAGATCGTGAAGACTGCGATCACGGCTTCCGCTGCTGATGCCAAGCTGGTTGAGCAGATTGTTTTTACAGCGGTGGCCATCAGCCCAAATTCCGCTGCTGTCGTTTCCGAGTGCGCTATGGCCAGCGCGCCCGACTCGGCCAAGAATATTAAGAAGGCCGTGCAGCGGGCACTTGCAGACAGTACGAAAAAAGGCGCCGCGCCCGCAGTGGTTGCCGAAGCTCCCGCTCCTGCCGTTACAGAGGCTGCCGCTTTGCCTGTGGCGGACGGCGGCAAGAATCCAGTGGGAGGGAAAAACCCTGTCGGCAAAAACCCGGTCAGCAAAAATCCAGTGCCGGCCCCGGCAGTCGAGGAGGGGGAGGACTATGTTTCCGGCCCCATCCAGATCGGCGGAGTGTATTTGATCGCTCCTGCTGGCGGATCGGGCGGAGGCGGATTTTCCCAGGAGCGCATCCGTGAGCTGCGCAAGACCGAAGAAGGGCGCCGCCTGCTGAAGCGGCTTGGCCTGCTCACCGAGGTGACCATCGAGACCAAGAGCCGCAACCGGTCCGGCAGGACCCGGGGCACGACATCCGAGCCCACGACTCCGACCGCATCCGATGATCTGCCGAAGCCCTACGATCCTAAATTTGATCCTCTTAAGCCTTGAATAAGCGGTTCGCGATTTGGCAGGCAGAGTGCTTGAACATAAAAATCGACACCAATGGTAAAAAAAATCTTGCCTAGATCTGCCTGTTCTAGTAGATAAGAAGTTGCGAACCCCCCCCGAGCTTCTAGCCTCTCAACGATTCAACCCTTTCCAAATGAAAAAAAGTCTATCGACCATCCTTGCGGTTGCGGCCGTCTCCTCCATGGCTCACGGCCAAGGTCTCTTGAGCATTGGGCATTCCAGTGGCTCAAAGGACTTTGAAAGCCGCCTGCCGTTCACAACGACCATTGCCTCCTCGGTTGGTTGGGACAGCAATACGAACTCGTCTTCGGGTTCATCCAACGAGTCTGCCTACTGGCAGAACGGCATTTCCGTCGCCTACTCCGGTGGTACAAGCCGGACTCATTTGGGCGTTTCCGCAGGCTGGTCCAACATCTGGTACTTTGACCCGGCCCCGGGCCAGGACAGCGCGAACAACAACGCACGCATCAGCATTGACCTCGTGCACCGGGTCAATCCACGCCTGACCATTTCCGACAGCTTGTATTTCGCCTACGAGGTCGAGCCTGACTACGCCATCGGCGCCAGCACGACCCGTCGCACGGATCAGTATTATTACGGCCACAACAACCTGTCCGTCTCCTACGCGTGGTCTCCCCGTTTCTCGACGGTGACCAGCTACACGATCACAGGAGTGGAGTATGAAGATGATTTCTCTTCGGCCAACAACCGGATCGAGCACATTTTTGGGCAGCAGTTCCGTTATTCGCTTTCCCGCCTCACGGCCCTGACCTTTGACTACCGTTTCGCCCTCACCCAGTACGATGGCGATGGTGCCCGCGGAGACTATCAGTCCCACTTCATCCTCGCGGGTCTGGAGCACACCTTCAGCCCTGACCTGAAAGCCAGCTTCCGCGCTGGTGCCGAACTCCGCGAATACGACTCGGGCGGCTCCACGAGCAACCCCTACGCCGAAGGGGCCCTCGAATATCGCGTCGGCAAGCGCACTTCCCTGCGCTGGTACCACTTTCTCGGCATGGATGATTCTGACCGCGCCGGCTACGCCAAGGGCTACAGCTACCGCACCGGCCTGAGCGCAAACCACCAGCTGACGGACCGTCTGAGCATCAGCGGCGGAGCCCATTACGTTCACTATGATCTTTCCGGCAGCGATCTCTTGACCGACAACACCGAAGACACCATTTCCCTCGGTCTGAATCTCGACTATCGCCTCTGGCGCAACGTCAGTGTGAACACGGGTTACTGGTTCACCTCGACCGCGTCGGACACCACCTTCCGGGATTACGACCGCCACAGCATCTCGCTCGGTCTGAAGGCCACGTTCTAATTTTAGGACGAAAAAATCAAAAAGCATTCAACGCATGAACTCCCGCAGTGTCGAACACTGCGGGAGTTTGTTTTTTCAGATGGGCCCGGAATCGATTGCACAAACGCGGCTCTGATTTAAGATAAATGCTCCCCCTCGCAACGTCATCCCTCCTCCAATGAAAGACCAGCAAAACGAAGTCAAACTCCACGCCCTCGACTATTGGCAAGTCGTGCGGAATCGCTACGGCGTCATCCTCCTGTCCTTTTTCCTCGTCTTCATGACCGCTGCGGTGGTCACGGCCATTTTGCCAAAGAAATATCTGGGCAAAGTGGTGATGGAAATTGAGCGCTATTCGGAAGATTCGCAGTTGTTTGACACGGGAGCTTCGGCGCGTGATGCCTCGAGCCCGACCTTCATTGCCACGCAGTTCAAGATCATCACCAGCAAGGAGACGCTTTACCGGGTCATAGACCAGCTCGGGCTGACCACCCGTTGGCCGGAAACCGGCGGCTCACGGGACTCTGCCTACGGCAAGCTGCTCGACATGATCAGGACCGAGGACGAGCGAGGTACGGACCTCGTGAACATCAGCGTTCTGAGCACCGACAAGAATGAAGCGGCCGAACTGGCCAACGCCATTGCGAGCAGCTACGCAGAACGCCGGACCGGCAACGAGAAGAAGCGTGTGAACAACACGGTGGAGATGCTCGACCTGCAAAAGAAGGAGCAAATGGAGAAGGTGGAAAAATCCAGAACCAAAATGTTGGAATTGATGGAGCGTTACCAGATTGTGGACTTCGGCGCGAGCGGCGGCGCGCGTGGGCGCGGCGTTGAGGATGGATCCCGGTCCCTTGTGAGCGATGCGATGAAGCAGGAGATGGAAACCGAGAAAAACATCGGCGACTACAAGGCGCAGCTGAACATGATCAAGGGCAAAAAGGGGGACGAGCTGATCAGTGCGGCCAACCAGTTGAATTTGACCGATCCTGTGACCACCAACCTGCTGCCGAAATACCTCAATGATCTTTCTGAACTGAAAGCCATGATGGGAACGGGGCGCGGTGAAAACCATCCGCAGGTTCTGGCCCTGAAGGAGCGGATCAGCTCCACGAAGAAGATGCTCGACGAAGGGGTGAACGTAATCATGAGCAATCTTGAGTCGAAGTTGAAAATGGCCGAAGCGCAGATGGCCAACATGAAGAAAATCAAGGAGGGCGTAACCAAGATATCCCTCGATGGCAACTCCAAGAACATTGAGTACGCCCAGTCTCGGGATGACTATGAGCTTCAGACTCAGCTGCTCTTGAAGATGATTGAGAGCCAGACTTCGAGCCGCCTGCAAATTGGCATGCCCAAAACCCCGGTGACGATTCACGAATTCGCAGTGGCACCCAACACACACGCGAAACCGGACACCCGTCTCCAGTTGACCCTGGGTGCCATTGTCGGTTTGGTGCTGGGCATCGCTTTTGCCTTCTTCCTCGAATACCTCGACACCAGCGTCAAGACGCTGGACGACGTCGAGCGTTACCTCGGCGTTCCGGTTCTGGCGGTCATCCCGAAGGACGTGGGCATCCTCCACAAGCAGAGCGGCCTGAGCCCGGATGCGGAAGCCTACCGGATTCTGCGAACGAACATCGAATTCAACCGCAAGAGCGCCGATGCCAACGCCATCACCGTCGTCTCCGGTGGAGCCGGCGAGGGCAAGTCCACCACGCTGGTCAATCTGGCTTACATCTGCGCCCAGGGCGGTTACAACACGCTGATGATCGACGGCGACCTGCGGCGCCCAAAACTACACACGTTTTTCGACATCAACAACTCCGTTGGCTTGACGAACTACCTCACCACCGAGTTGATGCTTGAGGACGTCATCCTCCAAACGCCGGTGGACAACCTTTACTTCATGCCCTCTGGCATTCTTCCTGCCGATGCGGCGGGCGTTCTGAATTCCCGCCGGATGTCCGAACTCATCGCCGACGTGAAGAACCGTTTCGACCTCGTCCTGATCGACTCTCCGCCGATTCTCGGGGTGTCTGACGCCTCCGTGCTCGCTTCCGAAGTCGACCTGACCATGATCGTCATCCAGCACCGGAAGCTCCCCCGCTCCATGCTGCTCCGCGTGAAGCAGGCCATCGAAAACGTCGGCGGCCACCTGCTTGGCGTGGTGCTCAACAACGTGGATGTCCGCTCCGACAACCAGTACCAATACTACACCAGCTACTACACCTACTACTCGCCCACGAACACCGAGGTGAAATCCAAGAAGGCGCGTCCTGCCGGTCAGGCCGCTTCGACCGCCCGGGCTTCTGCGCCAGCCGGTGACAAGGATGATGAATATTGATCCCTGTGCTGCGTCCAACACCCGGAAACAAACCACTCCTCCCTCCATGAAAACGTTTCTTCTCCTCCTGCTTAGCCTCGCCGTGGCGTTTGTCACGCCCGTGTCGGCCCAGACTTCCGAGACTGTCATCCGAATGGGAGACAAGCTCGTTATCAAGATTGCCAGCGTGCCCGCCGAGGACAGTGCCAGCATCAACAACGAGTACCCCGTCGCCAACGACGGGACCGTGCGGCTGCCCTACCTTGGCAATATTGCCATCAAGGCCGTCGGACGCACTCCGTCGGAGCTGAGCCTGCAGATTGAGACCGCGTACAAGAACGCCAAAATCTACAGCAACCCGACCATCAC
>JANOAS010000304.1:0-27197 GCA_031411255.1 bacterium
CTTCCGCCGCACCAGTCCGTAGCGGGGGCTGAAGACGAAGGCGAGGCCGAAGAAGACGCCGAGGACCAGGACGATGGTGGAGCCGGCGGGCCAGCCGAGGCCGTAGCTGAGGACGTAGGCCAATACCGAGCCCACGCTGCCGATGATTCCCCCGCCCCAGAAGAGGACGGGGGCGGAGTTTGAAAAGAGGTACACCGTGGCCGCCGGGGCGACGAGCAGGCCGACGCTGAGGATGCACCCCACGGCCTGGAGGGAGGAAATGAGGACGAGGATGATGACGGCAAGGACGGCGTAGTTCAGCAGGCGCACCGGCACACCCAGGCTGGCGGCCACGCTGGGCTCGAAGAGCAGGATGAGCAGCGGCCTCTGGAGCGCGGTCAGCACCAGCAGGGCAAATCCACTGATGCCGAAGGCAATCCACAAGTCCTCATTCGACATGCCCATGAGGCTGCCAAAGAGCCACTCCTCCAGCTTTTGGCGGATCTGCATTTTCGAGAGCAGGATGTAGCCCCCTGCGAAGCCCGCCGTGTAAAGGATGCCGAGCGCCGTGTCCTGGTCCAGCCGCGACGTGCGCGCGACGAAGAGCGAGCCCAGCCCGATGAAGAGCGCCGCAAAGGCCGCGCCCGCCAGGGCACTCCACTGGCTGAGGCCAAAGATCATGACCGACAGGGCAATGCCCGGCAGCAGCCCGTGTGAGAGCGTGCCGATTTTCAGCGCGCTCTTTTTCAGCACGATGAAGGCGCTCACGTAGCCGTTGGCAAAGCCGATCATCGCGCAGGCGAGGAGGGCGCGCTGGTTGAATTCACCGTGGAAGGACTGGAGGAACGTGTTCATGTCAGCCGGGGGCTCCGTTTTTTAAAATGAGGATCTGGCTCTCGTAGGCCTCCTGCAAATGCGCCGGAGTGAAAACCTCCGCCACCGGGCCAAAGGCCACCTGGCGCTTCTTGAGCAGCAGGACATCGTCAAAGTGGTCCGCCACCGACTCCAGATCGTGGTGACTGGCGATGATGAGGCGGCCCTCCTTCGCCAGCTCGGCCAGCAGCCGCTGGAGGATCTCCGTGGCCGGGCGGTCCAGCCCGGTGTAGGGCTCGTCCAGGAGCAGCACGTGCGCCTCCTGCGCCAGCGCCCGCGCGATGAACGCCCGCTGCTGCTGCCCGCCGGAGAGGGCGCGTATCTGGCGGTCCTGCAGGTCGCGCAGCTCCATGCTCTCCAGCGCCCGCTCGACGATCTCCGCATCATGCCGGCTGAAGCGCCGCCACCAGCCGAGGTTCGGGTAGCGGCCCATCTCCACCAGCCCGCGCACGGTGATGGGGAAATTCCAGTCCACTTCCTCCCGCTGCGGCAGGTAGGCCAGCTCCCGGCTGGACTTCACCAGCGCCGCCCCACGCCAGCGGATCGTCCCCGCCACCGGCTTCAGCAGCCCGGCCAGCGCCTTCAGCAGCGTGGATTTCCCAGCGCCATTCGGCCCGATCAAGGCCACGCGCCGCCCGCACTCCGTGCCGAAGTCCACGTCCTGCAGCGCCAGCACCTCCCGGTAGCCCACCGTCAGCCCGCGCACCTCCAGCTGGTGCGGCGCATGCGGGTGCGAGTGCCCCCAGCAAATGTGCTCATGCTTCGGTGTCACGTCGCCCCCGCTCATGGCCGCCACTCCAGTTTGATTATTTCCCCCAGCGTCTCCGCCCCCCAGACGGTCGCCGTGGCCGCCTCGTGCCCGTCCGGCTCCACCGTCAGCGTCACCGCAGACTCCGGCGTGCCCGCAGGCCACGTCACGTCCAGCTTGAATTCTCCGCCCGCCAGCTCCACATCCGTCTGCGCCTTCACCCTCGTCCTGCCCGCCAGCGCCTCCTCCTTCACCAGTTCACGTCCCCCCTGGGCCAGCCGCACCGTGGCCGGAGCATGGGCAAATTTCATCACCACGCGTGCCGGCGTGAGCGCCAGCGAAGGCTCCAGCTTTTCCCCCGCTGTGGGCGCCACCGCCTCAGGAGTCCGGGCACGCGTCAGCCAGGACAGCGGCACCGCCAGCCCCAGCAGACCCAACACCACCAGGATCACATGAAATAACGGAGAGCCGCGCATCAGAAAGTCAGCCTCATTTTTTCGCCGGTGTCACACCCAGCGCCTTGACGATTTCCGTGACGTTGTGCCGCATCATCCCCTCAAACGTCGATCCCGCACCGGGCGACGTCCCGTCCGCGATCAAATCCGCCCCCACCTTCACCCCCGTCTCCCGCACGATCTCCTTCAGCACTTTGGGGTTCGCCTGATCCTCGGGAAAGACGGCGCGAATTTTCATCTCGCGGATGGTCTTGATTATCTCCGCCACATGCTGCGGAGACTCATCCGCCTCCCCGGCCGAACCCAGCACCGGCAGTGCTTTGAATCCGTATTCCTTGCAGAAATACCCGAACGCCGCGTGCGCCGTCACCAGCTTCCGGTCCCCTTTGGGAATCGTCGAGATCTGCTCCTTCGCCCACGACTTCACCGCAGCCACCTTCTTCTGGGCCGCCTCCACATTCGCCTCGTACACAGCTTCCCCCGCCGGATCCGCCTTCGCCAGCGCCTCGCCTATCACGTCCAGCGCCCGGCTCACTGCATCCGCGCTGTGCCACCAGTGCGGGTCCACTCCGTCCTTGCCGTGGTCGTGGTCATGGTCGTGATCATGCAGGCACACGTCCTCCATTTTGATGGACGGGATCGTCTTTCCCACCTCCACCAGCAGCACTCCCGCCGGCAGCGTGTCACGCAACTTGCCCAAGTAGTTCTCCAGCCCCTTCCCGCAGGCCAGCAGCAGCTTTGTCTGCTTCAGCGAGGCCACCTCCGCCGCCGCCGGCTCGAACCGGTGCGCCTCCGCCCCCGGCTTCAGCAGGGACTTCACCTCCACCCGCTCCCCGCCCGCCTGCGCAGCCAGGTCTGCCAGCAGCGGGTGCAGCGTAGCCACCTTCAGCCTCTCCACCGCAGCCGCAGTGAAGGTTCCTGACAGCAGCACTGCCAGCAGCGTGATTGAAAAAATTCCGTGTTTCATGTGATGAGGGGAGGCGTCCCGGTGCCGGGGCTTAATGTAAATCTTTTGCATTATCCCACACACCCCGGCCATCGCAAGCAGAATGCGCATTCTCTGCAATTCTCCCGCGCCCCTGGCGAATTTTCACTTCCCACGCCCCCCGCCCTCGTCTTGGTTGCAGGCAGGCCTCCTCATTCTTTCCCATGCCCGTCCGCCGCCTGTTATTTCTCCTCCTTCCCCTGCTTGCCAGCGTCCTGTTTTTCCCCGCCTGCCGGAAAAAACCGGCCGCCCAGGCACTCCCGCCCCCCACCTTTCCCGGAGAAAAATGGAAGCGCAAGGAACCTGCCGAACTCGGCATGGCTCCCGCCCCCCTCGCCTCCCTCGCCACCCTCGTCGGTGGCAATGGCTTCGTCGTCCGGCGCGGCTACCTCGTCCATTCCTGGGGCGATCCCGGCACCGGGCGCTACGTCGCCTCCGCCCTCAAGCCCGTCCTCAGCTCGCTCCTCATGCTCGCCGTGCAGGAGGGAAAACTGCCCTCCGTGGATGCCATGGTCGCCGACTTTGAACCGCGCCTCCGCGAACTCAACAACGGCAAGGACGCCGGCATCACCTGGCGGCACCTCGCCAGCCAGACCTCCGGCTACGGCCTCAGCGAGCCCCCCGGCGCCGCCTTCGCCTACAATGACCCCGCCATCGCCCTCTACTACGACACCCTCACGCAAGGCGTCTTCAAGGACACCGGTTCCAGCCTTCTCGCCTCGCGCCTCGGCCGGCCGCTTGGATTCCAGGACGAGTACAACTACCAGGCCTACGGCCCCACCGGCCCGGATGGCAAACTGCGCATCTCAGCACGCGACTTCTGCCGCTTCGGCCTGCTCATCCTGAATCACGGTACTTGGGCGGGAAAAGAAATCATCCGTCCCGACCTCGTCACCCTCATGACCACGAGCACCCTGCCCCCGGACCTGCCCCGGGCCGCCGAGACCGAGACCGCCCTCATCGCCGGACAGCGCTCCATCGGCGGCGGGCGGAACGACTGCTCCATCGGCCCCGGCTACTACACCTTTAACTGGTGGCGCAACACCCCCGGCCCGCGCAAGCACCGCCAGTTCCCCGCCCTGCCAGAGGACACCCTGCTCGCCTCCGGTCTCTGGGGCCGCCGCGTCCTCTGGGTCATCCCCAGCCTCGAACTCGTCCTCGCCTGGAACGAATCGGAAATCTCCGACCACCGCGAATCCCCCTACCACGACGACACCAAAATGAACGAGGCCGCCCGCCTCATCCGCGCCTCCATCCCCGACGGAAAAAAGGAAAAGTAGTGAGACTGTGGGCGGCACCTTCAGAAATTCGAAGGGCCGGTAGTTCACCACCTGCCCCCCCCGGAGAAACCATCCGCCACGTAGGCGAGACCGTTATAGATGCCGATGGCCTGCTGTGCCTGCAAGTTGACCCGGATAGTTTACTACGGTTTTGTGACCGAGATTTTCATGAATCTCTTCGTGGAGCTGTTTGCAACATCACGGATTTCAACCAACTTGAGTTCAGCCGAATTGTTATCCCCTTCAACGTAGCCCGGACCTGCGAACTGGCCGCCTCCAGCACTTATCGCCACGGGCTGCCAATCACTATCCAAAGAAGAACTCGTAAACACGGTGATCGTAATATCGCTCCTAGACGGGTCCCGTAGCAGTGTGATAGAGAGCCGATTGCCACTCCCGGGATAGTCCTTGAGCAAGGCATTCCCAAGCGGCAAAGCATCCGCAATAGAGGGATTTAGAGATAGTCCATATTCAAGCAACTCAGATAACCCATCGCGGTCTGTATCCCCTTCTGGCGATGCATTCGAATTGCCTAGCTTCAAACCAGCCCAGTATGAGAATGACTGAGGAGGTCGATATGACAATATCTGGCCAAATCCAGTTCCTGCTGAGTTTGTAGCGCCGGCGCGATAGTAGTAGATTTCCCCAGGCATCGCAAATGGCGGCTCTTCCCCATAAAACTGCCCTTGCCCCTCAGTCACGGCGCCAAGCATGGTCAATCCCAGCGCTTGCGTAGCCCCAAACTGGAAAAACTGCCTCACTGGCGAGCGCCCTCCAGTCGAACCACCAAAGATCCTACCTCCAGTATAGACGACAGGTGTCGTGTCCTCAACGAACGCCGATTCAAAATGCGATTCAATTTGGGTAGGATAATCAACGTAGTAGCTACTTGCATAAAGTAAAATTGTTTTCACGGGCGCGTAGTTATAGCAGGCAACCTCATCAATTTGTCCAAAAAATCGATCATTGGTTTTTGGATTGAATCCAACGGTAATTGTCGTTTGAGCCGTAAGGCTTCCGATGGGGAATGCAGTGCCAAATGCATAACCTGAATGACCATCAATCACTAGACTGCATCTAGATTCGGTTGTCAGCATCTGTCTAATAATTGCAACGTGATGCCAATCTCCGTCATCCAACCTGAAACCACCCTGTAGAGGAGCTGGCGAATTGCCCGTCCGAAATGTCAAAACTCCGTTTTCCAGTGCCAAGACCCAACCGTCAGGCGATCCGAGGGCTTCGGATGACAGAATGGGAGCCACCGCTGGGCCTGTGTTATTGCACTTGATCCAGCATTCCACAAAAAATGAATCTCCGTTGAGTTGATTTGGCCCGGGGCCATTGATGTCGGAAATCGAAATACCGTGATGAACTCCGCTAAAGAGTGCGGAGGTCCCCAGTGTAGTGTAGCCAAGCGCCCCCATAGAAATACCCACGGATGCAGATGCAACATAACCATTGCCGCTTGAATCTGCGAGCGCGGTTGTTTCGGCAAGTTCATTGAATTTAAAGAAAGCGACAGGCCTGTCATTAATGACACATTTGTCCCATGTTGTTGCAGTCGATTCACCAACAATAACCCCCTTGTCATAAGTAGATTCATATGCCCAGCGGACAACTGTAAGTAGAATTCCAGACTGATCGCTTGTGACAGAAAGTTGGATCCATCCGTGGCGCATGACTTGGCTATTTTCTCGTCCGATCAACCACGAAACGGCGACATAGCCCCCTCCAAGCCCAAAACGAAATGCACCGTGATCATATAGCCATGCATGCTCAAAATTAGCGCCTATAGGCCCAGTATCATTACCTTCCAACAGCAAGCAACTGACCTTATTGGCGCTTGTGTAGCCACCAATTCCATAGGAACATAGACCGCAGGGATGCACCTCGCCAGGGGGAGTCAATCGCGGGGAAATGCGTCCGCTGGACGAGTCGCTAGATGCCAGATCAACTTGTGGTCGAAGATTCTCCATTCGCAGCTCACGTCTTTGTGAGCCGAGTCCGGGGTCAAACCATCGGTTTGAGAACGTGACATCCACAACGCCATCTGAGTCGAGATCAAGGGGGAGCAAATTTGGCCCTGCATTGTAAAGTGAGTTTTGCGCCAACTGCGCACCGCTCGTTATCGTAATAACCTCAGCCCCAGCCGCTCCAATTAGGAGAACACAAACACCAAGGCATGCAATCAGGGCGGAAATTTTTGACGCCATGATTTTTAATATCGAGCAATGGATTAATATTATACTGTTCATGATATTTAGATCTATTTGAATGGTCGGACGGTTATGGGCGCAATGATGCAAACGGCCGTCTGACGTGGGCCGAGTCTCTATCGATGCGGACGAAGAACGCGTCCCTGGGACAGAGGGAGGGGGTAAAGGTGCCATCGGCGGCGGCGATGGTGCGATTGTCCTGCTCTGCGCCATCCAAGGTGATCGTCGCTCCGACAATGGGGAAGGGAACGGCAGGGCGTCCGGCGTTGTCCGTGGCCCCCATGACGCGCCCGATCATGCCAGTGATGCCGACTTTACTGGTGAAAGTGATGTCGAAGCTGAGGCGGAGGGCACCGCCGGGGAGGCCATCGCCATCAACATCGAAGGGGCTACCGAGGAGGTCGGTAAGGGCAGGGGCGTCGAAGGTGATTTTGAGACGGGAATTGGCCGGGTGGGGCTGCTGGTAGAAGAGGGTGGCTTTTTTCCGGTCGGAGGAAATCTCCACGCGACTGAGCGGGCGCTGGCCAGCGAACTCGGCATAGAACTGGGTGGTATCCAGCGTGGCGGTGAGGCTGAGGGGGACTGTGAAGTGGAGAATGGTATCCCGCGTGGTGGCGACATCGCGCTCGCCCGAGGCGGAGGCGGAGGAGCGCACGGTGACGACGCCATCCTCGTCGAGGTCTCCCAGATGGTAATTATGGGAGGAAGCGGCGTAAAGGGTGAAAGACGAGCTATGAATGACGACAAAAAGCAGCGCGGCACGCAGGCGACGCAGCCCGATAAGATCGCCATTCTTCAATGGGTTGCGATTCCACCTATTCATATTTAATTGTTCACCGCTCGTGCCTTCTTTCGTCTTCTTCGCGATGGTTGTCAAGTTGACCCAGCAGCCGGCCTCCTTCGTTTCCGAAAGTTTCCGCATGGAATTTATATTCAGGCCCACAGGCACGGCCGACTGCGTCCCACCCGGCTCTCCCCATTTCCCGCCTCCTGCTTTATTCGCTTCTATTCGCGTCCCTTCGCGGTTGACCTCACGCCCCCAGCCCGCGCCCCCAGCCCTCACACCCCCGTCACCACCGTCGCCCGCCGCAGGAGCAGTTCCTCCTTGATCGCCCGCGCTTCCGCGAAGGCCTGCTCCACCGTCGGCGCCAGCACTGTGAAGTGCCCCATCTTCCGCCCCGGAAGCGCCTTCTTCTTTCCGTAGAGGTGCAGGTTTGCCCTCGGGTGCGAGAGCACCGGCGACCAGTCCGGGTGGTTCACCTCCGTGTACCACACATCCCCCAGCAGATTCACCATCACCGCCGGGACAGGCTGCGCCGGATTTCCCAGCGGCATGCCCGTCACCGCCCGCAGCTGCTGCTCAAACTGGTTTGTCTCGCACGCATCGATCGTGTAGTGCCCGCTGTTGTGCGGCCTCGGGGCGATCTCATTCACCAGCAGCGTCCCGTCATGCAGGACGAACAGTTCCACCGCCATCGTGCCCACATAGTTCAGCGCCTCCGCCACCCGCCTGGCCAGGTCCACCGCCGCCGCCGACGTCTGCGCCGGCACCCGCGCCGGAGCCAGCGTGAAATCCAGGATGTGATGCGTGTGAATGTTCTCCACACAGGCAAACGGCACGAACTGCCCGTCCTGCCCGCGCGCCGCCACCACGGACACCTCGCACTGGAACGGCACCCACGCCTCCACCACCCCGCGCGGCACCCCCAGCGTCGTCCACACCTCCTCCAGGTCCTCCCCGCCCGTCAGCTTCCGCTGCCCCTTGCCATCGTAGCCAAAGGCCGCCGTCTTCAGCACGCACGGCAGCCCCAGCTCCGCCACCGCCGCCTCCAGCGCCGCTGCGGAGTCCACCACGCGGAACTCCGCGCATGGGATTCCCGCCCCCCTCAGGAAATTCTTCTCCCGCTCCCGGTTCTGCGTGATCTCAATGGCCGCCGGCGGCGGAAACACCGGCACCGCCTTCTCCACCGCCGCCAGGAATGCCGCCGGGATGTTCTCAAACTCCGCCGTCACCACATCCACCTGCTTCACGAATTTCGCCCGCGCCTCAGCATCACCGTAGCCGGCATTCATCTCCACCTCAGCCTCCTGCCCCGCAGGGCAGCCCGGCGCCTCGTCGGTGAAAACCACCACGCGAAATCCCATCCGCCGCGCTTCACGCGCCAGCATCCTGCCCAGCTGACCACCACCGATCACGCCTATTGTCTGCCCTGGTTGAACCATCCGGGACAAAATTCAGCCCGGACCCCCGCGCAAGCCCTGAAATGCCTAACCCGCAATTCCCCTTCACCCGCCACTCCGGCAGCCCCCCGGTCGCTTCCCCTCGAAAACACCCACCCCGGTTTGCTTTTCACCTCATGGGATTTATAGTCGATTCTGATTTTTCCAACAGCCAACACGATTTCCCATGTCCGAACTCTCCGCTCTCCTCGCCAAGGCCGCCGCTGCCGGTCAGCTTCTTGACTCCAGCCTGCAAAACATCAACGAACTCCTCGCCGGCTCCCCGAATGCGGTGGAGCTGGCCAGCCTGGAGGAACTCGCCTCCGGCGGGTACTGGACAGAGCTGAACGACCGGTTTTTTAAGAAACTCGCCTTCGGCACCAGCGGACTCCGCGGACGCACCATCGGAAAACTCATCACCGCCGCCGAGCGGGGCACGCCGCTTGAGAACGGACGTCCTCAATTTCCCTGCACCGGGACAAACGCCATGAACTACCGCGTGGTCGACCGGGCCACGCGCGGCTTTGTCGCCTACCTCAAGGCCGAGCTGGCCGCCAAAGGCGAAACCCGCCGCCCGCGCATCGTCTTTGCCCACGACACGCGCCACTTTTCCCGCGAGATCGCCGAGTACTGCGCCCGCCTCGTCACCGAACAGGGCGGAGACGCCTTCCTTTTCGACAGCTTCCGCCCCACGCCGGAGCTGAGCTTCGCCATCCGCCAGCTCAATGCCGACGGCGGCGTCATGCACACCGCCAGCCACAATCCCCCGTCTGACAACGGCTACAAAGTCTACTTCGCCGACGGCGCAGGCATCATCGACCCCGGGGCCACCCTCCTGGCGGAAACCATCGGCCGCCAGCCCGCCACCGGGGCTCCCGTGGCCGGGGCGGAGCGCGGCACGCTCAGCACCATCGGCGCGGAAATCGATGCGGCCTACCGCACCCGCCTGCGCGAGATCATTCTCCAGCCGGAACTCCTCCGCGCCGCCGCCGGGCTGAAGGTCGTCTACACCCCCATCCACGGCACCGGCAGCGTCCACGTGCCCGACCTCCTGCGCGAGGCCGGCGTCCAGCTTCTCACCGTGACCGAGCAGGACATCCCGGATGGCCGTTTCCCCACCGTCGAGTCGCCCAACCCCGAGAACGCCTCCGCCCTCCAGATGGCCTGGGACCTCTGCGAAAAGGAGGGCGCCGACATCGTCATCGGCACCGATCCTGACTGCGACCGCATGGGCGTCGCCGTCCGGGACAAGACGGGCAAGCTCCAGCTCATCACCGGCAACCAGATCGGCGCCCTCATGGCCTGGTATCGCGTGAAGACGTTTTTCGACAAGGGCCTCATCACCGCCGCGAACAAGGACCGCGCCATCCTGATCAAAACCTTCGTCACCAGCGGCCTCCAGGACGCCATCGGCCACCGCGCCGGCATCCGCGTGGTCAATACACTCACCGGCTTCAAATTCATCGGCGGCAAACAGCTGAAATACGAGCGCATGCTCCCCGCCGCCACCCAGGCCCGCTACCGCAGCCTGACCGCCGCAGAAAACCGAGAAGCCCACCTCAAGGACGGGCGCTTCTACGTCTTCGGCGGTGAAGAGAGCTACGGCTACCTCGGCGCCGACTTCGTCCGCGACAAGGATGGCAACATGGCCGTCCTCATGTTCACCGAACTCGCCGCCCTCGCCGCCAGCCAGGGCCGCACCATCGCCGACCTCCTCGACGACGTGTATGCCGAGTACGGCTTCTATGCCGAGTTCACCCCCGACCTGAAACTCGAGGGCGCCGAGGGGGCCGCCAAGATCCGCAAACTCGTCGACTCCTACGCCACCGACATGCCGAAGGAAATGGACGGCAGCGCCGTCACCCGCCTGCGCCACTTTGGCAAGGACGACATCATCGATGAAGACGGCGACCTCGTTCCCAAGGAAAACATGCTCATGATCGAGCTGGCCGACGGACGCAACTTCGCCGTCCGCCCCAGCGGCACCGAGCCCAAGGTGAAATTCTACTTCTTCGGCTCCCGCCTCCCCTCCCCCGGCGCCAGGCTCACCCCCGACGAACTCGCCCAGGCCAAAACCGACGTCCCCGCCGCCAGCGCCCGCCTCTGGGCTTGGGTGCAGAATGACGTGGCCCGGCGCATCGCGTAACTGCCACCGCAATCATCATTCCCATTGGCTGGTATGTTCAATTATTGCTCATCGTCCTTGCCCTCCGCTACCTCTACAATCTGCAGGGGATGATCGTCGACAGCTACATCCTCCTCACCCAGATCAGCATACAGCTGGCCAGGCTCAGCCCGCCTGCACCGCCATCAGCGCCGCCGCCCGCCCGGGACATACGGTAGATTCCCTCGTGGGGACTTCCAGTCCTCCAATCCAGAGGCGTTCGGAACACCGTCGCGCCTCCACTTTCGCGAGACACAGTTCTCGTGCCCCTCGCAACCGGGCATGGCGCCTTGGGGCCGCTATTCCGCCGCACCCGGCTCCATCCCCGGCTCGCCGCGCCCCCCCTGAAATCACCCCCGCTTGCTCGCCTTCTTCGCGGCCTTCTTCGCCACCGCACGCACCGTCGCAGGTTTCGTGCTGGACGCTCCCTTTTCCGCCCTGGCGGCAGAGCGTTTTGCCGCGTTGGCACGGGACTTGGCGATGACCTCCATCGCCGATCTCCCCGGCGCCTTTAGGGGTGGCTTCGCCGGGAGCACACTCTTTGCTTTTACCGGCGGCTTGGCGCTCTCCATGACGGGCAGTTTGACCGGCTGCCTGGCAGGTGCTTTTACCGGACTCTTCGCCTTTGGCTTTGGCGTTTGCTTTGCCGCTGGCTTGCCCAGCGGCGCCGCAGTCACCGCCTGCGGCAGAGGGGAGGCCGAATCGATCTCCACGCCAAAGATGTCGCTCAGATCCCCCGCGTCCAGCCCGTCGCCCGCCGGAGTTCCGCCCACACTGGCCGCATTGCTCGCAGCTGCGGTGATGAGTTCCTGCACATCCGCCCCGCGCAGGGTGAAAAAGAGTTCCGGTTTTCCATCCAGCCTCGCCCCCACTCCGTAGAGCGCGGCGGCAATGTGCTTGCACATGTAGGCACCGTCCGGGCAGGAGCAGTCCAGGTGAATCTCCTTCGGCGAGGGAAAGAGCCCCCCCGGCCGCCGCGTGATTTCCTGCAGCACACCCTTGTCCAGCCGGCCCTGCAGCAGGTCCAGCAGGCTCGCTATTTTCCCCGAGCAGCGCTTTTTAAAGTCCCCCCACGCCGTGTTCGACAGCCGGGAAACCGTGATCGTGATCTCGTAAAGCTCGCTCCCCATGACGAGCGCCGTCACCTCGCCGGAGCTGATCTGGAGGTCAATGACCGAGCCGTTCCGCGCATACGTCCGGCCGCGCGGGAGGCGGTTCGCGTAGTCACTGTAGGCTTCCAGGTTCTCACACCACTCGCTGCCCCAGAAAGTCGACGCGATCTTCCGCCCCGCGATCTCCACGGGCTCAAGCTTGCGCCCCGTCTTGTTCATTTTCTGCGCCGTCGCCGCCGCCTTCCTGCGCCGCTCGGCAACAGGGACGTAAGGGGCGAATCCATAGTAGCTCTTCCATGCCATCCCGCAGACTCGCGGCCCCAGGCCTGTGCGTCCAGGGAAAATCCAGCCACCCGCGTGGCTTGTGCATGGAAATTACAAGCGCCCCCCCACAGAATCCGATGGCAGCGACCATACGCACAATGCGTTGTTAACGATAACACTTTGACTTATTTTTATTACGATGCCACACCGGACTCCAGAGCCCCCACTTCGGAGTCCTGAAAGGACGGGACCCCTTAGCCTGGGGCGGAGTGAGGCACGAACGAAGCCCCAGGTTTCCCCCAACGAAATCCGGAGCCCTGCACGGGCGGGACATTCGCCGTCCAAGCCCCACGCGGAACGCAGCCTGACAGGGCCGGGTTGTTTCGTCCCTTCAGTGCGCCCTCCACTTTGCCAGTTTCCTGGGGGTTGCGCCTCGTGCCCCGGCAGCCCCAGGCTACCGCTAACAACACCTGTGACGCACACAGATCCTGAGTCGGCTCCATGATTTTCATGCGCAAGCCCCGCGGCCGCCCGCGTGCTACTCGCCAGCCGCCGCATTGATGTCCAGAGCCACGAACCTGATCAGCTCGTCGTTGCTCATCTCCGTCAGCAGCTTCTCCGCCCCGCCCTCGCCACCGATCAGCGACTCCGCCATCGCCCGCTTTTCCTTCAGCATTTCATTGATCCGCTCCTCCAGCGTGCCCCGGCAGACAAATTTATGCACCAGCACATTTCGCTTCTGCCCGATGCGGAAGGCGCGATCCGTCGCCTGGTTCTCCACCGCCGGATTCCACCACCGGTCAAAGTGGAAGACGTGGCTCGCCGCGGTGAGCGTGAGCCCGGAGCCGCCTGCCTTCAGAGACAGTACGAAAAACGGCGGTCCGTCATCCCGCTGGAAGGCGTCCACCAGTTTCGCCCGCTCCTTCACCGGCGTGCCCCCGTGCAGCACCAGTCCCGGCCGGCCAAAGACGCCACGCAGGTGCTCCGCCAGCGGTCCGGTCATTTCCTGAAACTGGGTAAAGACGAGCACCTTCTCCTGGCGGCTCGCGATCTCCTCGCACAGCTCCGCCAGCCGGACAAATTTCCCGCTCTCCTCCGGCTTGTACTCACCGTCATTCAGCCACTGGCACGGGTGGTTGCAGATTTGCTTGAACCTCATCAGAAACGCCAGCACCAGCCCGCGCCGCTGGATGCCCTCCGCCCCCCGCAGCAGCTCCCCCAGCTCCTGCACATTCTGGTCATACAGCGCCGCCTGCTTTCGGCTCAGCCGGCACGTCACGTTCATCTCCGTCTTGTCCGGCAGATCCGCGATGATGCTCTTGTCCGTCTTCAGACGCCGCAGGATGTACGGCTGCACCAGCCGGCGCAGCGGGGAAAAGTCGGGCCGGTCCGCCTTTTGGATCGCCTTCATGTATCGGTTGAACTCCGCTGCTCCGCCGAGCAGCCCGGGATTCAGGAAATCATACAGCGACCACAGGTCGCCAGGCCGGTTCTCCACCGGAGTGCCGCTCATCGCGATCCGCGCCCCCGCCTTCAGCTTCTTCACCGCCTTTGTCTGCCCCGCCCCGGGATTCTTGATCGCCTGCGCCTCGTCCAGGATGACCAGCCGCCACTCACACCGCGCCAGCCAGTCGATCCGCGCCACCTGGCTGTACGTCGTGATCACCAGGTCCGCCCCCTTCATCCAGGCAGTGGCGGATTTTTCCTCACGCCATGCCCCGTCCGGAGACTCGGACGGGTGCGCCGTCACCGCCCGCAGACCGGGGGCGAAACGGGACACTTCATTCAACCAGTTTCTCAGCAGTGAAGCCGGGGCGACCAGCAGCGCCGGTCGCGCCGCAGGCGGGGCCGACTCCCGCCGCAGCTGGAGCAGGAGGGCGATCACTTGGATCGTTTTTCCCAGCCCCATGTCATCCGCCAGGCACGCCCCCAGACCCAGGGTTTGCAGGAACCACATCCACCGCACCCCCGCCGCCTGGTAGGGACGCAGGCTGGCCTGCAGCCCCTCGTTCGGGTCAAACTCGCCCGCCGTCTCCGGGCTGCGCATCTGCTCCAGCGTCTCCCGCAGCCAGCCGCCAGCCGTCACCTGGGACCAGTCCGCCAGCGCCGCGTCCGCGCCTCCGTCCGCTCCAGCCTCCCGCACTCCGGAGATCAGCCTCATCCCCTGGAGAAAGCTCACGCCGTTCTTCGCCTCCGCCTGCGCCCTTTGCCAGTGCTCCAGCACGGATTTCAGCTTCTCCTTGTCCACCTCCACCCACTGCCCGCGCAGCAGCACCAGCGTCTCCTGGGATGCCATCAGGGCGAACCACTCCTCCTCCGTCAGCTCCTCCCCGCCCAGCGTCGCGGCGGCGTTAAACTTGAGCAGCGTCTCCTTCGTGAACGCCCCCTTCTTGTTGTCCCCCACCGTCACGCTCACCCCCGGCCGCGGCCCCCGCCCGCCGCGCCACCAGTTCGGTATGCGCACCACGATGCCGCAGTCCTCCATGAGCGGAGCCTCCTTCAGAAAGACGTGCGCCTCCCCCGGCGTCCACATCTGCGGCTGGAAAATGCGGCTGCTCTCCAGCATGCCTGCCGCCCATTCGCTGCGCTCCGCCGCCCGCTGCACCGGCTCCAGCAGCGCCCTCAGCGCGGCCTGGTTCTTCGCCCCGGCGTAGTCCTGCAGCGCCCTCGCCAGCGGCAGATGCACCGGTTTTTCCTGCGCAGAGAGCCGGTGCGTGAAGGTCGCCATGAAGGCAAACGGCTTCTCCACCGATCTCTTGTTTTCCGCCAGGTGAAAGGTCACGCGGCCCAGCAAGTGCAGCGCCGGATTCACCCGCCCGAGCCATTTTTTCAGCCCGCCCGCCGCCTTCGCCAGCACGCCCGCCGTCACCTCCAGATCGCGCCACAGTTCCTCGAAGACACCCGGCCCCGCATACTCCGCCCCCCTCATGGCCGGGATGCTCAGCGGCAGCGAAAAGAAAAACCCGTCCGGCGCCACCGCGCTCAGCGCAGCTCCCTCATCCGCCTCCGGCACCTGCGCCACCGCGTGCAGAAAGGTCGAGGCAAACTCCCGCCAGAACACCGCCTCCGCCGGCCAGCCCGCCAGCCCGCCACGCTCCGCAGCCAGCGCCAGCAGCCCCTCCGCCGGCGACCGCGCGAATGCCTCCGCAAACGCCGAGAGCCGCTCACTCCCGCCGTCCGCCTCCTCCAGAAAAACCCGCCCTGCGGGGCTCAGTGCCAGTTGGTGCGCCATGGCCACCACTCCTGCCTGCCGCAGCCGGGAAATCAAGGCCGCTTTCCCCACCCGCCGGGATGCAGTGACCCGCCCATTGCCCCGCAGCAAAACTGCCTCCACACTCGCCCCGCCATGTCACCGTCCGGCTCCACTCTCGCCGCCCTCCTCGTCTGCCTGTTCCCCGCCCTGGCTGCCGCCCAGCGCCCGGTCGCCCTTGTTGATCCCTCCCTGCCAGTCGGCGGCTGGAGTTTCAGCAATGGCCAGGAGTTTCCCGGGGCCACCGGCTCCCTCACACTGGACGCCGCCGTGCAGGACCACGGCCACGCCACGCTCAAGCTGGCCGGAGATTTCACCAAGGGCGGCGCCTACGTGAACCTCGGCCGCCGCATCGACCGCATCGACATCCGCCGGATCACCTTTCGCGTGAAATACCCGGGCCACACCCAGCTCGGCCTCCAGCTCAACGACGGCAGTGGCCAAACCCACCAGATGCGACTCGCCCTCCAGCCCTCGGACGACTGGCAGGATGTGGTGCTTCCGCTGGAGGACTTCTTCGCCAGCCGCGGCACGGCCGGTGCCGTCACGGGTGTCTCCCGCTACGAGACCTGGGGCGGGGCAAAGGACGGCAAGTGGCACGGGCCCGCCAGCGGCGTCTACCTCGCCCTCGGCCCGGAGGAAAAGCAGAAGACGCCGGTCATGTGGGTGAGCGAGGTCACCATCCAGCCGCCCTGCGACACCGTGGCCGAGTCATTTGAAACTCCCCTCTCCAGCGATTGGAAATCCACCGGCGATGCCGCACGCGATTCCAGCGCAGGCCATAAATCCGCCTCCTCACTGCGCCTCGCCCGCACGCTCGATGCCGTGGAAAAACCCTGCGCCATCACGGGGCCGGAGTTCGTCGTGGCCCCGGGCAAGTGGGACCTCAGCACCGCCGTGCGCAGCCAGCTCGAGTCGCCGGACAATTCCTACCGCGCCATCACGGAACTCATCGTCCAGGACGCCACAGGCCGGGAAATCCAGCGCCACACCGTGGCCGAGGCGTTTGGGAAACAGGACTGGCGCCTCGCGAGAGTGTCCGCCACCCTGCCCCGGGACGCCGCCCGTGGTCACTTCGAGATCCGCATGGAGAAAGCCCATGGCACTTTCTGGATCGATGACCTCACCGCCGTCCGCACCGCCCCGCCGTCCGCCGCAGAGGCTGTCGCCACCCGCCTCCTTTTTTCCACAGCCCGGCTGGGGAACCTGCTCCTCCCTGGCGATCCGCGCGACGTCCGCGTGGAGGTGCTCGCCCGCCGCGCCCTCGCTCCGCAGGAAAGAAAGCTCACCTGGTCCGTCCGCGACTACTGGGGCCAGCTCGTCACCGCCCCCGCCACCATCGACCTCGGTGAGGCCGCCGCCTCCGGAAAAGAGTGGCGGCATGAAGCCAGGCTCGACCTTTCCACCGCACCGCTGGAGACCGGCCGCTACTACGAGATCCATGCTGCGGTCAACGGCCCGGCCACCGGCGAGCCCCTGCGCCACACCACCTCCCTCGCCATCCTGCCCGAGGCGCCCGCCAGAAAGTACCAGCCGCTCGAGATCCCCTTCACCAGCCGGAACTGGGACAACCGCCTCACCGAGTACATCCGCCTCAGCGACCGCCTCGGCGTGCGCATCTGCGGGCTCTGGGGCGGGTGGTCGATGAAGCCGCCCTACTCCCCGGAACTCCCCGGCCTGGAGGAAACCAAAAGGCTCGGCCTCGGCTGGCTGACGAACACGCCCGCCGCGCAGATCGAGCGCGGAGACACCCCGCTCGACGAGACGGCACTCCGCGAGGGCGCCCGCCAGTTCATCGAAAAATACGGCAGCAACAAACCTTTCATCGTCAACCTTGGCAACGAACCGCACGGCACCGGGGACAAGGTGCTGCGCAACGTCGCCGCCTACAAGGCCGTCTACCAGGCCGTCAAGGCGGCCGACCCGTCCGTCACCGTGGTCGCCACCTCCGTCGAGCCGAACGAAGAGTACTTCAAGGCCGGCTACGGGCAGTGGTGCGATGCCTTCGACTTCCACATTTACGAGACTGCCGCCGACGTGCGCCGCACCATGCGGGAGTACCGCGCCCTCATGAAAAAATACGGCGTCGAAAAACCCCTCTGGTCGACTGAACTCGGCCTGAACAGCCAGGGAATGTCCCGCCAGGCCGTGGCCTCGGAGGTTTGGAAAAAGACCGCCGCATTTTTCGCCGAAGGCGGGGCCAGCATGTCGTGGTTCGGCTTCCTCTATCCGGACAAGGACGGCACCTCTTTCGGCAGTTCCGGCGACTCGCACAACATGTTCGACTGCCGTTTCAACCACTACGCCCCGCGCCTCGACGCCGTCGCCTGGTACAATGCCGTGAACGGACTGACCGTGAAAAAATTCGCCGCAGAGCGCACCTGGCCGTCGGGCGTGCAGGCCACCCTCTTTCGCGATGCCGCAGGCGCTTCCCTCCTCTTTCTCTGGAGGGAAAAGGGCGCGCTCGATATCACCCTGCCGCTGCCCGGAGCCGGACCCGCCACCCTCATTCACCTCGATGGGCGCCGCAGCGCCCTCGACACCGCCGGGCGCGACCTCACCCTCAGCGTGGATGCCGACCCGCTCCTGGTTCTCTTCAACAGTCCCACCGCCACCCTGCCGGACACCCTGCCCCCGGCCCCCACCGCCTTCGCCACTCCCCTGCCGGAGCACGTGCCCGCCGGGAAATCCGTCGCTGCCCACTTCACCGGCGACATCACCCCGCAGCCCGCCCCCTTCTGGACCCCGTCGCAGACCAGCCCCCGCCACTGGACCTGGCAGCCCGCCCCCGGCGAATCCCCGCGCGAAGTGGAAATCATCGCCCGCCTCCCCGGCAACCGCGGCGAGCTGTACCGCCGCGTGCGTATTTTTGCTCCGTGACTGGCGGAGGGGGGGCGCGAAGACTCCAGTTTTCCCGGCTCATCAAGGAATCCGCCGAAAAAGCCCTCCTGCTGAATCCCCGCCACGAGCTGGCCTGCTACGTTCTCGCCTCATGGCACTATGAGCTGGCCAGGCTCCATCCCCTCAAGCGCGGCCTGGCGAAAATGATCTACGGCACCATCCCTCCGGCTTCAAATGCCGAGGCGGTGAAGTTCTTTAAACAGGCCATCGTCCTTAATCCATCCCGCATGGCCAGCTACGTGGACCTCGGGCTGACCTATGTGGAACTGTCAGACAAAACGGCAGCGCGCCTGATGCTCACCCAAGGACTCGCCCTCCCCGACCGTGAGCGGGATGATCCGCAGGTGCGCGCACGGGCGAAAAAGGCTCTGGCCGGACTATAGTCCAGCCCCCGAGTCATTTGGGCAAAACAGACGAGCCACGCGCCGCAGGTTCTGATCTCTTCGCCACAGGCGTTCCGCCTTCCAGCCCTGGATTGCCTGAGGCCACGAATGCTGCCTTGGGGAGGCCGGCGGAAGCCCGGGAACCGCACCACAGTTCAGGCCCCCGAAACGAAAGGCACGGCTTTCCCCCCGCCTGCCGCAGGTTCTTCTTTCTACGCCACAGGCGTTACGCCCTCCAGCCCAGGGTTGCCTGAGGCCACGAAGGCTACCCTGGGAACCCCGCGAAAACCCGGGAACCGCATCGCGGTTCAGGCCCCCGAAACCAGCCTCCCCGACTCCAGCCCGGCCTTCTGGGGGCGAGCGTCCAGCCGGGAGTCGGAACATCCGTCCCCTTGCGCACCCGACCAGCGCGTCAGGGCCACTGGCTCATGGCTCGCCGAGTCCGACGCCTGGCAAGCATGCGATCGCCCCCGCGGCCAGCCGGGCCTTCTGGCCAGGCCATCAACGGCTTCCCAGAGACGGCACGCGGCAAAACTCTCCGATTGGCGGGCAAGTTGAGGTAGGTTGAGGGCTGCGGTTGCCTATGTTTGAACTCTGACCCCGATGCCCGCGCAATTGTCCCTCGTTGCCCCATACTCGCCTTATCTCCGCCGGGCCACCTCACGGATGTCCAATTCCGGGTCGTATTCCAGCTCGGGGGAATTGTTGGGGTTGACGGTGCTGACGACGATAATTTTCGCGGGAAAACTACCCTGAAAAGGAGCGTAGGCCTCGCCTTGCATCTCAACCGCAGCGAAAAAGCGGCGGGCTGTATTGCGAACATAAAATCGGATTTTCATGCGATCCCGTGGTGCGTCTTCAGCGTGTTCACGCACGATTCGGGAGCGGTAGCCGTCACCGGGGGCAAGGGCCATGAATTCGTCCTCTGTTTCGGCCAGCTCGCTGCCATTGCGCCCCTCTATCTCCATTTTCCATGCGAACGGCTTTGCATCGCTCGCGTCTGGAGGCCGGGTAAAGCGGACGAACAGGTCGGCCGGTTCGGCGCTCTGTGCTGGCTTCTTCAGTAAATCAATGTGCGTTTCGAGTGCAGGCTCCTTCAAAAACACCCGCCCATCAAGGTGGTAGGTGGGCTCCGCTCGGCGCTTCCTCACGAGGTGGAACACCACTGGCTTGTTGTGGTCTGGTTCGATAAAGGTCGGATCGAAGAACGCCGCGTATTCAAAGCTTGTGCTGTTCTTGCCCTGGCTGGTGTGGTAGCCCTCCTTGCTGACCCGAACTCCCATGCATTTTCCCTGAATTCCGGAAATCGAAAAAAGCCCATCTGCCCCGCCAGTGAGGGTGCGGTGAACCACACCGTCGCCGCCATAGCGCTCAGGAGAGCCAACCCACTCTATGGCCACGCTGGGTTCTGGAACAGGAAGGTTGTGCTCATCCACAACTTTGCCGAAAAACTCAATCGGCACGTCCCATTCCCAACTTGGGTTGGCTTTTGATTTTCGTTCAAATTCAGCGCCCCGTGGGTCAGCAAGACCTAGGTAGGGAGTTTTCGCAAAGGGCTGCACGATTGCGGGTATGGGCGCTGGAACTTCGGGTTTGAGAGGCCGGGGAGCAGCGTTGGTTTCAGATGAGCGTGGCATCTGATTCTCTGCAGTACGGCGACCTCTTGTGCGGAGCCACCAGAGCCCATACAGGCAAAGGCAAACGACGAATGCAATGAGCAGTTTCTTGAGAGGAGCAAGCATATGCAGAGTTAAAAGGGTTTATTGTAACCAACATTCAGGGATTCGAGCAAATTGTCGTAGAAGACCGATGTTTTTTGAACCGGCCGCTGGAACTGCCCGCTGTGTTCGCTGCGGTCCCTTCCGAACGGGTATTTAGGAATTTCCCCCAGGAGATCGACTCCTTGAAATCCGTTGGTGGTCAATGTTCCCAGAGCTTTGGAGCGCGGGCGGGCGATGAAAGACATCGTTTCGTGGGGATCTGTTACCCAACGGTAGTGCGTCCACCCAGGCTGATTGCTGGGGCTTAGGGCAATTCCCCACTCGCATCTTTGGGAGAGTGGGTTGTCGGGCAGGTATCGATACTTGCGCAGGGGCCACGTATTTGGCTTCCACGAGAGTTGATTGGCCTCCCAGTTTCCCTCAATGGGTCCAACCATGCCCGTGGCGAGTGCGTAATCGCCCGCGTTAAAAAAATTGAAAAACCGGCCGGAATAGCCGCTCATCAAGCCTCGGTAGCCGCGATCAGGCGAGGCGAGATCTGGTGTGGGATCCGACTCCTCCCTCAGAGTAAACTTACGGTAACTATTGGCTGCGGCAGAGGCGTCATAGCAGCCGGCGGGGATGGCGGCCTGCATGGCGACGTAGGAGCTGACGGTGAGGCCGCTCTTGAGCGCCGAGGCCATGACAATGTTCCCCATGCTGTGGGCGGCGACGTTGAGGGAGGCTTTGCCGATGGTGGCACAATAGGCAGCAAAGGCGGGGCCGCATTTCCAGCCCACGTACTCGCTTGGGTTGTAATGGTCTGGAATCTTCCAAAGAAAGTCATCTTTTTCATTGTAGGTTGGCCAGGCAAATGTGCAAAACCGGCCTTTGTATCCTTTCCACCAGAGGCGCTTATAGAAGCTGGCGGCGAAAGTGCGGCGGTCCTGGTCTGTCATGTTCCAGCCGTGGACGAGGACGATGGCCTCGTTGGTCTCGTCCTGCGCCGGCTGGAAGGCCCCGTGTCCAGACCAGTTGAACCTCGAAAACCCAACACTCGGCTGCGGAGGTTCAGTTGTGTCAAAGTTGGGAGGGTTGGGAAAGGATTCCGGTGTACTCATGGCATTCTCGATCATGGCGTGGACATCGACCAGATCGAGCCAGACGCCGGGGCCGACGACTTCAAGCGCGGTCTTGTATTTGATGACGAGACAGAGTTTACCCTTTCCTGTGGATGTGCCCTCGAAGAGCATGATGGCCTGCTGGGTGCCGGGTGGAGTGCCGAGCAGCTTGAAGGCATCATTCGCGAGCCAGGCGGTGGAGCCCGGGGTGACGCTGGCTTTTGCCCCTGCGGTATCCCCACTCAGCTGGAGTTCTGCCGTTTCGAGGCTGTTCAGGTAGTCTTTTGCATCAACGATTTGCCTGGCTGCTTTAAACAAGTTCACCCCCGGCGTGCCGGTGGTGTTGGTCCACTTAAATCCGACCTTGACTTCTCCTGTGGCCATCAGCGTCAGAAGCTCGTAGTCGAGTTTTATTTTGAGGAGGTTGAAGTCCTCCAGCTCCCGTGCGTTCTCGATGACGGCATTGCTGTTGTCGGCCGCCGTGCCTTCGGATTCGGAATCGTTGTTCAGGCGGTCGAAGTCATTGTTGATCCAAAACCGGAGCGGTGCCTGTTGCGTTCCAGATTCACCCAATTCGACACTGCCGTCGCGGTTCGTATCGGCGGCCATGTCGCACGGCAGCAACTTCTCGACAACAGTGTAGTACGCATTTTCCCCAGTGGGAGGCGCGAACGGGAGCTTGGCCAGGAGATCGTACGGAGGGGAAGAGCTTTTGGTGCTTCCCGTCGTGGCGGGTATTGTAAAATCAACCAAGTCCGCAGAAATGGAGGGAGGGGGCGGGTCTGCCATAACAATCCGGGTGGTTGTTTTGACGCGCAGCATGTAACGGTGCGCTTCGGTTTTGGGGCCAGGATCCAGCGTGAAGCGAACGTGGCGCTGGCGACCGCCGGCAGACTGGTTGTTGTAAAGCCCGTCTGCGCTGCTGTAATACCCCATGACCGCGACGGGCCGGTGGTCGGCCACCCCGTACAGGTTCGCGAGGATGCTGGCGTCCGCCGCCTGGGGATCGGCATTGATGATGGAGTCGTCGAAGGGGTTGGCTGCCTCGCTGGCGAAGTTATCGACGAAGGGGACCATGGTAGCGAATTTGAGGTGCAAAGCGTCACCCAGGCCGAGTCTGGCCGTCAGTGTTTCCGCGGCGGATGCCGGGGTCAGATCTCGGCTTGCGGAAATGACCGTACCATAGAGCCAGTTGGGCGTGTTCCAGACGAGCCCTGAAGAGTTGTACAAATAGGAGGTGGAGCGTGTGGAAAGATCCATCGTCGAGTCCGGAAAGAAGCCTTCCGGGGCCAGCGAATCACTGTCGAGCATGGTGGAGATGCGGCTCCTTGGATTCGATGAATTGCCACCAGCGTAAGGCTCAATCCTGTCCGGAACGCGGTCCTTGTCTCCATCGTAGTCGGGGTAGCCCAGGGTGCCCTGGCTTGTGCTGAGCGGCGCAGGCATGAGTTCAAAACTGAGCACGGAATCCTGGGCAGCAGTGGTGTAGTTGGCCGAGGGAGAATCAATACCCGACTGGGTGAAGTTGGGTCCATATGCCCCGCCGCCGAGGGTGACCTCCTGTTCGTCGCTGTTGGTTCCGTCAATACTGTCGGGGTTGGGGTCGTTACTAGTGGTCTTGCCTGCTTTGATGGTGAGCGGTTTGGCGGTTTGTCTGTCGATTTTTTGCCACACAAGGGTCTGATTCAGTTCCGTTCTCGTCCGGCGGAATTCCGTCACGCGGTAGAACAGCGAGTAGGTGAAGGGCATGGGGCGGTCCGCCTTGAGGGCGATGGTCCGCTGGCGCTGACCAAGGCTGGAATTGACGAGCCAGTCGCCGCCGGAGGAATAGCCGGAACGCCGCTCGCGAAAAATGGCGGTGAGGGGGGACAGAGGGTCTGCCGCGAGTGTGGCATGAGCGTTTTTTGGGAAGACGAAACCGCTGTCGTTTTTGTGGAGGTCGCTCAGGGATGAGGCGGAGACGTACTTGCTGGCCCCATACAGTGCGACCGGCTCAGACCACTCGTGAAAGGGCAGGACGCCGTTGAGGTTGGACTTGCCCGAGACGGAATGATAAAGCCCGGGGGCGGGTGACGAACTGGTGGTTGCATCGCGCCAGCCGGTGACCAGGGTGAGCTTTGGCATGTCGAATTGCAGGGGGCTGGTGCCCAGCGTGAGTTCGTCCACATCTTTCAATCCATCGTGGTCAGTGTCGGCAACCGCCGGGTTCCAGCCCCGGGAGACGGCGACGCCGTCGGAAACGCCATCGCCGTTGGTGTCTGCGGAAAAGGGATTTGAGCCGATGGCTACTTCATCCGCGTCCCTTAGTCCGTCGCCATCGCTGTCCAGATTGGCAGTTTCAACGACGCGCCAAAATTTCCGTGGAGAGCCGCCGGGCGGCGGGCTGATGGCACCTGCAGTGGAAGTCTCTGCAAGGGTTGCCAGTTTTGGTGCCAACGAGGCCCACAGAGCCGCATCCTCGTCTCCGGAGGGAGTTGTCGGGAAGGTTACGCCGAGGGCGGTGTTTAACGGAAGGTCGTCGTAGCCGGCGTCGAGCAGAAGAAAACACGAGTAGCGGGTCTGTTCCTGCCCGGCGGCACCTGCCACCACGTCAAGCGACGCGGTAAGCGGCCCCTTGAGGGCTGCGGGTAGCGCGTTCACCGTTTTAGTATAAGTGCGCGTTCCATCGAGACTTTTCCAACGTGCGCAAGCCGTCATGAGGGCGGCTCCCTGCTCAGTGTAGCCGGACCCGCGCCAGAGGTTGATCATGACGAATTTTTGCTTGAGCGCCGGGGTGGGGGCCGCGGGCGCAGGCCCACTTGCAGGTGCTTGCGGGGCAACAGTCAGGATGTCTGCCGACATTCTTCGGCCTGAAGCCGTGGATGTGGCGTAGGACGTGGCGACAGTCACCCATGTTGCCGGGTCAAGGTCAACAGAGGTTTGGAGTGAATACAGCCGGTAGGGCTCAGGCTTCCAGCTCAAGGAGTACTTAACGTAGCCAGCACTCGGTGCGGGGAGAGTTTCTTTAGTGGTTGTGAGGGAGAATGGTTCGCCGGGCTGTCGTTCGGTGGCGGCCTGCGTCCCGCCAAGCAGTACCAACTTCAGCAAAACTGCCAGCCACAATGATGGACTGATCCCGCGTATGGCAAAATGGGCACACAGCAGCCTTAAACGGAGACGGGTTGGGGCCGAAAAACGGGCAGAGCGGGCAGCCCTAGCGGGTTTGGGGTTCATGGCATGAATGGCTTGGGGCTCGGTTGTCATGTGTGCTTCGTTTGAGTTCGTGCTTGAGGCGACCGTCCCCAACGGGAACGGCAGGTTCCTCAAACAACGCAGGAACATGTGAACATATTAGTACCTTGTAAAGCAAAAGCGCCGAGAACTCAATTTTTTACAGACTTCCTCCACTTGACCCGCAGGACCGCCGGAGTAAAAGACGGTGTGCGCCCCGGGTAGGCGGAGGACAACTGGGGGAGCCGCTGCGAGTCCCTATGCAGCCTGGGGAACTTGGGGCGGCGTGGCTTGGGGCGCGGAGAGACTTGAAACGTCCCGTTCCTTGGGCCGGTGCCCCGTTTTCCTCCTTGATTCGCATCATTCGCGTCCATTCGCGGTTGGCCCCCCGTCTCCTCGTTTCCCCGTCTCCCATTTTTCCGCGTGGGTGAAAGATTTCCTGTGAACGGAGCGTCTGAAAGATTTGTCCAAGAAAACCAAGCGGCGGCTCGTTGCTGGGGAAGGCCGTCTGGAAATCACGCTCATCACCAACCATGCCACGGAGGAAACCAAAGGGGGAACCCGCCGGGAAGCCTGCCAGAATGAAGGCAGCGGGAGTGGCATTGCCGAAGAAGGGACGGAAAGTGCCGGTGCCGCGCACGGCGCTGATGCCGGTGTGCCCGGGCGTGGCGGCTGTGTTAGGGGAGGCGCGGCGGAAGATGGGTCTGTCCTTTTGCGAGATGGAGCGCCTGACGGGCGTCTCCCGGCAGATGATCCGGATGGTGGAGAACCTGACCTGCATTCCCTCTCTGGAAATCCTCTCGCGGCTGGCCTACTGCCTCAGGCTCCCCCTCGCCTGCCTGATGGAACTGGCCGGAAAACGCGACCGCCTGTGCCAGAGCCGGTGAGCGGAGGAGAGGAGGAGACGGAGAGAAGAGGAGACTGGGAGACGAGGAGACTGGGAGACGAGGTGATGAAGAGCCCGGAGACCAGAGAGCAAACCAGCCCGTGAATCTCACCCTTATTCTGCGCCGCATTTTTCCTTCTCCTTCATTCGTTTCTATTCGCGTTCCTTCGCGGTTGGCCTTTTCCGCCCCACCGCCCCGTCACTCACACACTCACTCTCCCGCCACGGCGGCGGTTGACAATGGAGGTCAGGCGATCTTCTTTCACCGATGACTGCGAAACTTCAGCACACGACTCCGCCGGTCGCGTTCTCCGCCCGCCGGCCCCTTTGCCTTCTTTCGGCAGGAGTGCTTGCCGGGCTGCTTTTGAATGCAGAGGGCAGGATTTTCACGGATGACCAGGGGAGGCAGGTGGATGCGGAGGTCTCGGGATGGCGCGGGGAAAATGTGGTGCTGACGGTGCAGGGGGTCAGCGCGCAGTGGCCGGCGGCCCGGCTGGCGCCGCCGGACCAGGCTTACGTCCGCGAGTGGAAGACCTCTCATGCCGGGGTGAAAAAGATAGCCGTGCAGGTGGCGGAGAAGGACGGGGTGGGCAGGACCGGGGAATTCCCCGCTGCGCAAGCCGCCCCCGCCGCGCCGCCTCTGCCAGGGAACCTGCCCATCGGCCCGAAGACGACGACAAAAACCGCCTACAAGCACTGCGAGGTGTCCCTGCACAACCCCGCCGCCACGGATGCGGGATTTCTAAAAGTAGAGTACGTGCTCTACGTGGTGGCCCCTGACGGCCGGGTGGGCTCCAGTGCGGCCGCGCAAGCGGTGAAGGTGCTGGGCGCTGGGCAGGGCGTGACCCTAGTCACGGAGGCGGTGACCGAGTCCCGCACCAAGACCACCTCGCTGAAGCTGAGTGTGAACGACAGCAAGCTTTTCACCAGCGAGTCCACCTCGCGCACGCGGGAGCAGTTCGGCGGCGCATGGGTGCGGGTGAGCGGGCCGGACGGCACGCTGGTGGTGGAGGCGAAAAAACTTTCCCCCGCGCTGGAAAAGCTGAATCCGCCGTGGGTCGAGTCCGCCCCGCAGGAGGGCCTGCCGGTGCTGGCCTCGCTGGGCGGCTTCAAGGAACTCCTGAAAAAACTGCTGCCCCCGGCCCCAGCCGGCCAGCCCGCCGCGCCTCCCGCACTCCCCGGTCCTCCCGGCAAACCGTGATCCCCCGCCGGTCGGACTGATGCGGCCGCAACCGCCGCTCCGCCGCCCCCCCGCCCGGCTGCACCGCCCTCCCCTTTCGCCACTCATCTCATGAAACACCTCCTTCTCCTTCCGCTGCTCTTTCTCCTAGCCCAGTGCGCCACCAGCGCCCCCACCACACAGTCGGCGGCTCCCCAGGCCTCCTCCGGGGCGCGGGGGCTGCCGCAGATCATCAATGTCTCCGCCTACGATCCCAAGGAATGCCGCCGC
>JANOAS010000305.1:0-32453 GCA_031411255.1 bacterium
TCAGATTTCACGAAACGCAAAATGCGCGACTGCGGGGTGGCGGGCCGGATCGAGGCATGCCCGCTCGGGCTTTCGCCGGAGGCGGTGCTGAATGCGGAGGTGCCAGCCGCTGCCCCGGGAGTGATGGAGCTGGAGGCGGCGGACGGCGTGCGGCGTGTGCTGGGTGCCCAGATGCTGCTGCTGGTGGGGCGGATGCACCCCGGAGAGCGGGAAAAGGGGCATGACGAGCTGCTGGACGTGTGGCCGGCGGTTGCTCGGGATTTTCCCGACGCGCAACTCGTCTTCGCTGGGCCGGGTGAGGACGGGCGGCGCCTGGCGGAAAGGGCGCGGACGGAGGGGGCGGGTGGCTCGGTCTTTGTACCTGGGAAGGTGCCGCAGGAGACGCTGGCGGGACTTTACCTCCGGTGTCTGGCGCACGTGATGCCGAGCCGGCAGGAGGGATTTGGCCTGGTGCACCTGGAGGCGATGAACTGCGGAAAGCCGTGCCTGGGCTGCCGCGATGACGGGGCGGCGGACGTGATAGTGGATGGAGAAACGGGGCTGCTGGTGGACGTCAAGGCGGATCGGGAGAGTCTGGCGGCGGCGTTGCGGCGGCTGCTCGGGGAGCCGGACACGGCGCGAAGCATGGGGGCGGCGGGATTCCGGCGGCTGCATGAGAAATTCACAGCTGAGCAGGTGCAGGAGCGGGTTCGCAATTTTACGGCGGAGGTGCTGCCATGGTGAGGTGGATCAGGCAACGCCGGGTGCGGCAGCTCGCACCAGTGCTGGCGGAGCGCGCGCGGCTGGAGGAGGCACTGTGTGAGCCGGGCGAGATCGAGGCATGGCAGCTGGCGCGGTTCAACGAACGCTGGGCGGAGATCCGCAGGAACGTGCCTTATTTTTCCGGCCTTGATGCGCCAGAGTCCTTCCGGAGCTGGAGCGAGGTGGGCGAACGCCTGCCGATTATGGACCGCAGCGTGGTGCAGCGTGAAGGAGCGCGGCTGACGGATGGGCGCCGCCCGGGAGAGTACTTCCGCACGACGGGAGGATCGACTGCTGAGCCGGTGCAGATGCCGGCGTGGACCTCCGAGCAGGCGGTGAATGGCGCGGCCATGTGGCAGGCGCGCAGCTGGCTGGGCATCACTCCGGCTGATTCTCTCTTTCTGCTCTGGGGCCACAGCCACCTGCTGGGCCGGGGGCTGCGGGCGGTGGTGAACGGGAGGCTGCGGCAGCTCAAGGACCGGGTCTGCGGCTACACGCGGTGGTCGGCGTATGACCTCGGCACGCCGGCACTGAGGGCCGCTGCGGAGGCTCTGCTGGCTGCGCGTCCGGCCTGGCTGCTTGGCTACTCGGTGGGGCTGGACCGCTTCGCGAGGGTGAATGATGATCGTCGTGAGGAGCTGTCTGCACTTGGATTGAAGGCGGTGGTGGCCACGGCGGAATCCTTCCCGTCGGCGGACAGCGCGGCCAGGATCGCGGCGCTCTTCGATTGCCCGGTGCTCATGGAATACGGCGCGGTGGAAGCCGGAGTGCTCGCCCATCAGCATCCAGCGGACGGCATTTTCCACGTCCTGTGGCAGGACCACCACATCGAGGCGCAGCCCAGTGCGGACGGGCCTCCGGGATCGGTGGAAATTTTGGTCACCAGTTTGTTTCCCCGGGCGTGCCCGCTGGTGCGCTACCGGATGGGCGACCTGGTCGTGCCGGTGGAGGGGAGGCCGGTGAGCGTGGCTTTTGCCAGTGTCACCGGTCGCTGCAACGATGCGGTGGTGCTGCCTGACGGGCGGGCGATTCACTCCGAGTCTTTCACCCATGCGGTGAAGGACTGCCCGGCGGTGCTCGGCTACCAGGTGGTCCAGGAGCAGGACGGGCTGCTCAGGCTGGACTGCCTGTCCTCCCTGCCGCTGGCGGACCCGGTGCTTGCTGATTTGCGCCGGCGGCTTTCTTTGATTGACCCGGCCCTGGCGAGCATCGACATCCGGCGTGTCGACGCCCTCCAGCAGACACGTGCGGGTAAAACCCGGGCGGTCATCCGACTTTGACCGCTCCCCACCAAATGAAACAAACAAACTTTACCGTGAATGGCGAGCTGCTGGACCGCAGTCGTTATGGAACGTACCATGACCGCCGCATGGAGGTGACGCTGGAAACGCTGCGCGGGATGGGTGCGAAGCGGGTGATCGAACTGGGCGGGCACCCCTGGGTGATGACGGCGCACCTGGTGGAGTCGGGCGAATTCGAGGTGTGCGCCACGGTCAGTGCGGAGGAAGTGAGCTACTGGCCGGACGACATTCCGCTGGCGCAGAAATCCTACACCCTGACAACTGCCAGCGGGCGCGAGGCATCGTTTGTCAACTACTCGGCAAATCTGGAGCGGCGGCGGTTCGACATTCCGGGCCAGCCGGACACCGTCATCGCCTGCGAAATCCTGGAGCACCTGGTCCGTGCCCCGCACGTGATGCTTCTCAACATCAACAGCTGGCTCCCCGTCGGCGGGAAGCTGCTCCTGACAACACCGAATGGCGCTCAATTCAAGAACCCTCTGCGGGTGAAGGCTCCGTTCCCGGGCTATCGCTGCCATCTTTATGAGCGGCACCAGTATTTGTACACCATGGATGGGCTGGTGGACCTGATCTCACTCTGCGGATTCAAGGTCACCACGGCGAACTGGTGGGATGTCTACTCCCGGGGCGGCATGGCGAAGCTCTACGGGCTGCTGGGAAAGATACCGCTGCGCTGGTTCAGGGAGCGCTTCACGAAATCCCTGTGCATCATCGCAGAAAAAACTGAAACGGTGAACGAGCTTTCGCGGCTGCCGCGTGTGTGCCTGCCCTCGCCGGACTGGGAGTTTGTAAAGCGGGGTGCGCCAGGCGGTGCGGGCGAACCAATGGAGTAAGATGAGAATCCTGCACGTCATCCCCTCGATAGCGGCGGTCCACGGCGGGCCGAGCCGTGCCGTGCGTGAGATGGCGGGGGCGGTGCTGGCGCTGGGCCACGAGGTGGAGATCGCGACGACGGATGACGAAGGGCCCGGTCTGCGCGGAACGGTGGGCGAGGCTCTGGAGGACGGGGTGATGGTGCGGCGGTTTGCGAAGCAGACGGACTTCTACAAGGTCAGCCGCCCTCTGGGCTGGTGGCTGGAGCAGCGGGTGCGCGGTTACGATGTGGTGCACATCCACGCGCTCTTCTCGCACACGAGCATCATCGCTGCGCGGATCGCCCGCCGGAACGGGGTCCCTTATATTTTGCGCCCGCTCGGTGTGCTGGGCCGGTATGGACGGGAAAAGCGGAGGCCGTTTCTGAAAGGACTTTCGCTGCGCTGGGTGGAGGGGCCTCTGCTGCGGGATGCGGCAGCCATCCATTACACGAGCAGCGCGGAGCAGCTGGAGGCTGAAGAAGGCGGGGTGAGGGGGCGCGCGGTGATCCTGCCGCTGGGCATCCCTGCGGTGGTGCGGGGGGATGCGGCCTTGTTTGTGGAAAGATTCGGCGGCTCGGAGGACGAAGCGCGGGTGCTGTTTCTTTCGCGGCTGGATCCGAAGAAGGGGATCGAGGTGCTGCTCCAGGCGTGGGCGATGGTGAGATCACCGGCTAGGTTGATCATCGCTGGAGACGGCGCTCCGGCGTATGTGGCGCAGCTGAAGTCTGCGGCCGAACGGGCGGGCGTGGCGGAGCGGGTGGTGTGGACGGGGCAGCTGGAGGGAGAGCTGAAAACGGCAGCGTTTGCGGCCGCGTCGGTGTTCGTGCTGCCGTCGTATTCGGAGAATTTCGGCATCGCCGCCGTGGAGGCTCTGAGCGCCGGAGTGCCGGTGATCCTGAGCGAGGGAGTGGCCGTGTCCCGCGAGGTGGCGGCGGCGGGCGCGGGCGTGGTGGTGAGGCCGGAGCCCCGGATGCTGGCGGCGGCCATCGAGAAGCTGCTGGCTGAGCCGGACGAGGCGCGGTGCCTGGGGGAGCGCGGACGTGAGCTGGCGGCGCGTGAGTTTTCCACGGAGGCGATGGCCACGCGGCTGGTGGCGATGTACCGGGAGTGTGCAACAAGGAGGAAGGCATGAACACGGACGAAATCACACCGGTGGTAATCACCTTTAACGAGGAGCCAAACATTGCCCGCTGCCTGGCCGGGCTGGCCTGGGCGCGGCGCATCCTCGTCATCGACAGCGGGAGCACGGACGCGACGCTGGACATCTGCGCCCGCTTCCCCCAGGTGGAGGTGGTGCACCGCGCTTTCGATTCGTTCGCCGGGCAGTGCAACTTCGCGCTCGGTCTCGTGCAAACCGGGTGGGTGCTGAGTTGTGATGCAGACTACATCGCGGGGCCGGATTTTCTGGAGGAACTGCGCAGACTGCCTGAAGACGGTGGCATCGGCGGGTGGTCGGCGCGGTTCATTTACAGCATTGGCGGGCGGGACCTGCGGGGCGGGCTCTATCCTCCGCGCACGGTGCTCTACCGGCGGGAGGGCGCGGTCTATGAAAACGACGGGCACGGGCACCGGGTGAAAATCCCCGGGCCGGTGCAGGCGATGCAAACGGCGCTGCGGCATGATGACCGGAAGCCACTCGGGCGCTGGATTTCCAGCCAGCTGAAATACGCGGCCCAGGAGGCGGAGAAGCTGGCCGCAGCTCATCCGGCTGGCCTCGGCTGGCCGGACAAGCTGAGGCGCACTGGCTGGGCGGCACCGGTGGTGATGGGTGTATACTGCCTGGTGTGGAAGCGCGGTCTGCTTGACGGCTGGCCTGGCTGGTTCTATGCCGCGCAGCGCATCTTTGCGGAGCTGCTGCTGTGTCTGCATCTGGTAGACCGGCGGCTGGGCGGGGGAGAAAAGACGAACTGAATTTTACATGATCATACTGGGAATAAATGCCTATCACGGGGATGCCTCCGCCGCAGTGGTGGTGGACGGGAAGCTCATCGCCGCAGTCGAGGAGGAGCGCTACAACCGGGTGAAGCACTGGGCGGGATTTCCGGCGGAGTCGATCCGCTACTGCCTGGAGCAGGCTGGAGTAAAGATGGCGGACGTGGATCACGTGGCGCTATCCTTCAACCCGAAGGCGAACGTGGTGAAGAAGGCGGCCTTCGCGCTGCGCTATCAGGTTTCCCTCCGCACGATCCTGGACAGGCTGAAGCGGCAGGGGAAGTCCATCGGGCTGCGCGGGCAGCTGGCTGCTGCAGCAGGATGCGGCGAGGGGGAGATCAGGGCGGACATCCATCACGTGGAGCATCACGCGGCGCATGTGGCGAGCAGCTTTCACCTGAGCCCGTATGACGAGGCGGCGATCCTTTCCGTGGACGGCATGGGCGACTTCGTCAGCACGCTGACGGCGGTGGGGCGGGGAACCGGAGTGCAGGAACTGGGCCGCGTCTTTCATCCGCATTCGCTGGGTTTTCTCTACAATGTGGTGACGCTCTACCTCGGCTTCCCCCACTACGGCGACGAGTACAAGGTGATGGGCCTCGCGCCCTACGGAGTGCCGGAGTATGCGGATGAAATCCGGAAAATGGTCCGGCTGACGGGTGATGCTTTTGAGCTGAATCTGGACTACTTCACGCACCACAAGAAGGGGATCGCGATGTCGTGGGACGGCGGCTCGCCGAAAGTGGAGCCGTTTTTCAGTGATCTGCTGGTGAAACGGCTGGGGCCGGCGAAGGGGCCGCGCGAGGAGATGGGGAAACGGGAGGAGAACATGGCCGCGAGTCTGCAGCTGGTGACGGAGGAGGTGCTGATGCACCTGCTGAACCGTCTGCACGAACGCACGAAACTCGACCGCCTGTGCATGGCTGGCGGGGTGGCGATGAACTCGGTGGCGAACGGAAAGATTACGGCGCAAACTCGGTTCAAGGAAGTTTACGTTCCGGCAGGAGCTGCGGACAACGGGACGTCGTTTGGCGCGGCCTTTCACGTATGGCACCGGGTGCTCGGTCGGCCTCGGAGTTTCCACCAGACGCATGGCTACTGGGGCTGGGAGGCGACGCAGGAGCAGTGCCTGGCGGCGGTGCAGGGGCAGCCGGTGAAGGCGGAGGTGCTGGACCGGGAGGCGCTGCTCGACCGCGCCGTGGCGGCCATGCTGGACGGGAAAGTGCTGGGCTGGTTTCAGGGCAGGATGGAGTTCGGAGCACGGGCGCTGGGAAACAGGTCGCTCATTGCGGACCCGCGTCGTGTGGACATGCGGGACATCATTAATTTGAAGATCAAATTCCGGGAAAAGTTCCGCCCTTTTGCGCCGAGCATCATGGAGGACCATGTGGCGGAGTGGTTTGAACGGGACGAGCCCTCGCCCTTCATGGAGCGGGTGCTGAAGATCCGCGAGGACAAGCGGGCGCTCATTCCGGCGGTGACGCACGTGGACGGATCGGGCCGGCTTCAGTCGGTCTCCAGGGCGACGAATCCGCTCTACTATGACCTCATCGACCGCTTCCGTGCGGCGACCGGGGTTCCGCTGATTTTAAATACTTCGCTCAACGAAAATGAGCCCGTCGTGAGGACGCCGCAAGAGGCGCTGGCTTGCATGCTGCGCACGAGGATGGATGCCATAGCACTCGGGAATGTGTGGGTGGAGCGGACGGGAGGGGAGGCGCAGTGATGACAAAGCAGCATGCGCTGGTCACAGGTGGGGCGGGCTACATCGGGGCGGTGTGCGTGGAGGCGCTGCTGGCTGAGGGGTGGCGGGTGACGGTGGTGGACAATCTGTCGATGGGACATCGTGCGGCGGTGGCGGGCGGGGCGGAGTTCATCGAGCTGGATCTCTGCGACCGTGCGGGAGTGCTGGAAATGATGGCGCGGGTGAGGCCGGATGTTGTGGTCCACTTTGCGGCCGTGGCGCTGGTGGGAGAGTCGATGAAGGAACCGGAAAAGTATTTTCTGAACAATGTGGCGGGCTCGGCCAACCTGCTGGAGGCGATGGCGGCCAACGGAGTGAAGAGGCTGCTTTTCAGCTCGACCTGCGCGGTCTATGGCGTGCCGGAGCGGCTGCCGATCACCGAGGAGACGCCGAAGGCTCCGGTGAACGCGTACGGCGAATCGAAGTTGATCGTCGAGCGGCTGATCGACTGGCACGGGAAAATCCACGGGCTGAAGTGGACGGTGTTCCGGTATTTCAATGCGGCTGGAGCGACGGAGCGGCTGGGCGAGGATCATGACCCGGAGACGCATCTGCTGGCGAACATCCTGCGGGTGGCGGCGGGAAAACTGGACGCGCTGGAGGTCTACGGGGACGACTACCCGACGCCTGACGGGACGTGCGTGCGGGATTTCGTGCATGTGCGGGACATCGCTGCGGCGCACCTGTGCGCACTGGGCTCGGGTGCTGTGGGTGTGTTCAACCTTGGAGCGGGGCGCGGGTATTCGATCAACGAGGTGCTGGCGACCTGCCGTGAGGTGACGGGACGGGCGATCCCGGTGGTGGTGCGTCCGCGCCGCGCCGGGGATCCGCCGGTGCTCTTTGCCGAAGTGGCCAAGGCGGCGCTGGAGCTTGGCTGGCTGGCGGAAAACTCGGGCCTGCGCCAGCTGGTGGAGGACGCGTGGCGCTGGCATGTGGCGCATCCGGAGGGTTACCCCGGCGGCGGGGGACAATGATGAAACCGCTGGTGGAAAAACTCGGCCGGATATCCGTGTGGCTGCTGCCTGCGGTGGCCTGGGCTGCGGTGGTGTGGCAGCTGGCCCCTGACTGGTCGACGAATGCGCAATACCAGCACGGCTGGCTGGTGCCGGTGCTGGCGGGGTATCTCTGGTGGCTGAGGAGGGAGGAGGCTCCGCAGGCGGCGCGGGGATTCGACAAATCCGGCCCCGGGGTGGTGGTGTTGTCGGCGCTCTTCGCCGTGGTGCTGGTGGTGCGGGAGCCGAATCCCGACTGGAGGCTGATCGGGTGGGTTTTTACTCTGGTGGCGGCGGGCATTTCCCTGCTGGTGGCGGCTGGGCGGTCCGGCTGGCCGCGGGCGCGGCATTTTGCTTTTCCGCTGCTGTTTTGCTTCACAGCGGTGCCGTGGCCGAGTGTGCAGGAGAAGGCGATCATGAGCGTGCTGATGAAGACCAACGCTGCGGTGGCGACGGAGGTGCTGCGCTGGCTGGGGCAGTCTGCGGATGCGCAGGGTGCGGTGATCCGGCTGCCGGAGTCCTTGGTGGGGGTGGACGAGGCGTGCAGCGGCGTGAGGTCGCTGCAGAGCGGTCTCATGGCGGCGTTGTTTCTCGGGGAAATGCTCAGGCTGGGCTGGGGGCGGCGTCTGGTGCTGCTGGGGTCGGGTCTGGGCGCGGCGCTGCTGGCGAATGCCGGGCGCACCTCCTGGCTGGGCTGGCTGGCCTCGGCGCGCGGGATGCCGGCGATGCACCACTGGCATGACACCGCCGGGCTGCTGGCGCTGGGTGCCGGGTTTGTGGTGCTGGCGGGCGTGTCTGCGCTGCTGGCGCGGGGGCGTACCTCTGGCGTGCGGGGCGGGGGCGGGCGGACTGGGGCGGGAAATACGGAGGCTGGATCGCTGGGCAGGTGGTGCCTTGTTTCACTGCTGGTGATGGCGGCCGGCTGGGGCGGGACGCAGGCGTGGTTCGGGTGGAATGAAACGCAGGAGGTGCGGCAGCCGGCGTGGTCGGCCCGCTGGCCGCAGGACCGGCCGGGATTTCGCGAGCTGACGGTCTCCGAGGCGGTGCAGGCGCAGCTCTCTTGTGACAGGGCGGCGGCGGCGGGCTGGACGGACGCGCAGGGGCGGCGGTGGAACGGCCAGTTTTTCCGCTGGGAGCCGGGAAACAAGGGCTCCGGGGCGGTGATCGATCACGATCCACGGCTGTGCCTGACCGGCGTGGGGATGGAACTCGTGGCGGAGCATCCGGACGTGGTTGTCGAACGCGGCGAATTGAAGCTGGTTTTCAATGTTTTTGAATTCAAGCAGCGGGGAGAGCATGTTTTTGTTTTCAACGGCGTGGGCGAGGATGTGACGAGGCCCGGACTGGAGCGGCTGCAGGGCGGGCAGTTTGGAAATGCGCAGCGCTTGAATGCGGTGGCTGCGGGATTGCGCTACGTCGGGCAGCGCCGGGTGGTGCTGGGCCGGCGGCGGATGGAGGTGGGCCTGTGGGGTGCGGCCTCGCCGCAGGAGGCGGATGCTGCTTTCCGGGAGTTCATCGCCACCGGGCTGGTGGTGGACGGGGTGGCGGCGAAATGAGGAAGGCGGCAGCTTTTTTGACGACATGAGAATCCTTGTACTAAACCAGACATTCCACCCCGACGTGGTGGCCACGGCCCAGCATCTGGCGGATTTGACCGCAGAGCTGGCTGCGCGCGGGCACGAGGTGACGGTGATCACCGGGCGCCGGGCCTATGCCACGCCGGAGGTCGAGTTCCCGGCGGAGGAGACATGGCGCGGTGTGCAGGTGGAGCGGGTGTGGACGCCCGGGCTGGGCAAGGCGGCCAAGTGGCGGAGGGCGGTGGATTTTCTGGCTTTCCTGGCCGGGGCGGCACTGAAGCTTCCTTTCCGCCGCTGGCCGGATGTGGTGCTGGCGCTGACCTCGCCGCCGCTGGTCTCGGTGATCGGTGCGGTGGCGTCGCGCTGGTGGGAGGCGCATTTTGTCTACTGGATCATGGATCTCAACCCGGACGAGGCTGTGGCTGCGGGCTGGCTGAAACCGGGAAGCCTGATGACGCGGACGCTGGAGGCGCTCTCCCGCTGGTCCCTCCACTCCGCAGCGCGCGTGGTGGCGCTGGACGCACCGATGAAGGGGCGGCTGATGGCGAAGGGGGTGACCAGGGGCAGGATCGAGCTGATCCCGCCGTGGTCGCATGATGGTGCGGTGAAATTTGATGCAGCGGGGCGCGCAGCCTTTCGCCAGCGCCACGGGTGGACGGAAAAGTTTGTCGTGATGTACTCGGGAAATCACAGCCCGTGTCATCCGCTGGACACGCTGCTGGCGGCGGCCCTGGAGCTGCGGGGGGAGGAGAGGTTCCTTTTCGCCTTTGTCGGGGGCGGGACGGAGCTGAAAAAGGTTAAGGCATTTCGGGAAACGCACGGGCTTTCCAGCATCGTGATCCTGCCCTACCAGCCGCTGGAGGAGCTGTCGTGCTCGCTCTCCGCAGCGGATGTCCAGGTGGTGGTAATGGGGAATCCCTACGTGGGCATCATCCACCCGTGCAAAATCTACAACGCTCTGGAGGTGGGGCTGCCCGTGCTCTACCTCGGCCCCGAGCCCAGCCATGTGACGGAGGCGCTGCAGCGGTGCGGCGTCCGGGATTCCGCCGTGGTGGCGGGTCACGGTGAAACGGAGAAGCTGGTGGCGGGACTGCGCGAGGTGGCGGCGCGTCCTCTGATGCCGAGACCGCTCCTGGATTCCCCCTACCGGCAGAACCGGCTGGTGGCGCAGTGGGTGCGGATGCTGGAGGGAAATCTGGACCGGCCTGGAGCTGGTGCAGATGAGGGCTGAGCGGGAGTCGTGGACGTTTGGTTACTGGATTTTCACCTTGCTCCTGGCTGGCGCGGGTGGATGGTTGGTCTGCTTTCCCCAACCCCATGAGCCCCCCCTCCTCACAGTTTCCACACCGCCCGGCGGTGTTCCGTCTTGAGTCGCGTTTTCCCGGCAACTGCTGGCGTGCTCTGCGAGCAGGAGTTTTACCACTGGCTGCAGCTGTGGCGTTTGCAGGAGCATTGCCAGTTCAGGCGGCGGTGCTCACGGTGACGACGGCCAGGGACGAACTGACCTCCAGCCCTCCGGATGGGACGCTGTCCCTCCGGGCGGCCCTTGCTTCCGCTGTCGCAGGGGACACCATCGTCTTCAGCGCCTCTGTATTTGCGGGTACGGCCCCGGCCATTGTGCTGGCCTCCACTCTGGGGGAGCTGGCGTTTCAGCGTGCGGTGACGATCGATGCGAGTGCGGTTGCGCCGGGTCTGATCATCAACGGAGGCTCCGGGACCAACCGCGTGATCTCTGTTTCTGCGGGCACGACGGTGACGCTGAAGAACCTGACGATCACCGGAGGTGACGGCACCGGGGCGATTGCGAGCAACAGCGGCGGGGCCATTTTGAACCTGGGATCGCTCACCCTGCAGCGCTGCAGTGTGCGGGGCAACCATGCATCTGTGCACGGTGGCGCCATCGTTTCCTACTCGCTCTTTGGCGCCAGTTCCCTCGTACTTCGGGACTCCGTGGTGGAGGCAAATTCCTCGGACAATCATGCTGCCGGAATTTTCAACTGGGCGGACGGGGGCTTTCCCGCCGTGCTTTTCATGGAAAACAGCGCCATCGTGGAAAACATGGTCAGCCTGCCGGCGGCCTACGTTGGCGGGCTTTACAATTACGCGTCCAATGGAACGGCCACGGCGACGCTGGAAAACTGCACAGTCAGCGGGAACAAGGGGCGGCATGCCGCCGGACTGATGAATTATGCCGCAGGGACGGGGGCGCAATGCCTGCTCACTCTGCGGCACTGCACGGTGGCGAGAAATGAGGCGAACTCGCTGGTCGGCTACGGAGGCGGATTATGGACGCTTCATGTAGGTTCCGGAGCTGCTGCTTCGGTCACCCTGGCAGACACGATGTTTGCCGACAACTCCGCCGTGGTAGCCTGGGACATTTATCACCAGCAGGGGGCTATCATTTCCTCCGGGCACAACCTGATTACCGACGCCACCTCTGTCGTGACGACGCGGGGAGTGGGGGACCAGTTTGGGACGGAGGTGGCGCCTCTGGACGCCGGGATCGGGCCGCTGGGGTTCTACGGGGGGGCGACGCGGACGGTTCCGCTTCTTCCGGGCAGTTTGGCGCGCAACACAGGAGCCTCCGAGGGGCTGACCTCGGACCAGCGCCACTACCCACATGTGGGTGTGCCGGACATTGGTGCGTACGAGGCGGGCACCTGGCGTGACTATTCCGCCTATCGGATTGAAGCGTTTCCAGCCGGCGCAGCCGCTGCGGCCACGGCCCAGACGGCGGATTTTGACAACGACGGCGTCACCAATGGCGACGAGTTTACTTACGCGACGAGCCCCGCGGACCCTGCCAGCCGCTTTGTTCCGCAGATGCTGAACTCTGTGCCGCAGGGGCTGCGGATCCTCGTTCCCACGGCTCTTGACCGGACGTACCGGGTCGAGAGTTCGAGTTCCCTGGGCAGCTGGGCTGCGGTGGGGGCGGATTTCGCCGGCACCGGGGGCGTGCGCACCATGGCGCTGCCATCCTCCGCCCAGCGCGGCTACTTCCGTGTCCGGGCCTTTGTGCCGGGGCAGTGAACACGGGAGGAGTGGCACTGCCTGCGAGGCGGGCGTGGCTCATTCCGGGGCGGGGTGCTCCTTTTTCCAGGCGTCTGCTTTGACGGAGTCTCCGCGGCTCCGCCACGTGGTGAGGAGGGTGGTGCGCAGGGAGGGGGTGGCGGTGGCGTCGGGCTTGCCAAGGAGGACCGGGATCAGCTCGTCCAGCAGCGGCGGTGGCGCGTGGGCCGCCCAGGCGGTCCACGCGGCGGGTTCGGACTCCGCCAGGGAAAACAGGTGACGCATGAGGCCCTCTTTTCCACTAGCCTGGGCGGCGGCCAGCTCCAGGACCTGGGCTCGCGAGTAGTCGCGCCCGGGGGCGAGCTGCTGCATTTTGTCCGTGCGCTTGAGGGCATCGTCCCAGAGAGCCTGGGTTCGCTCCGGACTGGCATTCACCCAGCCGAGGGCCTGGCGCAGAGGTACCTGGATCCACGTGGGTGAAAGCAGGCGCTGGAGAGCGAACTCCCGGTCTGCTGTTTCCACCATGTCGGAAAAGTAGAGGGCGAGGAACCCCTTGTCGTAGTGCAGGTCGGGATCAAGCGGAGTGATGGCGATGGCCTGGTCGAGGCGGCTGATCGCGGTTTCCAGCTTGTCTTCGCCGCCGGGTGCGGGCGGGGGCGTGGCGGGGTTGGCAGCGGCCTCCCTGTCCTCCTGGTGGAGCCTGCCTGCCTCGCGGGCCAGCTGGATGGGGGCCATGAGGCCCATCGGGCGGCCGCCAAACCAGCCGGCCAGCCCGAGCCAGACCCCGGCGCAGAGGAGGCCGGCTCCGGCGAACCGCCACGCCAGCCTGGCAGCGGGTGCGGTGCTTTTTTCACGGCCTGGCACAGCCCTGTGGCTGAGGGCCAGGAGGAGAATTGCGGACAGGGCGAGGCCAACGCGGTGGCCAGGCACGTCGAAGATGCCGTGCAGGGGAAGGATGGCTGCTGTGATGATGCCGCCCGCCCGCAGCGCCCAGCAGGGCTGATGCAGCGCCTGCCGGACCGCCCTGACCAGCAGGGCGAGCACGCCCGCACCCAGCAGCAGAACGGAAAGCAGCCCCTGCTCTGCGGCGAGCATGAGCCAGTCACTCTCCGGATGGACGCACTGGCCGCCAGTAGCAGAGGCATTTCGGTACTGGGGGAAAACGAAGCGGAACATCCCCATGCCGACCCCTGTCCAGGGTTCGGTCCGGATCATTTTCCACGTGTCCCGGTAAATAGGCATCCGCAGTTCACCCGAGCGCTCCGGGTTTTGCCGGGAGGCCTCTCCCAGCACTGCTGCCGGCGGGTTCGGTTTGGCGGAAAACCTCGCGAGCATGTCCTCATTGAGGTAAAGGAACAGTGCAGCGACGGCGACCGCGCACCCTGCGAGCAGGGCGAGCATCTTGGCAGACAGGTAGCGCCGCCCCAGCGCCAGCAGCCAGGCCGGCAGGGCCAAACCAAGGAGTAAGAATCCCGCCCGGCTCACCGAAACCCCCAGCAGGACGCCTCCCGTGAGGCAGAGCGCCGTGGCGGCCAGTCCGGTGATGGCGTGGCGCTGCATCCGGATGGATTGAAACAAGGTGCAGAGGGCCGCCATGGTGCCCATGGTCAGCAGCGTGGCCGTGTGGTTCCGGTTCGGGAAAAAGCCCAGACTGGGATCGTAGTCCCATGAGGCCTGCCAGCCGCTTTCCTTGGAATAAACGGCCAGTCCGGCATAAACAGCAACTCCCAGTGAAAAGACAAGCATGAGGCGGAGGTGGCTGCGGTCCCCGACACGGTGCCCCAGCCAGAACAAGCCGGTCAGGATCACGACGAGCAGGCCGATCCAGTGCTCAAACGTCTGTCTCGGGTGGGCCGTGATGAGCCTGCCCAAGTTGAGCCCCTCCTTTTCAACTCCGGCACGCCACTCCGGCACGGCGGCCCAGCCTGAGGGAAGGAAAGCCGACAGTGCTGCCAGGGCAAAAGCGCCCGCAAGCCACCAGCACCACCGGGGCAGGGCGAAGCGCGGAGGCAGAAAAAGGAATGAGCCGCCCAGCAGGATGGCCAGAATGGCGCTGAGCTGGTGCAGATCTATCGTGGGGAAAATCACCGCAACGAGGCAAGCCATGCAGCCCAAAGCGAAGGCGGCAGGGCTGCCACCCCCCCCCGAACTTCCATGCGGAGTGGTGCTCCTCGGCTGACCGGGGAGGGGAGTCGTGCCGGTCGCGGTTGATTCTTGGCCAGTCTGGCTCATCGTGGGCCAAGAAGCGCTGGAATATCAAGATTCACAAGGAATTTCCGCCAAAAAAAACACCGGAAGGGCAATGCCCGTCCGGTGTTTTCGAAAGAGTGGCTGCTTGGATCAGTTGCGGCGGCGGCGAACAAGGGCCGTCGCGAGTCCGATCATGCCGAAGAGGGCGGTTGCCGGCTCGGGAACGGTGACAACGATGTTGTTCCACGCGATGTAGTTGCTGCCTGCAGCACTGGGCGCTTTGAGCGGATCGACATCAAAATCGAGAGCCAGCTTGGTCATGCTTCCGCCGACGACGCTTCCGGTCCTGGTGGACCCCGGTCCGACCTCAGGGGTGACGGTAAACACAAAATCAGCATTCGCTCCGTTCGGCGTGAAGGCAAGGTTCAGGCTGTATTTGCCCCCATAGACGGCGGCCTGGGTGAGCGAAGTGCGGACATTGGCAGAATCATAGTAGGCCATGGCCATCTGCGTAGGAAAGGTCGGGCTCGGCTCGAAGGCAAGACGGAAAACGTCGCTGGAACCATTTTTGAAGGAGACCCCGAAGGCATCGCGGCCTGGAAAGGAGACGTTCGATTCAACGATCTTGAAGGTGCCGGAGAACCCGACATCGCTCAAAGCAGCCGAACCGGTATGGGACAACTCCACGTTTTGCAGGTTCGGGCCGGAGACGGGTCCGCCCAAGGCTCCCCACATGTCGCCGGTGCCGTCGATGTCGGAGAAGAAGGAAAGCTGGTCCGGCATCGCAGGTGCCGATGTCGGCGTGTCGTTGATGACCCAGCCGTCTTGCAGGTGGATGTTTTGGGTTGATCCCGTATTGTAGGTGGGCGAATCAAAACTGGCTGAGAACAAGACCGAAGTGGCGCTGGCCAGCGGAGTACATGTAAACAAGAGGGCGGTTGCGAACAGGGCACGGTGAGAGATTCTCATAGAAAAGAGAGGGGCTGAAGTTGAGTCCGGTAGGGAGTTGGAGAACGGGAAGGTAGGCCGAAAGTCAGAGGTGGCTGACGATGGGCTGCGGAGTAGGCGGCGGCGGCGGCGGCGGAGTACCGGTCCGGTTTCCAGCTTGTGCCGAGGAAACGAAAGCGCAAGCTGCGGCGAGAGCGAGCAGCCAGAGGAAGGAGGTTTGTGCACTTTTAGTCATACAGACGTAGAAAATACCATTTGCGGGCTTCGGTCAAGGTTTTTTTCAAATTTGAAGATGCCAGCGATTGATCAAAATTCCGCCCCGCTGAAGACGCGGCGTGTAAAGCTCTAACGGGAAGATGTAAGTGCGCATCTCCAAAGGTGTGAAATTTTCTCACTTTTAAGAAACGCCTGAATGGGGGATGTGGGTGCGGCGGTGGGGTGGGCAGGGGACCAAAGTGGCGGTCAGGTGCGGGGTGAATGGTTCTGAAATTGGTTTGGTAGGGAATTCCTTGATTCGCGGGATGGTTGCCGCCTTTGTCGCCGGCTCTTGTGGCCGGCGGGTTTTCCGCCTAGCCTGTCTGCCTCACCAAGAACCCCGATCCATCTCCGTCCATGAAAACCCGTCTTTTGTCCTGCACGATCCGCTTCACCCTTTTGCCCATTCTCGCGCTCTCCCTCGTTGGGGGTGCCCCCCTGCATGCCCAGGATGCCACAGCGGACCTCGCCAAGCTGATTGAGCAGCTCGACAAGCTTGAGGAGGGGCTATCCGCCGCCAAGAACAAGAACAATGCGTCGGCTGTGGTGGCTCTGACGGCGGCCATGGGCAACGATGGCAAGGCGCTGGAGCTTTATTTCGACTGCATGCATGAAATTGAGTTCAAGGAAAAAGGACGCAAGGAGTCCGAGTTCCGCGACTGGCGTGAAGGGCCGGGCAAGAAAATGCGCGAGGCGGGCGTGGCGCGGGCGCTGCGGCTTCAGTGCGCGTATTTGCTGCTCAGCATCAAGGCTGGCAGCGCCAAAACCGATGCCGACCGTGCCGAACTGGTTACGGGATTGGGCAATTACCTGAACGATCTGGTGGCTTCCACCAAGGATCTCGCCTCGGCCCGCGGGCCGCTGAATGAATCCGTCCTAAAGTCCGCGTATGCCCGTCATTTCAAGCTGGATGTGTCCCTGAAAACCACGGTGCCCTGGTCCGAGCGGGCCGGATCGGTGGGGGAAATCTACGAAAAATCGATCCTGCCGATGCTGCGGGAGAAGAAGGATCTGGCCGGCCTGAGCGCGGCGTGGACGAAGCGGATCACGCAGGAGGGCATGGTCGCAGCAGCGGACTCGAATGACGTGGCGGAGAAGAATTTCAAGGAAAAGCACCTGCCCGGGCTGCAGTGGGGCCAGGCAAAGGACGCTTTCACTTATGGAACCAACAAGGGGGCAGCCGGCACGGCGATGCTGCGGCTGATCCAGGAAAATGCGGCACGGTTTGACACGACGGGCTGGATCAACGAACTCAGGCAACTGCTGCTGGGCAAGCCGGCTGCCGCTGAGGAAACTGCTGACGCTCCGGCCCCCGAGGCGGCGAAGTGAGCCGCTGCGGCGCGGGAGACCGATTTTCATGACACTGATCGACGGGAAAAAAATCGCAGAGAAGGTCTTCGCCGAATGTGCGAAGGAGATCGCATCACTGGCCGGCCTTGGGTTGAAACCCGGGCTGGCTGTGGTGCTGGTGGGGAGTGATCCGGCGTCGCGCGTCTACGTCGGCTCCAAGGAGAGAAAGTGTCTGGAGCTGGGCATGCACTCGGTGAAGATCGAGCTGCCGGCGGAAACGACCCAGGCTGAGCTGGTGGCGGTGGTGGAGCGGCTGAATGCCGATGACGCCATCGACGGCATCCTCGTCCAGTCGCCACCCCCGGCCCACATCGACGAGGCCGCCGTGGTGCGGGCCATCGATCCCATGAAGGACGTGGATGGGTTTCACCCCCTGAACGTGGCGAAGCTGGCGCTGGAGGATCCTTCGGGCTTTGCCCCCTGCACGCCTCTCGGCTGCCAGCGGCTGCTGGTGGAGTCGGGCATCGAGACGGACGGCGCCCATGTGGTCGTTCTGGGCCGGAGCATGATCGTGGGCAAACCCCAGGCGCTCCTCCTCATGGCCAAGGGGCCCGGGGCCAATGCGACGGTCACCGTGGCGCACTCCCGGACGAAAAACCTGCCCGAAATTACCCGCCAGGCGGACATCCTCATCGCCGCCATCGGCAGGCCGGAGTTTGTCAAAGCAGAGCACGTGAAGGACGGGGCGGTGGTGATCGACGTCGGCATCAATCGCGTGCCGGCCCCCGGCACAAAATCCGGCTACAAGCTGGTGGGCGACGTGGCCTTTGACGAGGTGGGGCCGAAGTGCCGCGCCATCACCCCGGTGCCCGGCGGCGTGGGGCCCATGACCATCGCCATGCTCATGGCGAATACCATCAAAGCCTGCCGCGTGAGGCGCGGCGCCCGGGGCTGACCTTGGGGCGGGGTAGTGCGCTCCCCGCATGGAAATTGTGGCAATTGGGGCTTGCGCGGGCTGATTTCCGGGCAACTTGGCGGGCATGAGAAAGCACCCCGTCTCCCTTCTAGCCCTTGCCGCCCTGCTCCCGTTCGCTGCCACGTTGCGGGCGGAGATCAATCCGGCCAATTTCGACACCAGCGTGAAGCCGTCCGAGGACTTCTACCGCTACGCGAACGGCGGCTGGCTGAAGACCGCCGTCATCCCGCCGGACAAGGCAGGGTGGGGGACCTTTGAGGAGCTGGACGAGCGGAGCAAGGCCTCCCTCCACACCATTCTCGACCGCGCATCGACGGCGAAAGATGCCACCGGCATCACGAAGCTCGTGGGCGACTTTTTTGCCAGCGGCATGGACGAGGCCGGGATCAAGGCTGCCGGGACCAAGCCGCTCCAGGGGGCGCTGGACAGCATCGCCGCGCTGGACAAGCCGGAGGGCCTGCCCGCCCTCATCGCCGCTCTGCACCGCTCGGGCACGGGTGTGGGCTTCTCCTTTTCCCCGGAGCCGGACCCGAAGAACAGCTCCATGGTCATCGCCGGTCTCGGCCAGGGCGGGCTCGGCCTGCCGGACCGCGACTACTACCTGAACGATGACGACGCCTCGAAAAAACTGCGCGACGAATACGTGGCGCACATCGGCCGCATGCTCGCCCTGGCCGGGGACAAACCCGAAGCCGCCTCCGCCTCCGCGAAGGCTGTGATGGCGCTGGAAACTGCGCTGGCCAAAGGATCCAAGATCCGCACCGAGCTGCGCGACCCGGTGGCCAACTACCACCGCATGTCCGTCGACGACCTGCAAAAAACCACGCCCCATTTCTCCTGGGCCTCGTATTTCAAGGCCGTCGGCCTGGAGAAACCCGGAGACCTGGATCTGGGCCAGCCGGACTTTTTCACGAAGCTTGACGAGCAGATCTCCGCCACCCCGCTCCCCGCCTGGCGCGACTACCTGCGCTGGCAGCTCCTGAGTGATGCCTCCCCCTTCCTCGGCACAGAGTTCGACGAGGAGCACTTCGGCTTCTACGGAAAGACCCTCACCGGCCAGCCCAAGCAGAGCGACCGGTGGAAGCGCGTGCTCAAGGTCATCGACGGCTCCATCGGCCAGGCCATGGGGCAGCTCTACGTGGCGGAAAATTTCCCCCCGGAGTCAAAGGAGGCCATGCTGAAGCTCGTCAGCCACCTCCTGACCTCCATGAAGCAGCGGCTGGAAAAACTGGAGTGGATGGACGAGCCCACCCGCGCCCGGGCGCTGGAAAAACTGGCCGCCTTCACCGTGAAGATCGGCTACCCCGACAAATGGCGCGACTACACCGGTCTCGTCATCACGCGCGATGCCTACGTGCTCAATGTCCGCCGCTCCGCCGAGTTCGACTTTGCCCACGAGGTGGGGAAAATCGGCAAGCCTGTGGATAAAACCGAGTGGCACATGAGCCCGTCCACCGTGAATGCCTACTACAACCCGACCCGCAACGAAATCGTCTTCCCCGCCGGCATCCTCCAGCCTCCCTTCTTCGATGCGAAGGCCGACCTGGCCGTCAACTACGGCGCCATCGGCGGCGTCATCGGGCACGAGATTTCCCACGGCTTCGATGACTCCGGCCGCCAGTTCGACGGCGCCGGCAACCTCACCGACTGGTGGACCCCCGAGTGCGCCGCCCGCTTCAAGGAGCGCACCGGAGGCATCGTCTCCCAGTTCAATGACTACGTCGCCATCGAGGACCTCAAGGTCAACGGCAGCCTCACCCAGGGTGAAAACATCGCCGACCTCGCAGGCCTGAAGATCGCCTTCGCCGCCCTCAAGAGCGCCCTGCGCGAAAGCACGCCCGTCGACAAGATCGGCGGCTTCACCCAGGAGCAGCGCTTCTTCCTCAGCTGGGCCACCGGCTGGCGGAAATCCCAGCGCCCCGAGAAGAGCCGCCTCCTCGCCCGCACCGATTCCCACTCACCCGCCCACCACCGCGTCAACGGCCCCTTCTCCAACCTCGACGAATTCTTCGCCGCCTTCGGCATCCCCGAAGGCTCCCCCATGCGCCGCCCGGTGGAGAAGCGGGTTTCCATCTGGTGAAAACTGGGTGCCGTTGCCCTGAATGAGGAAGGTGTTGCCCTGATTGCAGGGCCAACGGCGCGCCCCATCCCAGCCTGGGCTGCAGGCCCAGGATTTTCCCCGCGAAATCCGGAGGGCTGAAAGCCCGTTCCATGCTCCCGCCGTCGCCTCCCCGGCACTCCTCACCTGAACCTCACCACCACCACCCCGTAGTCCACCACCCGCGGCCCCGATTCCTCCGCTCCCTGCGCGGGCAAAAACTCTTTCGGGATCGTGTACATCCCCGCCTGCCCCCGGCGCACCAAGCCGGCGGCCAGGAGCGTGCATACGTGTTTCGACACCACCGTGGCCGAGATTCCAAGCGTCCGCGACAGCTCCACCACCATCCTCGGTTCTCCTTTCGACAGCTCCTCAAGGATCGACCACCGCATCGGGTGGCCCAGCCCCATTGCCGCTCCCTCCCGCGTGACCACACTGCGCACCAGCCCGGCCGCCGATTTTCCGGCCACCGGCATCGCTTTTTGAAATTCAGAGTTCCCGTCAGTCATCACATCAGAGCGTTGAAAATTCACCCGTCCCCGCTCCCGCAGCCGACGCGTGCCCATCCAGTCTCCCTCCACCGGGCAAAAAAACAAGCATTAACAGGAACCAAACAGCGTCATTTGGGAACCAAATGGCGGCAATTGATCTACGAATGGCGTCTCTTAAGTTCAAAATGGCGTCGCTTCGGATGCAAATAGCTGCAAGAAATCTCCAAATAGCGTCTTTCGATCTTCAAATGACGACAAGCAGGATGAAAACGTCCTGATTAAAGATGTAAATAGAGGCAATCGGGAACCAAACATCGCCACGCAATCTCCAAACTTCCGCTTACGGCACCCAAACCAGCCCGCGCTTGTCCTCCGGGTTACGATGGGTGCGGGTAAAACGGACTGTGAATGAGTGAACGGCGGCCCTGCACAACTTCGCAGCCTGCCTCGTCCCGCGCTTTCGGGAAAGCCCGACTGCCTCATCTCCCAGGCTCGCCCCGCCGGAGCGGCCCCGCCTTCCTGCCGGTTACTCCGCAGCTCGCGCTGCCACCTGCCGCAGCCACTACCGCGACGAACCCCGCCCGGCCGTCCTGCGGCGAGGACAGCCCGACCACAGTACCTGCGGGAGTCCAATTAAAATGGTGTTCTCCCTCGCGCAATCCGCAATCCGCCCCACTGTGGAGACGCCTTCAGAAAGCCGGTGCCGCCGCTGAACCAGGACCAAATTTTGCAAAGCATGAACCCAGACTCGAAAGGCACCCGCCGCTTGCCAAAACCCGGTGACGCAGGCCACGCCGGGTCTTTGCCTCACGCGCTGTCGGAGAGTAAGGTGTTTCAGGACTACCAAAACGCCTTCGAGAACGCGACCGGCCTGCCCTTGCATCTGCTTGAACAGGGGGATGCCGGCGGGGGACTGGCGCTCAGGCCGGGAGGAAATCCCTTCTGCCTGCTCATGGCCAAAAGCAACCCGGCCTGCGGCGCGTGCTTTGCCACGCAGCAAAAACTGGAGCAGGAAGCCGGGATCGAGCCCCGCTCGCTTCATTGTTTTGCGGGTTTGTGTGAAAGCGCGGTGCCGGTTCGCGTTGGGGAAAAAATCATTGCCTTCCTTCAGACAGGCCAGATTTTACTGCACCGTCCTGATGCGGAGTGCTTCAGCAAAGTGGCGCAGAATTTGATCGCCATGGGCGCGGAGACGGACCTCAAGCAGGCGGAAGAGGCATGGTTTGCCACGACCGTGCTGAGCGAGCAGCAATATGCGGCCATGTTGCGGCTGCTTCATATTTTTGCCAGCCATTTGGCGGAGTGCGCCGCCGCATTGCAAATGGAGACCGCCTCAACGGAGCCCAGCTCCGTCACGCGTGCTAAAGCCGTCGTTCGCGCAAATTTTGCCGATGATGTATCGATTGGAAAGGTGGCAAGGGCTGTAAACGTCAGCGCCGGATACTTCAGTGATGTCTTCCACAAGGCTACAGGTCTTACCTTTACCGAATATGTGGCCCGTGTCCGGATCGAAAAAGTAAAAAGCCTGCTGAAAAATCCCCGGCTGCAAATTACGGAAGTTGCCTACGACACGGGCTTTAAGTCGCTTTCCCAGTTCAACCGGGTTTTCAGGAAAGTGTGCGGGATCAGCCCGCGTGAGTATCGTGCCCGCCTGGCTGCCGGGGCGGAGATCTGAAAATCTGCGCAATTGTTCTGAATGGATGCGGAGTATGCGGCCTGAAGAAAGGCTATGCTCCCCGTGATGAACCCAGCCTCCGCTCTGCTCGAAATCAACGTCACGAACGCCACCGGCGCGGGGCGGAGCTTTCGGGCGCGGACGGCCGCGCTGGAGTTTGGCGCCGGTGCCATCGAATTTCATGCCGACGGCTCCTCCTACCGCCGGGCATTTGACGAGGGTCTGCTCACCATCTTTGACCAGTCGGGAAGAACCGAGCTTCGGCTCCATGCCGGCACCGCCGCGCTCACGCCGCCGGTGCTCCACATTCTCTGTGAATCTTTTGACGAACAACTTGCGGCCCCCGCCTACTCCTCTTCCGATCAGCAAAATCGGACGTAAATACAAACGCCATACAAAAGAAAAACCAACCATATGAAAATCAAAACACGCCTTCTCCTCATCGCCGGCAGCCTCAGCCTGGCCACCCTCATGTCCTCCTGCCAGTCCACAGGCGGAGCAGCGGCTGGCGCAGATGCCGTCACCTGTGACAAGTGCAAAACTGTCTGGGTGAAAACGGCATCGCCTGGTCCTGGCGGCAAGAGCTTTATGACCTACCGGGATGTCAAAACCATGGAGTGCCCTGACTGCCAGTCTGCCGTGACCACCTTCTTCAAGACTGGTGAATTCAAGCACACCTGCAGCCATTGCGGTGGAACCATGACGCACTGCACCAAGCATTAACATCCCGCGCCGGTGTCAGAACAATCTGCCCGGTGGCGAAACCACCGGGCGGACAAATCAACTGTTGGGACGCCACATGATGAAAACATTCAACAGGGCCGGCTTGGCTGCGTGGGCCGCCTTGGTCGTGCTGGCGACTCCTGCGCAAGGTGTGACGCTGGAGGACATCCCTCACCAGCTCCAGGCAGGGAATCCGGAACTGAGCGCAGCGCGGTTTATGGTCGAGGAGGCCAGGGGCCGGCATCTCGGCGCGGGGCGGCTGATGAATCCTGAGGTGGAAGTCAATGCCCGGCATATGACGGCGGGACGCGAGGGTGGCTTTGGCGTGGGCTTGATGCAGAAGTTTCCAGTGACCGGGCGCTTGCGGCTGGAGAGGGCGGTGACGGCGGCGCAGATCGCGGCTGCGGAGGCGGAGGTGGCCGACAAAGAGCGAATGCTCATCGCTGAGGCGGAGAGCATGGCGTTGAAAATTTTGGCGATGCAAGCGGAGGTCGGCATTCAGGAAAGCCAGGCGACACTTGCGGAGAAGCTGACGGAGATAGCCACGGCGCGAGCGGCGGCGAATGAGTCCGCAGTTGATGCCGGGCAGATGCGGCTGGAAGCGCGGCAGCAGCGCAATTCGATCGTCAAATTGCAGGCGGGGATTGGGGCGATGAATGAAGCGCTGAAGCCGATGCTTGGTCTCGCGGCCAACGACGAACTGGAGGTGACGGGCTCGTTGCCGGAAGCGAAGGCTCCGGGGCCTGCGACGCCGGACGATTCGCGGCCGGATATTCAAGCGGCATTGAATCGCAAGAATGCGGCGGGGCAGTCGGTGGACCTCGCGAAAGCAAAGAAGTGGGAGGATATTTCCGCCGGAGTGATGGTCGATCATGCGCGGACGATGGATGAGCCCATGGGACTGAGAAACGAGACGATGATCGGGGTGAAGGTGTCCATTCCGCTGCCATTTTGGAACAGGAATCAAGGCGAGATCGCAGAAACCACCGCGATGCGTTCACGAGCCGAGGCCGAGGCTCAGGCGCTGCGATTGAAGGCGGGTGGCGAGGTCGCTTCGGCGAAGAAGGAGATGGATCGGCTGCTGCCATTCATCGACGAGAACACAGCGCAATTGCTTCCTCTGGCGCGGCAGCAAATCGAGCGTGTGCGCGAGGCTTATACAAACAACAAGGCTTCGCTTCAAGACCTGCTGCGTGCCCGCGACCAGCTTCTCATGGTGGAGATGGACCGGGTGAATGCGCTTCGCGATTTCCACCTCGCCCGTGTGCGCTGGAAGGCGGCGCTCGGACAAAACAGCCGCTGAGGGAAACTCATCATGAAGAATAAACGTCTCATCACTATCATCGTCAGCCTTGTCGTGCTGGCGGTGGCCGTCATCTTCTGGAGTTCGCGTCCCGCGCCGGGTTCGGGTGAGCATCAAGGCCATGAAGCCGCGCACGACATGGGCGAAGGCACGTTGCACGTTGCGGAGGCGGCCCAGGAGCGGGCGGCGCTGGAGACGGCGGTTGTTGAGCGGCGTGACCTGAAACACTCGCTGCGAGTGTTTGGGAAGATCGGTTACAACGAAACGGGACTGGCCACCATCACGAGCCGGGTCGAGGGCTACGTGGAGAATCTCTTCGTCAACTTCACCGGGGTGGAGGTGAAGAAGGGCGATCATCTCGCGGAGATTTACAGTCCTGATCTCGCTGTCGCCCAGCGCGAACTGCTGCTCGGCAGGAATGATCCAACCGACAAAACCCTGCTCGTTGCAGCACGCACCAAGCTGGAACGCTGGGGGCTGCTTCCGGAGCAAATCGATGAGTTTCTGCGCAATGGCAAAGTGACGGAGCGCGTCACGCTGATGGCACCGATGGGCGGCACGGTGACGGAAAAAATGGTCGTGCAGAACAGCATGGTGAAGCCCGGCGAGATGCTCTACAAGCTGGCAAATCTCGATTCCGTCTGGCTCTATCTCGACATCTACGAATACGAGCTTGGCATGATCCGCTATGGCCAGGAAGTCGCAGCCACTACCGAATCGTATCCGGGCGAGGCCTTCACGGGTCGCGTGTGGTTTATCAATCCAACCCTCAGTGAGGAAACGCGCACCGTGAAGGTTATCGTGTCCTTGCAGAACAAGGATCGGAAGCTTAAGCCCGGCATGTTCGTGAGCGCTCAGGTGGAGGTGCCGCTGATGGCGGATGGCACCGCGGCACCGAGTGGTGTGGAAGGCCGCTGGTCATGCCCGATGCATCCTCAAGTGCTGCGCGATGCCGCTGGGCCATGCCCAGTGTGCCAGATGGCTCTCGTTCAAATCCCCGGTAAACCGGAGCCTGCAAAGCCAGCCGCACAAGCGCTGGCGATCCCGCTCACCGCCGTGCTCGATTCCGGCACGAGGAAGCTTGTGCATGTGGAGGTTAGCGAGGATGTGTATCGTCCTGTTGAAGTGAAGGTTGGACCCCGCAGCGGAGATTATTATCCGGTGCTCGATGGCCTGAAGGAAGGGGATCGCGTGGTGGTTCGCGGCAATTTCCTGCTCGATTCGCAATTTCAAATCGCGGGCCTGCCGAGTCTCTTTTATCCGAAAGGTCAGGCTCCTTCAGCAGGTCATACCGGTCACGGTGGCATGGCGATGCCCGCCAGCAGAGGCACCACACCTTCGCCAGCGCCTGCGGGTAAAGACGCGAAGCCAGCGGATCATTCAGGCCACGAAAGCATGGTGACGCCTCCTGACAAAACCGCGCCAGCTCCGCCGCCTCCCGCCGCCAGGGACGCCACGCCTCCGGATCACAAACACTGATCGCCACCATGACCTCCTGGATCATCCGTTCGTGCCTGCGCAATCCCTTCCTTGTCATCGTGGGAGTCGTGGCACTGCTGTTCGGCGGCGTCTATGCCTTGAAGCAAACACCGGTGGATGCGATTCCCGACATCGGTGAAAAACAAGTCATCGTCTATGCTGACTGGGATGGTCGCTCGCCGCAGGATGTGGACAATCAGATCACCTATCCGCTGACCACCGCGCTCACCGGCACGCCCGGAGTGAAGGCCATCCGCAGCATGTCGGGCTTCGGTTTCTCGATGGTCTTCGTCATCTTCAAAGACGAAGTGGATTACTACTGGGCGCGGTCGCGCGTGATCGAGCGCATGAACGTCGTGCAGCAGCGCCTGCCCAAGGGCGTGGTTCCCGTCATAGGCCCGGATGCCACGGCGCTCGGGCAGGTCTATTGGTATACCGTCGAGGGCGAGGGTTTTGATCTGGCGGAGCTGCGCTCGATTCAGGACTGGTATCTTCGTTATCAGCTCAACGCCGAAGAAGGCGTGAGCGAAGTCGCCAGCATCGGCGGCTTTGTGAAGCAGTATCAGATCGACATCCATCCCGACAAGCTGCGCGCGCATCGCGTCACTTTGATGGAAGTGAACGAGGCGGTCCGCAAAGCCAACATCGACGTCGGCGCGAAGGTACTGGAGAAAAACGGCATCGAATTTTTCATCCGCGGCATCGGCTTCATCAAGTCCGTGGAAGACTTGGAAAAAGTGGTCATCCGGCAGGAAGGCGGCACGCCCATTCAAGTGAAGAACGTGGCCACCGTCACGCTCGGACCAGACTTCCGCCGGGGCTCGCTGGACAAGAACGGGAAGGAGGTCGTGGGAGGTGTGGTGTTGATGCGCTATGGCGAAAACCCGCAGCACGTCGTCGAGCGTGTGAAACAAAAGATCAAGCAGCTCGAGCCCGGGCTGCCACAGAAGAAGCTCGCGGACGGTCGCGTCTCCAAGGTTCACATCGTGCCGTTCTATGATCGGACGACCATCGTGAAGGAAACCATCAGCACGCTCAAGGAAGCGCTCGTCGAGGAAGCCATCCTCGGCAGCCTCGTGATCCTCATCTTCCTGCTGCACTTGCGCAGCACGCTCTCCGTGCTGATAACATTCCCGCTCAGCGTCGCGATGTGCTTCATCCTCATGTATGCCTTCGGCGTTGATTCGAACATCATGTCGCTGGCAGGACTCGCCATTGCCATTGGCGACGTGGGCGACATGGGCATCATCATGACGGAGAACATTTATCGACACGTCGCGATGAAAGATAAATCGAAAAGCTACTTCGACACCATCTACGAAGGCGCATCGGAAGTCGGCGGCGCGATCATTACCGCGGTCTCGAACACGCTCGTGTCCTTCATTCCCGTGTTCTTCCTAGCAGACCAGGAAGGGAAAATGTTTCGCCCGCTCGCCTTCACGAAAACCTTCGCCATCAGCGGCTCCGTCATCCTCGCCATCACGGTTGTGCCATTGATGTGTTACTTCCTTTTCTATCCGGTGAAGTGGAAGAAGCAGATCGTCTGGGGCCTCGCGACAGGGCTCGGCATTGCCAGCGCTATCGCCCTTCATCTCATCCTCGTGTGGACCACGGACCTCGGCCATTACAGCGGCTGGCCAATGTCTATCGCGGTCGGAATCATGGTCGCGCTCGCCGTCTTCCGCATGACACGTGAACGCTTCCTACCCTTGGAGGAAAACGCCGTTTCGCGCAGCGTGTTCAAAGTTTACGACCCGACACTTCGCTGGATACTGGGGCACAAAAAAACCTTCATGATGGCTCCGGTGTTGATCCTCTTCACCGGGATCACGATCTGGCTCGGTGTCGCCACCACGCTGGCTCCCATCGGTTGGGGCATCAATTTGTTCGCACGCCAGAAGGCATCGCCAGAGCTGAAGCGCGACATGAATCTCAAGCCCGATGAGGAGGCGACGCGACCCTTGATCGAGCTGGATCAAGTCCGCTGGCAGCTCGTGCAAAACAGCGATGGCTCCACGAATCAACGCATCCTCTGGCGCCGTCAGGACCCGCGTGATCGTGCCGCTGAAATTGCCTCTGGTGCAAAGGTCACTTCCGAACACCGTTTCTTGTCCGGCATTGGACGCGAGTTTATGCCGCCGCTGGATGAAGGATCGTTTCTCTACATGCCATCGCTGCTGCCGCAGACGGGTCTTGGTCCCGCTATCGAAGTGAATGCTAAACAAGACCTCGCCATCGCCAGCGTGCCCGAAGTTGAATCCGTCGTCGGTAAACTTGGACGCGCCGAGAGCGCGCTCGATCCCGCGCCCATCTCCATGCTGGAGAGCATCGTCATTTTGAAACCGGAAGATCAATGGCGCACCTTTCCGGTGCAGCGTTGGTTCTCCGGCTGGCCCGGCTGGCTCAAGGCTCCTCTCGCTTGGCTAGCACCAGAGGAACGCCGCATTACCAAGGCTGAAATTCTTGGCGAGCTGCAAATGAAGACCGCAATGCCCGGCGTGCTGCCGACCTGGCTGCAACCCATTCAAACTCGTATCACGATGCTGCAAACCGGCTTCCGCGCGATGATGGGTGTGAAGATTTATGGCAGTGATTTGAAGGAGATCGAACGCCTCGGCCTCCAGATCGAATCCCTGCTCAAAGAAGTGCCAGGCTCCACCGACGTGGTGGCGGATCGTATCGTCGGCAAACCTTACCTCGAGTTTGAAATTGACCGTGATCGCATCGCCCGCTACGGCGTGAACATACGCGATGTGCAGGACGTGATCGAGATGGCCATCGGCGGCATGAACCTCATGGAGTCGGTGGAGGGCCGCGAGCGCTATCCGATCCGCGTCCGCTACTTGCGCGAGTTTCGCGAAGACATTCCCGAGCTGGAAAAGATCCTCGTGCCGTCAAGCACCATGGCCCAAGTGCCGCTCGCACAAGTCGTCACTATCAAGAGCGTGCTCGGTCCGCAGGAGATCAAAGGCGAGCGCGGATTGCTCGTCGGCTACGTGACCATGAACACGCGCGACCGCGATGAAATCAGCGTCGTCGAAGATGCGGAGAAACTTCTGCAATCCGCGTTGAAAGACGGACGGCTAACTCTCCCCGCCGGTTATTACTGGGAATGGAGCGGCCAGTTTGAAAGCCAGCGACGTGCGACTGCGCGGATGCAAATCCTTGTGCCAGTCACGCTGTTCATCATGATCGTCATGCTCTACCTCGGCTTCCGTCGCTGGTGGATCGCGCCGATCATTTACCTCGGCATTCTCACCTCCGCAGCGGGCGGCTTCATCATGCTGGCATGGTGGGGCGCGAACCTCTCCGTCGCCGTGTGGGTCGGCTTCCTCGTGCTCTTCGGCGTGGCCGATGACGATGGGGTTGTCATGTCCACTTACCTTGAGGACACCTTTGACAAGCTGAAGCCCGACTCCGTGCAGAAGATCCGCGAAGCAGTCGTGCAGGCTGGCTTGAAGCGCATTCGCCCCTGCCTCATGACGCTCTCAACAACCGTCTTTGGCCTGATGCCGATTTTCTGGGCCACAGGCCGCGGCTCCGACGTGATGCAGCCAATGGCGATCCCAAGCATCGGTGGACTTGCCGTCAGTCTCCTCGTCAGCATCTTCATTGCGCCCACACTCTTCTGTGCCGTCGAGGAGTGGAAATGGAAGCGCAGTCAGCGGCTCGACATTGCACCCGCGATCGCATCATGAACCCGTCACCACCATCGATAACCTGGCACATCCAATCGCCTGAGAGCGTGCTGGAGCAACTCAAGACATCCCTCAAAGGATTGTCCGCTGCTGAGGCGGCGCAGCGTTTGGCTGCCAACGGCCCGAATGAGCTGAAGGAAACCAAGGCTATCAATCCGTGGCGGCTGTTCTTAGGGCAGTTCAGCAGCCTTATCGTCTGGATTTTGATTGTGGCGGGCATCATCGCGGGGCTGCTGGGTGAATGGGTGGATAGCATCGCCATCCTTGCCATCGTCATGTTGAACTCGGTGATCGGCTTTTATCAGGAGTTCAATGCCGAGAAAGCCATTGCTGCGCTCAAGAAGATGACAGCTCCAAGTGCGAAGGTCTGGCGCGATGGCCGTGTCGTTTCCATTCCTGCCGCAGAAGTCGTGACGGGCGACGTGCTCGAAATTGAAGACGGTGATCTGGCCGCGGCTGATGCGCGATTGCTCCAAGCCTCCTCGCTGCGCTGCATCGAGTCATCGCTCACCGGCGAATCCGAGGCCGTGGAGAAAAAGGTCGTCACGCTCGATCAAGCCGATGTGCCGCTCGGTGACCGCGAGAACATGATTTTCGCTGGCACGAGTGTCGCGGCGGGAACAGCCAAAGCCGTCGTGGTTGCCACCGGGATGCAAACCGAGATGGGCCGCATCGCCGGACTGCTCGGTGAAGCCACGCTGGAGGAAGCTGGCGAAGGCACGCCGTTGCAGCACAAACTAGCTGCCTTTGGTCGTCTGCTTGTATGGATCTCGCTTAGCATCGTGGGCCTGCTGTTCGTGCTGGGCTTGCTGCGCGGCATGAAGTTCTTCGAGTTGTTTCTCACCTCCGTGAGTCTCGCCGTGGCTGCGGTGCCTGAGGGGCTGCCCGCCATCGTGACAATCTCACTGGCACTCGGTGTGCGCCGCATGTCGCATCGCCGTGCGCTCGTGCGCAAACTGCCTGCGGTGGAGACGCTCGGCTCAACGAGCGTCATCTGCACCGACAAGACCGGCACGCTGACGGTCGGCGAGATGACTGCCCGCGCGTTCTATGTCGCAGGCCAGTCATTTGAAATCACGGGTGAAGGCTACGGCCCGGAGGGCAAGGTCTTGATGGATGGCAAAGCACCTGATGCTGCCCGTGGGGCGTCGTTGCTGGAACTGGGCAATGTCCTCGTCGGCTGCAACAACTCGCATCTGCAACAGGAAGGTGGGCAGTGGAAGGCCATCGGCGATCCCACGGAAGGAGCGCTGCTTTCCGCAGGCGGCAAGGCCGGTGGCGACAAGGAGCGAGCGGACAAGGACCAGCCACGTCATCACGAGATCCCGTTCGACTCAGACCGCAAGCGTCACACGGTCGTCCGCCTGATGCCGGACAAACGCCTGCGCGCTTTCGTCAACGGTGCACCCGACAAGCTGCTCGCCCTCTGCACCCACGTGCTAGCCAGCGAAGGCGTTAGGCCGATCACCGATGCCGACCGCACCGCCATCAGTGCCGAAAATACTGCGCTCGCTGGTAAGGCAATGCGCGTGCTCGGAGCCGCCTATCGCGATCTTGAACCCACGCCGCCCGAATCCCTGACGGCCGATCCTGTCGAGCGCGACCTCCTCTTCGTCGGCCTCACCGGCATGGTCGATCCGCCGCGTCCTGAAGTGAAGGACGCCGTATCGCGCTGCCGCGCTGCGGGTATTCGCGTGGTCATGATCACTGGCGATCATCCGCAAACGGCAATGGCCATTGCGCATGAACTAGGCATCGCCACTGGCGACGATCTCGCCGTCTCCGGCACCGAGTTGGAAAAGATGAGCGACGATGACCTCAAGCAGCGCGCTCCCAAGATCGCCGTCTATGCCCGCGTCACCGCCGCCCACAAACTCCGCATTATCCGCGCATGGAAATCCAATGACGCCGTCGTCGCCATGACGGGCGACGGAGTGAACGATGCTCCCGCCATCAAAGGTGCCGACATCGGCATCGCCATGGGTCGCGGCGGCACCGAGGTCACCAAGCAAGCCTCGGACATGATCATCACCGACGACAACTTCGCCACTATCGTGGCTGCCGTCGAAGAGGGGCGTGGCATCTACGACAACATCCGCAAGACCCTGCAATACCTGCTCGCAGGCAACGTCGGCGAACTCCTGCTCATGATGGCCTGCATCCTTTCCGGCCTGCCCATGGCCCTGCTGCCCATTCACCTGCTCTGGATCAATCTCGTCACCGACGGCCTCCCCGCCCTCTGCCTCGCCGTTGACCCCATCGACGCCGACGTCATGAAACGCGCCCCACGCCCCCGCAACGAACGCATTACGTCCGGCTCCTTCCTCGGCATGATGTTCCTCACCGGTGTGCTTACCGCTGGCGTCTCCTTCGCGGTATTTATTTATGGTTTGCGAACCGAAACCGTCGAACTGGCCCGCACCCACGCCTTTGCCACCCTCGTTTTCGCGGAACTCCTCAGATCGTTCGGAGTGCGCAGCGAAACCAAATCCGTCTGGCAAATGGGATTCGCCACCAACATGCGTTTGCTCCTCGTGGTCGCCATTTCGTTCGTTATCCAAATCGCAGGCCATCACAGCGCCTTCCTCGCCAATTTGTTCCGAGGTGCCATCATGGACTTCAGCGACTGCATCATGCTCGCTGTCGTCTCAACTTTGCCTCTGGTTGCGGTGGAGGTTGTCAAGTTTGTCCGGAGGCCGGAGGTTTCAACAAATTCCGAAGGACACTGAGGCAGTTGTGCCAAAAAGTGGACGTTGCCGGATCCGTCGTCCCAGCACACGCCGAAAGCCAGATTGGGCTCGTGATTGTCTTGTCTGGACGGCAGCAGCGAGGGGTCGATCAGTCGTCTTTTGAATTCGCCCAAGCCACAACAAGGAAAACTGGCGGCGATTCGGGGGGACGGTCCATCCATTCGTCCGTAAGCGTCACCGCCAGCACCGTCTTGAAACCCGTGCCTGCCGCCGCCCCGCCGCGTAGGGGATGGGCATGACCACGACACACGCCAAGTCCGATCCGAGCTCTTCCGCTCCCGGCCCCACGTAAGCGTCACCCCCAGCCCCATGCGAATCGCGTTGACCTCGGACTCTGGACTGGGGTGGAGCCTGTGTGGGATGCGCCACAGCTCTGGCCTATGCTGCCTTGGTTGCGGGGGCGGTGGCGGCTTTTTGCCGGGCGGCC